>NZ_JAFGYI010000009.1:0-140061 GCF_017490905.1 Pseudomonas sp. 32_A | reverse complement strand
GGTTACTGCTGGTTGATGCATTGGCTGTTCCGGCCTCTTCGCGGGTAAACCCGCTCCCACAGGTACAGCGCCGTGTTCGAGTTTGGCGCTGTCCCTGTGGGAGCGGGTTTACCCGCGAAGAGGCCGGAACAGCCAATGCATCAACCAGCAGTAACCGCCGCGATCTCGGCCACACTGATCTCCCGCATGCGGAACTTCTGCACCTTGCCGGTCACCGTCATCGGGTACTCGTCGACGAAGCGGATATGCCGCGGCACCTTGAAATGGGCAATGCGCGCCTTGCACCAGCCCTGCAGCTCCTCGACCGTGGCACTGTGCCCAGGGTGCAGCTTTATCCAGGCGACGATCTCCTCGCCATAACGGCTGCACGGGATGCCGATCACTTGCGCATCGGCCACCGCTGGGTGGGTGTAGAAGAACTCTTCCAGTTCCCGCGGGTAGATGTTCTCGCCGCCACGAATGATCATGTCCTTGTTGCGCCCGACAATGCGCACATAGCCATGCTCGTCCATCACCGCCAGGTCGCCCGAATGCATCCAGCCGGCCGGGTCGATGGCATCCGCGGTGGCCTGGGGGTTGTCCCAGTAGCCGAGCATCACGCTGTAGCCGCGAGTGCACAGCTCGCCGATCTCGCCGCGCGGGACGATGCAGCCGTCGGCATCCACCAGCTTGTTCTCCAGCTGCGGCTGGGTACGGCCGACGGTGGTCACGCGCAGTTCCAGGTGGTCGTCCGGGCCGGTCTGCAGCGACACCGGGCTGGTTTCGGTCATGCCATAGGCGATCTGCACTTCGGCCATGTGCATCTGGTCGATGACCCGGCGCATCACCTCGATCGGGCAGGTGGCGCCAGCCATGATGCCGCTGCGCAGGGTCGACAAATCCATTTGCGCGCGCGCGGGGTGGTCGAGCATGGCGATGAACATGGTTGGCACGCCATAGAGAATGCTCGCGCGCTCTTCGGCCACGGCGCGCAGGGTGAGCTCGGCGTCGAAGGCGTCGTTGGGGTAGATCATCGTGCTGCCGTGGGTGATGCAACCGAGGTTGGCCATGACCATGCCGAAGCAGTGGTACAACGGCACCGGGATCACCATGCGGTCGCGTGCGCCCAGGCCCAGGCTTTCGCCGACCATGAAGCCGTTGTTGAGGATGTTGTAGTGGCTGAGCGTGGCGCCCTTCGGCGCGCCGGTGGTGCCGGAGGTGTACTGGATGTTCACCGGCTGGTCGAACTGCAGGCTTTGCTGGCGCGTCGCATAGGCCTCGGTCGAGATCTGCCCTGCCCGCTCGGCCAGCGCCTGCCAAGGCAAAAAGCCTGCCGGCGGGTTGGCGGCCAGGCTGACCACACCACGCAGGTCGGGCAGGCGTTCACTGGCCATTTCACCCGGGGTGGCACTGGCCAGCTCCGGTGCCAGTTCCTGGACCATGGCGTGGTAGTCGGACGTCTTGAAGGCATCGGCACACACCAGCCAGCGGCATCCGGACTGGCGCAGCACGTATTCCAGCTCGCCCACGCGGTAGGCCGGGTTGATGTTGACCAGAATCGCGCCGACCTTGGCGCTGGCCAGCTGCAGGATGCACCACTGGGCGCAGTTGGGCGACCAGATGCCGATCCGATCGCCGGTGTTCACGCCCAGGGCCATCAGGGCACGAGCATGCACTTCGACCTGCTCGGCCAGTTGCCGCCAGCTGTAGCGCAAGCCCTGATGACGCGACACCAGGGCCTCGCCGTCGGCGTAGCGGGCCACCGTGGCATCGAAGGCCTGGCCGATGGTCTGGGTGAGCAAGGCTTGGTCCTGGCGACCGCGGGTATAGCTTGGTTGACTCATGGGTGTCCCTTCTTGTGGTTGTTCTGGGCACGACTGAAGCAAGCGGGGATACTCTGGCGCAGATTTACGTTTACGTAAAGGTGATGAGCCGATTGACAGTGGATGCGCGCAGGTTTACGTTAACGTAAAGGTGAAAACGACATCTGGTTTGCCGGCGTACCACCGACCCTGTGGGAGCGGGTTCACCCGCGAATGCGATCATCAGGCAATGACGGTGGCCCTGCTGACGCATTCGCGGGTAAACCCGCTCCCACAGGGCCGGTGATAGCCGTTGAGCTACGGTGTTACCCAATTTCAAGAACAACAAGGTGCCCCAGCATGCATTACCCCACCCTGAACTTCGCCCTGGGCGAAACCATCGACATGCTCCGCGACCAGGTGCGCACCTTCGTCGCGGCCGAACTGGCCCCGCGTGCCGCGCAAATCGACCACGACAACCTGTTCCCCGCCGACATGTGGCGCAAGTTCGGCGACATGGGCCTGCTGGGCATCACCGTGCCGGAAGAATACGGCGGTGCCGGCCTGGGCTACCTGGCCCACGTGGTGTCGATGGAAGAAATCAGCCGTGGCTCGGCCTCGGTAGCCCTGTCCTACGGCGCCCACTCCAACCTCTGCGTCAACCAGATCAACCGCAACGGCAGCCACGAGCAGAAGCTCAAGTACCTGCCCAAGCTGATCAGCGGCGAGCACATCGGCGCCTTGGCCATGAGCGAGCCCAATGCCGGTTCCGACGTGGTGTCGATGAAACTGCGCGCGGAAAAGCGCGGCGACCACTACGTGCTCAACGGCAGCAAGACCTGGATCACCAACGGCCCGGACGCCAACACCTACGTGATCTACGCCAAGACCGACCTGGAAAAGGGCGCGCACGGTATCACCGCGTTCATCGTCGAGCGTGACTGGAAAGGCTTCAGCCGCAGCAACAAGTTCGACAAGCTGGGCATGCGTGGCTCCAACACCTGCGAGCTGTTCTTCGACGGCGTCGAAGTGCCGGAAGAAAACATCCTCGGCCAGCTCAACGGTGGCGTGCGCGTGCTGATGAGCGGCCTGGACTACGAGCGTGTGGTGCTGTCCGGCGGCCCGACCGGCATCATGCAAAGCTGCATGGACCTGGTGGTGCCGTACATCCACGACCGCAAGCAGTTCGGCCAGAGCATCGGCGAATTCCAGCTGATCCAGGGCAAGATCGCCGACATGTACACCCAGCTCAACGCCAGCCGCGCCTACCTGTATGCCGTGGCGCAGGCCTGCGACCGTGGCGAGACCACCCGCAAGGACGCCGCCGGGGTGATCCTGTACACCGCCGAACGCGCCACGCAAATGGCCCTGGAGGCAATCCAGATTCTTGGCGGCAACGGCTATATCAACGAATTCCCGGCAGGCCGCCTGCTGCGCGACGCCAAGCTGTACGAGATCGGTGCCGGCACCAGCGAAATCCGCCGGATGCTGATTGGCCGCGAACTGTTCAACGAAACCCGCTGAGCACAAGGGACGGGCGCACATGGCTACCTTGCACACCCAGATCAACCCGCGTTCAGCAGAGTTCGCCAGCAACAGCGCGGCCATGCTCGAACAGGTCCAGGCCCTGCGCGGCCTGCTCGCCCAGGTGGCCCAGGGCGGTGGGCCCAAGGCTCAGGAGCGGCACACTTCGCGTGGCAAGCTGTTGCCACGCGAGCGTATCGACCGCCTGCTGGACCCGGGCTCGCCGTTCCTCGAAATCGGCCAGCTGGCTGCCCATGAGGTGTATGGCGAAGACGTACCCGCTGCGGGCGTGATCGCCGGCATCGGCCGCGTCGAAGGCGTGGAATGCATGATCGTGGCCAACGACGCCACGGTCAAAGGCGGTTCCTACTACCCGCTGACCGTAAAGAAGCACCTGCGTGCACAGACCATCGCCCTGCAGAATCGCCTGCCGTGCATCTACCTGGTGGACTCCGGCGGCGCCAACCTGCCACGCCAGGACGAAGTGTTCCCCGACCGCGAGCACTTCGGGCGTATCTTCTTCAACCAGGCCAACATGAGCGCACTGGGCATTCCGCAGATTGCCGTGGTGATGGGCTCGTGCACCGCCGGCGGTGCCTACGTGCCCGCGATGGCCGACGAAGCGATCATGGTGCGCCAGCAAGCGACCATCTTCCTTGCCGGCCCCCCACTGGTAAAGGCCGCCACCGGTGAGGTGGTGAGCGCCGAAGACCTCGGCGGCGCCGATGTGCACTGCCGCACCAGCGGCGTGGCCGACCACTATGCCGACAACGACGAACACGCCCTGGCCCTGGCCCGCCGCAGCGTGGCCAACCTCAACTGGCACAAGCTGGGCAAGCTGCAACGCCTGGCCCCGGTGGCACCGCTGTATGCCGCCGATGAGCTGTATGGCGTGGTGCCGGCCGATGCCAAGCAACCGTTCGATGTGCGCGAGGTAATCGCGCGCCTGGTCGACGGCTCGGTGTTCGACGAGTTCAAGGCGCTGTTCGGTACCACCCTGGTGTGCGGCTTCGCCCACCTGCACGGCTACCCGGTGGCGATCCTGGCCAACAACGGCATCCTGTTCGCCGAGGCCGCGCAAAAAGGCGCGCACTTCATCGAACTGGCCTGCCAGCGCGGCATCCCGCTGCTGTTCCTGCAGAACATCACCGGTTTCATGGTCGGCAAGAAGTACGAAGAAGGCGGCATCGCCAAGCACGGCGCCAAGCTGGTCACCGCCGTGGCCTGCGCCCAGGTGCCGAAGTTCACGGTGATCATCGGTGGCAGCTTCGGCGCCGGCAACTATGGCATGTGCGGCCGGGCCTACGACCCGCGCTTCCTGTGGATGTGGCCCAACGCACGGATTGGCGTGATGGGGGCCGAACAGGCCGCCGGCGTGCTGGCCCAGGTCAAGCGCGAACAGAGCGAACGCAGTGGTCACCCGTTCAGCGCCGAAGACGAAGCCCGGCTCAAGCAGCCGATCCTTGACCAGTACGAGCACCAGGGTCACCCCTACTACTCCAGCGCCCGCCTGTGGGACGACGGTGTCATCGACCCGGCGCAGACCCGCGACGTGCTCGGCCTGGCGTTGTCCGCCGCGCTGAACGCCCCGATCGAACAGAGCCGCTTCGGCATTTTCCGGATGTGACCCATGAGCGATTTCAGCACCCTCGAAGTGATCCGCGACCCGCGCGGCTTCGCCACCCTGTGGCTGAGCCGCGAGGACAAGAACAACGCCTTCAACGCGCAGATGATCCGCGAACTGATCGTCGCCCTCGACCAGCTGGCCGAGGACCCCAGCCTGCGCTTCGTGCTGCTGCGCGGCCGCGGCCGGCACTTCAGCGCCGGCGCCGACCTGGCCTGGATGCAGCAGTCGGCGCAGCTGGACTTCAACACCAACCTGGATGACGCCCGCGAGCTGGGCGAGCTGATGTACGCCCTGCACCGCCTCAAGGCACCGACCCTGGCCGTGGTGCAAGGCGCGGCCTTTGGCGGCGCGCTGGGCCTGATCAGCTGCTGCGACATGGCCATTGGGGCCGAAGATGCCCAGCTGTGCCTGTCGGAAGTGCGCATAGGCCTGGCCCCGGCGGTAATCAGCCCGTTCGTGGTCAAGGCCATCGGCGAGCGCGCCGCGCGCCGCTATGCCCTTACCGCCGAGCGTTTCAGCGGCGTGCGGGCCCGCGAGCTGGGCTTGCTGGCCGAGGTATACCCGGCCAGCGAACTGGACACCCAGGTCGAAGCCTGGGTGAACAACCTGCTGCAGAACAGCCCGCAAGCGCTGCGCGCCACCAAGGACCTGCTGCGTGAGGTGGACGACGGCGAACTCAGCCCAGCCCTGCGCCGCTATTGCGAAAACACCATCGCCCGCATCCGCGTCAGCGCCGAAGGCCAGGAGGGCCTGCGCGCCTTCCTGGAAAAACGCCGCCCCGCGTGGCAAACCGACGACAAGAAGGAGCCGCGCCCATGAGCCGCCCCGCTTTGACCACCCTGCTGGTCGCCAACCGCGGCGAAATCGCCTGCCGGGTAATGCGCACCGCCAAGGCCATGGGCCTGACCACCGTGGCCGTACACAGCGCCACCGACCGTGATGCCCGGCACAGCCGCGAGGCCGATACCCGCGTCGACCTCGGCGGCACCAAGGCTGCCGAAAGCTACCTGCTGGTCGACAAGCTGCTGGCCGCAGCCAAGGCCAGCGGCGCCCAGGCCATCCACCCGGGCTATGGTTTCCTGTCCGAGAACGCAGGCTTCGCACGCGCCATCGAAGAGGCCGGGCTTATCTTCCTCGGCCCACCGGCCAGCGCCATCGACGCCATGGGCAGCAAGTCGGCGGCCAAGGCACTGATGGAAGCCGCTGGCGTGCCGCTGGTGCCGGGCTACCACGGCGAGGCTCAGGACCTGGACACCTTCCGCACCGCCGCCGAACGCATCGGCTACCCGGTGCTGCTCAAGGCCAGCGCCGGCGGCGGTGGCAAGGGCATGAAAGTGGTCGAGGAGGAAAGCCAGCTGGCCGACGCCCTGGCCTCGGCCCAGCGTGAGGCGCAGTCGTCGTTCGGCGATGCGCGCATGCTGGTGGAAAAGTACGTGCTCAAGCCGCGCCATGTGGAAATCCAGGTATTCGCCGACCAGCACGGCAACTGCCTGTACCTCAACGAGCGTGACTGTTCGATTCAGCGCCGTCACCAGAAGGTGGTGGAAGAAGCCCCTGCGCCAGGCCTGTCAGCCGAATTGCGCCGGGCCATGGGTGAGGCGGCAGTGCGCGCGGCCCAGGCCATCGGCTACGTGGGCGCCGGCACCGTGGAGTTCCTGCTCGATGCCCGTGGCGAGTTCTTCTTCATGGAGATGAACACCCGCCTGCAGGTGGAGCACCCAGTCACCGAGGCCATTACCGGGCTCGACCTGGTGGCCTGGCAGATTCGCGTGGCCTGCGGCGAGGCCCTGCCGATCACCCAGGAGCAGGTGCCGCTGATCGGCCATGCCATCGAAGTGCGCCTGTATGCCGAGGACCCAGCGAACGAATTCCTGCCGGCGACCGGCAAGCTGACGCTGTACCGCGAGTCGGCAGCCGGCGAAGGGCGACGGGTGGACAGCGGGGTCAGCGAAGGCGATGTGGTGTCGCCGTTCTACGACCCGATGCTGGGCAAGCTGATCGCCTGGGGCGAAGACCGCGAGCAGGCGCGCCTGCGCTTGCTGGCCATGCTCGACGAGTTTGCCATTGGCGGGCTGAAGACCAACATCGCCTTCCTGCGGCGCATTCTCGCCCACCCGGCGTTTGCTGCAGCCGAACTGGATACCGGCTTCATTCCGCGTCACCAGGAGGTTTTGCTGCCCGCGCCTCAAGCGCTGCCAGCAGGCTTCTGGGAAGCGGCGGCCGAGGCCTGGTTGCAGGGCCAGGCCGCATATCAGCGGAGCGACGACCACAGTTCGCCGTGGGCCGAACGCAACGGCCTGCGCCTGGGCCTGCCTTCGCGCAGCACCCTGCACCTGGTGAGTGGCGGGCAGGACCAGGCGGTTGCCCTGGAGCGCAGCGCTGCGTCTACCTGGCAACTGGTGGGCGAGCAGTTGGTTCATGACCAGGCGGGCGTGCGTCGCCAGCATCTGGCGATCCGCCGCGGTGGCACGTTGTACTTGCAGTGGGATGGCGAGATGCATGCCATCGAAGCCTTCGACCCGATTGCCGAGGCCGAGGCCAGCCACAGCCACCAGGGCGGCCTGGGCGCGCCCATGAACGGCAGCATCGTGCGCGTGCTGGTAGAGCCCGGGCAAGTGGTGGAAGCAGGTACGGCGCTGGTAGTGCTGGAGGCCATGAAGATGGAGCACAGCATTCGCGCGCCGCATGGCGGCACGGTGAAGGCGTTGTTCTGCCAGGAAGGCGATATGGTCAGCGAAGGGACGGTGCTGGTCGAACTGGCGGAGTAAGGGTCCTGGGGGCCGCTGTGCGGCCCTTTCGCGACACAAGGCCGCTCCTACAAGGGTCCGCGCTTGGCATCAAACCCGGCGCGATCCTCTGTAGGAGCGGCCTTGTGTCGCGATGGGCTGCGCAGCAGCCCCGGCAATCTAGAAGGAGCCATGCACTCGCACGACCACACCCAGAAACTCGCAGCCGTCCTCACACAGCAGCGCCGGATAGTTGCTGTTCAATGCCTTCAGGTACCGCTGCCCACCTTCCTCCACCAATTCACGGAAAATCGCCGGTTTGCCCGGCTGACGGGCGATAACCAAATGCCCTGGTTCGGCTTCTAAGCCAGGGTCCACCAACATCCGCATACCTTGCGGCACACTGCGGCCACTGACGGCACTCATGGCATCGTTTTCCACGGTCAGCCAGAACGCCTTGCCCAGGGCCAGATAGTCCGTCTGCTCGAATACGCCAGGCTCCGTGACATCTGCAACACCCAGCTCATCCCAACCCAGCACCGGGTAGCGGAAACACACGATGTATTGCATGAGGTCCAGATCGTCATCGGTGCCATCCACATCGTAAACGCTCCGCTCCCCGTCCTGCCCCTGAATGCGCAGGTGCAAGCTGACGCTGTAATGGGGCATGCCAATCTCGACGAGCGTGCGATTCATCGACTCGATCTTCGGCTGTCGCCGCTTGTTCACCCAATGCCCCACGCTGCCTTGTGACACGCCAACACGCTCGGCCAGCTGTTCTTGAGTGAGCCCCAGCTCTTCCATCCGGTGACGAACCAGGGCAATCCATCTATCCATATTCATCGCTGCCATCAGCCTCCTGCAAAGGCGCGCCTCCCGATCGAACCCGGTGCGGCCGCTGTAGGAGCGGCCTTGTGTCGCAACAGAGCTGCACAGCAGCCCCCGGCAAGCTAGAAGATCTCATGTCCCCGCACAACTACACCCAGAAATTCGCAGCCGTCTTCACACAGGACTGTCGGATAACGCGTATTCAGCGGTTTGAGCATCCTGTCTCCGCCCTCCTCGACCAACTGCCGCAACACTGCCGGCCGCCCGGGCTGCCGAGCAATTACCAACCGGCCTGGCTCAGCCGGCAGGCCAGTATCCACCAGCACACGCATACCCTCAGGTATGCTCCTGCCACTGGCGGCATTCATCGAGTCGTTTTCCACCACTAGCCAGAACGCATTGCCGGCGGGCATGTAGTCAGTCTGCTCGTGGGCCTTGCTTGTTTCTGGCAAAGTTCCCTGCAAGTCAGCCCAACTCAGCACCGGAAAGCGGAAGCTCGCGTAAAGCAATGCCTCTGCCGAAACCGGCTGCTCGGCCGCATAGTGACCAGGCGATTCGCGCACGATATCGCGCTCCACCACCATGACTTGGGCTTCCAGAAACACCAGCCCAAGTTTTTCGAGCTTTTCGTTGATGGTTTCCAGCGTCGGCCGCCGCGTACCACGCAGCCAATGCCCCACGCCCCCCTGAGTCATGCCCAGGCGTTCGGCCAGCTTGAGCTGGCTGAGATTGTGTTCGCGCTTGTAGCGCTTGAGAAATGCGTTCCAGTTTTCCATGAGCGGCAACAATACGGACTGTATTAATCGCAGCAATACACAATATGAATTATTTATTTTTAGATAGATAGTACAGACTGACCTATCCTCTGATTCCTGTGTGTTTGAAGGGAAATCAGAAGGTATCGCGATGAAACCACCGAAAAACGACGAAACAGATCTCGACAGCGAAGCCGCCCGCCGCGCCCTCGACTACTACCTCAACCCCAACCCGCCGCGCCCCACTCAGGAGAACAGGATCTGGACCCTGCACGAGGGGGTAACCAAAGACCAGGCCCAGGAGCATGCCATCGCCCTGCTGCGCTGCGCCGCCGCCACCGCGCAGGAAACCGCCACCCACCAGCACGGTAGCCAGCGCGAGCTGACCTTCGCGCTGATGCACATGATGGACATGGCACGCGCACTGCTCGAGCACAACCGCTCGGTGGGTTCGGGTTCGTAAGCAGGAAAGAAGGGAGAGAACGTGATGGCCAGGTAACGGCAAAGGCCCCGATTGCCGGGACAAGGAAGCGCACCGGTAAATTTTTTTTACCGGATTAGCGAAAATTCATTTGACTGGCAAATGATAACGATTATTATTGCACTCAGCTGATCGCGAGATCTGCTGGATAACCTGGAGCTTAGGTCGCTCTCAGATTATCTCCTCATCAGGCTAATCACGGTTTTTGACCCGGCTTTTTGCTGGGTCTTTTTTTTGGCTCTTCAGGCTAATGAAGATCGTGATGGCGCGCATGATAGCAAAGGTGTTTCAGGGCGTGAACGCTCATTACAAAACTTTGCGGAATCAGCACTTGAGAACCAATCTCGTTTAACCTACGCTGATCACGCATCACGGAAGATGCCCCCATCCCTCCCCCTTATAGAGCAAGGAGCTGTCCATGACCCGTCTGCTGATGCCCCTTGAGCACCCAACCCCTGCTGCCGAACACCATGCCGACGACGCCCTGCTGCACGCCCTGAAGCGCCTGCCACGGCGCGTACAGCAAGTGTTCCTGCTCAACCGCCTCGACCAGCTGGACTTCGCCAGCATCGCCGCCCGCCTCGACCTGCCATTGGCGAGCATCGAGCGGCACATGGACCAGGCGCTGCAGGCCGGCCGCTCGCGCCGGGATGTGCTGGCGAGTGTTGCCGGGCAATGGTATGTGCGCTTGCAGAGCCCACAGGTAACGGCGTGCGAGCGGATCGATTTCCGCCGTTGGCTGGATGCGGACATGGCGAACTTGCAGGCGTTTCATGACACGGAACTGCACTGGCGAAGCTTGTTGGCACCGGCACGGCAACTGGGCCAGGATGGTTGGTACCGGCAAGGTCGGGCAGCGCTGTCGATTGGCGGGTGTTCGGTTGCAGTCGGGCTTGGCGTGGCGGCGTTGGTGCTGTTCGGTATCTGGGCCTGATCAGCACCAGGCCGTTATCGTTCTCACTGCGGATAGCTCCTTTGGCATCAAATTCGAGTGCTGGTTGGCGTTTCCGTCAGGCATGCAAGCAGTAGCCATCCACACAAACCCGCACCCAGGAACAGAAGCCCCAGGCTCATCGGCAACGCGCCTTCGATGCCAGCAACAAGACTGCCAGCCAAACCACCACCTGCGAACAGCAGGGTCGTGTTGAGCGACGCTGCCGCACCGGCCTGCTGCGGGTAACGCGCCAAGGCCTGGGTCGTTGCAGCAGGGCGCACCAGCGTTGTCCCGGTCGTGCAGATGATCATCGGCAGCAGCAGCCCCGCCACCGTCAATCCCGCTACCTGCTCCCAGATCAACAGCGTGATGCCCCCGGCAGCTATGAGCAGGAATCCCGTCTTGATCTGAACCTGCGGGCTTACGCGGTTGTTCAAATAGGTCGCGGCTGTTCCGCCAGCGATATACGCAAGCCCATAGCCGATAAACACCACCGAGAATTGATAGGGCGTCAGCCCCAGGCTGTCCATCAACGCCAATGGCGCGGCCGATCACCAATTGCGCCAAGGCGACACCAAACGCAAAGAAGCTCACCGAGTAGGCTATCTGCTGTGGTTCGACGCGAAACTCGTCTGCGAGCGCCGGGAATGACGGCAGGATCACATCCAGAGGAAATACGCCCAATAGACACAATAGAATCAGCAAGGCCGAGCGCAGAAAGCTACTGAACGAACCCAAGGGTTGATTCACGCTACCAAGCCCGCCTTCTTGTATTGCCGGAAATAGGCACTGGAATTTCCATGGAAGCGCCGAGCCCTGATGGTAGCGACACCCTGAAGATGTACAACCCAAACCGGGCAGCGAAACTTCCTATAGAGTTGTAGGGCTTTTCCCTTGTCACTTATTACCGTTGAGTTCTAGTGCTATCCAGCTTTCTGCTGACTTGATAGCCGGCCCCTACCGCAGTTCATCTGTTGTGCAAACTGCTCTCAGTAGTTGAAGTCATGACCGAGCTGGCCCTGCACCCATTCAAGGAATTGTCGAACCCTGGGGGTTTCAGCATGGCCTCGCGGAAATACCAGGTGGTGGGCACTGACGGGCGTCGCCAAGTCTTCCGCAAATACCGGTACCAACACGCCCCGGGCGATATAGTCCTGCGCCAGCAGGCAACTCTCCAAGGCCAACCCATACCCATGGCTGGCGGCCTCCAGGCTCATGTAGGAGCGATCGAAGCTCAGGACGTAGGGGGTTTGTGGCAACGCCACGCCTTGCTGTGCGAACCATTGGGGCCATTGCACCAATGCGGCTTCCGACAGGATCAGGTTCTGCCCCAGCAGATCGCTGGGCTGCTTGATAGGCGTACGCTCGAGAAGCTGTGGCGAGGCGAGCACAGTTGCACGCTCATGCCGGATGGTGCGCACTTCCAGGCTGGGCCAGTTGGGGTAGCCATGACGGATATCCAGATCGATCTGATGGCGGCCGAAGTGCAGCGACTCGTAGGAGCACGACAGGTTGATCTGGATCTGCGGATGACTGTTACGAAAATGGTCCAGGCGCGGCAGCAACCAGAGCAGGCCGAAGCTAGGCGCGGAATGAAGCCGCAAGCAATCGAAGCCCACCGAGTTGCCGGCGCGCTCGGTGGCCGTAGCCAGGCTTTGCAATATGCCTGACACCTCGCGCAGGTACTGCTCTCCGGCCGGGGTCAATGCAACACCGCGCGCCTCGCGAATGAACAATGGACGACCGATCAAGGCTTCCAGATTAGCGATCTGGTGGCTCACCGCAGAGGGCGTGAGGTTCAACTGCTCTGCGGCCCGTGCAACGTTGCCGAAGCGAGCAACTTGCTCGAAGGCCTGAATTGCTTTCAGGGAAGGGATCTGAGGCGATTTTCTAAGGATGTCCAGGCTCATGACCATTTCCTGAAAGATTCGAAGCGATACCAGGGCTTTTACCTTCCTGTAAGCCCAAGGCACAAGTCGAGGGCTGAATTTTTTTCAGCACCGGGTGAAGGAGGCAGCGTTGCTTGGGGTGCTGTCCCGGACGAAGCTGTGCTTATCGGTTCTTCCTGGAACCGCCGCTCACAACAACAACCATCTGGAGCACCTTCGATGCTGTTAACAGGAAAATTTGCCGTGATCACTGGCGCGGCCTCTGCCCGCGGTATCGGCCGCGCAACAGCCCAGGCGTTTGCCGCTCAGGGCGCCAAAGTCGCGATCCTGGACCTGGACGCCTCTGCCGCAACCGAGGCTGCCGCTTCACTCGGCGAAGGCCACCTCGGCGTGGCTGCCAACGTTGCCGATGAAGCACAAGTGCGTGATGCCATCGCTCAAGTGCTCGCGCAATTCGGCCGGATCGACGTGCTGGTAAACAACGCCGGCATCACTCAACCGGTGAAAACCCTGGAAATTACAGGGGCTGACTATGACCGGATTCTCAACGTGAACCTTCGTGGCACCTTGCTGATGTCCCAGGCGGTGATCCCAACCATGCGGGCGCAACGCGCTGGCAGCATCATCTGCATGTCTTCTGTGTCTGCCCAGCGTGGTGGCGGCATCTTCGGTGGCCCTCACTACAGCGCGGCGAAGGCTGGCGTGCTTGGATTGGGCAAGGCGATGGCCCGTGAACTGGGACCGGACAATATTCGCGTCAACTCGATCACGCCAGGCCTGATTCACACTGACATCACCGGTGGCCTCATGCAGGATGAGCGCCGTCACGCCATCATCGAAGGCATCCCGCTGGGCCGCCTGGGTGAGGCGCGCGATGTCGCCAATGCGGCTTTGTTCCTGGCCAGTGACCTGTCCAGCTACCTGACGGGGGTTACCCTGGATGTCAACGGCGGGATGCTGATCCACTGAGCACCCGGTGCATCGTGACCTGCACCCGAGCCCGGCGCAGGCCACGCGTTCGATAACAACAAGAGATCAGAACGAATGACCACATTAGCGCTCGATGCGGTATCCGCCGCACGCAGCAGTGCCTACCGTAAAACGGCCTGGCGACTGATGCCTTTTCTCATGCTCTGCTACCTGTGCGCCTATCTGGACAGGGTCAATGTCGGCTTTGCGAAGCTGCAGATGATGGACGACCTGGCCCTTTCCGAAGCGGTCTACGGATTGGGCGCCGGCATGTTCTTCATTGGCTATTTTCTCTTCGAGGTGCCCAGCAACATCATTCTGCACAAAGTGGGCGCTCGACGCTGGATCGCACGCATCATGATCACCTGGGGCATCATCTCAGCGATGTTCGCCCTGGTGGAGACAGCCTGGCAATTCTATACCCTGCGGTTTTTGCTGGGGATCGCCGAAGCAGGCCTGGCACCAGGGCTTCTGCTGTACCTGACCTATTGGTTCCCGTCTTACCGCCGGGCGAAGATGACCGCGCTTTGGTTCATCGCGATTCCGCTCTCGGGCATGGTCGGCGGCCCCTTGTCGGGTTGGATCATGGAGCGCTTTGCCGGCGTTCACGGCTGGGCGGGCTGGCAGTGGATGTTCCTGCTCGAAGCCATCCCAACGGTACTGGTGGGCGTTCTGGTGCTGAGCTACCTGAAGGATGGCGTCGATCAGGCTCACTGGTTGAGCGACGAAGAAAAAGCCCTGGTGCGCAAGGAGCTGGCTGAAGACGAGCAACACAAGGTAAACCACGGTTCGGTGGCCGACTTCATCCGCGACCGTCGGCTCTGGTTGCTGGCGGGCATCTACTTCTGCGTAGTGATGGGCCAGTACGCAATCACGTTCTGGCTACCCACACTGGTACGTAATGCCGGCGTCAGCGAACCTTTGCACATCGGCCTGCTGACCAGCCTGCCGTACCTGTGTGCCATCGTCGCGATGCTGTGGGCCGGGCGCAGCGGCGACCGCCACCGTGAACGCCGCTGGCATCTGGCGATCCCCATGCTGATCGGCGCACTGGGCCTGAGCCTCGCCGCAGCACTGGGCAGCAGCCTGACGCTGTCGATCCTCAGCCTGTGCCTCGCAGCAGCTGGAGTGCTATCCGCCTCTTCACTGTTCTGGATGCTGCCCACCACGCTGCTGGGAGGTGTATCGGCGGCGGCAGGCATCGCGGCGGTGAACAGTTTCGCCAACCTTGCCGGCTTCTGCTCGCCGTACCTGATCGGCTGGGTCACTACCACCTTGGGCAGCAATGCCATCGGCATGTATCTCATCACGGCCGTACTCATGTTTGGCGCCTTCCTGGTGTCACGAGTACCGGCTCATCTGGTCAATCGTTGATTCGATAAAGGAGTCACTTCAATGACTGCTGTGCCTACCTACACCGAGGCGCTGCCGCTGGCTGTGCGCGCTCGCAATATCCGCCGCCATGCATTGCGCATGGGGCAAGTCCAGGGCCAGGGCTATGTCGGCCAGGCGCTGGGCGCCGCCGACCTGCTGGCGGTCGCGTATTTCCATGCGCTGCGCCTCGACCCCGGCAACCCCGAATGGGAGCAGCGCGACCGTTTCTACCTGTCCATCGGGCACTACGCGATTGCCCTCTATGCCGCACTGATCGAGGCCAGCGTAATCCCAGAGGATGAGCTTGAAACCTACGGTAGCGACGATAGCCGCTTGCCCATGTCTGGTATGGCTGCCTATACCCCAGGCATGGAGATCACCGGTGGCTCGCTCGGCCACGGCTTGGGCATCGCCGTCGGCGCTTGCCTCGGGCTCAAACGCAAGGGTTCGGACAGCTGGGTCTACAACCTGCTGTCCGATGGCGAGCTCAACGAGGGCTCGACCTGGGAGGCCGCCATGTCGGCCAGCCATTGGCGCCTGGACAACCTGATCGCAATCATCGATGTGAACAACCAGCAGGCGGATGGCCATTCCAGCGAGGTACTGGCCTTCGAGCCAATCGTCGACCGTTGGCAAGCCTTTGGCTGGTTCGTTCAACGCGTGGACGGCAATGATCTGGATGCGCTGGTCGGCGCCTTCGACCAGGCCCGCGCCCACACCGGGGCGCAACCGCGCGTGATCATCTGCGATACCCGCATGGGCAAAGGCGTGCCTTTCCTGGAAAACCGCGACAAGACGCACTTCATTCGCGTCGATGAAAACGAATGGGACCTCGCCCTCAAGGCGCTGGACGCCGGGAGCCAAGCATGAGCACTGTGAACTCACCCAAGAAACGCCTGACCACCTCGGCCATGATCGCTTCGATTGCCGCCGACGGCCAGCCGACGCGCCCTGCCCCGTTTGGCCATGCCCTGGCAAGCCTTGCCGAGCAACGTCAGGATATAGTTGGGCTGAGTGCCGACCTGTCCAAGTACACCGACCTGCACATCTTCGCCAAAGCCCACCCCGAGCGCTTCTATCAAATGGGCATGGCCGAACAATTGCTGATGAGCGCCGCTGCTGGCATGGCACGGGAAGGCATGACACCCTTTGCCACCACCTATGCGGTATTCGCTTCCCGTCGGGCCTATGACTTCATCTGCATGGCAATCGCAGAAGAGAACCTCAACGTCAAGATCGTCTGCGGGCTGCCTGGCCTGACCACCGGTTATGGTCCTAGCCACCAGGCCACGGATGACCTGGCCATCTTCCGGGCGATGCCCAACCTGATGATCGTCGACCCCTGCGATGCGCTTGAGATCGAACAGGCTGTGCCAGCGATCGCTGCCCATCAGGGGCCGGTCTACATGAGGCTGCTGCGCGGCAACGTACCCTTGGTGCTCGATCGCTACGATTACCAGTTCCAACTGGGCAAGGCACAGGTGCTGCGCGGTGGCCGGGATGTGCTGTTGATTGCCAGCGGCCTCATGACCATGCGTGCGCTGGAGACTGCAGAGCAGCTGCAAAAGGACGGTGTGGATGTATCAGTGCTGCATGTACCCACCATCAAACCGCTCGATGAGCAGACCATCCTCGCCGAGGCACGCAAGCCGGGTCGCCTGGTGGTAACTGCGGAAAACCACTCGATCATAGGGGGCCTGGGAGAGGCGGTTGCGGGCGTGCTGTTGCGCAATGGGGTCACTCCAACCTTCCGCCAGATCGCGCTACCGGATGCATTTCTCGACGCGGGTGCACTTCCGACCTTGCATGACCGTTACGGGATCTCCACTGACGCTGTGTCCAGCCAAATCAAGGCGTGGCTTTAACCGCAGTTATGGGTAGCATTTTCTGAAGCAACGAAAATAGCGTTAACGGGGCTGCTACGCAGCCCATCGCCGGCAAGCCAGCTCCCACAGGTACTGCGCAGAACTCAGGAGTTGCGCGATCTCTGTGGGAGCTGGCTTGCCGGCGATGGGCCGCAAAGCGGCCCCCAATTGCTTAACTGACGGGCATTAGCCTTCCAGCCCCTTCTTCAGCGCCGCCAGGCCATCTTCATAGATCCCAGCGAACAGCGCAGTTGCCTCAGCATCGCTGATACCCACCGGCACGAACGAACCGGACCATTCCACGCGCGACCCGCTACCTTCAGCCACCACACGCAGGGTCGACTGGTAGTCACGCACCGGCGCCGGGCCTGTGAGGATGGTGTAGCTGTAGCTGCGGCCGGCTTCGTTGAAGTCCAGCAGGCGCTCGATGATGGTGTCGCCAGCCGCGCTCTTCAGGGTGCGGACGCGGCCGCCTTCGCTGAGGGCGCTTTCGGGAATGAACGGCAGCCAGTCGGGCAGCGCGTCGAAACCGCCAATCAGTTGCCAAACACGGTTGGCATCGGTTGCAAGGGTGATGGAAGCTTGTGCAGTTGCCATGATGATTCTCCCGGGGCGTGGCCCCATCGATTCGGGTATGCAGGGCCGCGGAGCGGCCCTGCAAGGTCGGTTTAAACGGCAGGTACCGGGGCTTGGGCGTTGATCAGCCCTTGCTGGCGCAGGTCGTTCCAGAACGCCATCGGGATCGCCTTGCTCAGGGCAGCGAGGTCTTCGTTGGCATGCGCAGGACGGGTGGAACCCGGGATCACCGAGACCACGGACGGGTGGGCCAGGGCGAACTGCAGGGCGGCCGCCTTCACATCCACACCATGGGCACGGGCCACGGCGCGGATGCGCTCGAGCTTGGCAAGAACAGGCTGGGTGGCTTTCTGGTACTCGAAGTGCTCGCCGCCGGCGGTGACACCCGAGCTGTACGGGCCACCCACGACGATACCTACCCCCTGCTCCACCGCTTGCGGCATGACGCGTTGCAGTGCGCGGTCATGGTCCAGCAGCGAGTAGCGGCCAGCCAACAGGAAGCCGTCGGGGCGCGGCTCGTCCAGGTCGAGGGTCAGCTCGATCGGCTCGACGCGGTTCACACCCAGGCCCCAGGCCTTGATCACGCCTTCTTCACGCAGGCGAGAGAGCACGCGGAAGGCGCCAGTGCGGGCGACTTCGAACTGGCTCAGCCACTCGTCACCGTAGAAGTCCTGGGCGATGTCGTGGATCCAGACGATGTCCAGGCGGTCGGTCTTCAGGCGGCGCAGGCTGTCTTCGATGGAGCGCAAGGTGGCGTCGGCGCTGTAGTCGTTGACGATGCGGTTGCGGTTACCGTGCTCGAACAGGCCGCTCTTTTCGCCCAGTTCACGGGCCGCCGGGTCTTCCAGTTCGTCGAGGATGATGCGACCGACCTTGGTGCTGAGCACGTACTCGTCACGTGGGCGACCGACCAGGGCATTGCCCAGGCGGCTTTCGGAAAGGCCGGCACCGTAGAACGGGGCGCTGTCGAAGTAGCGCACGCCGTTGTTCCAGGCCGCATCGACGGTAGCCTGCACTTCGTCTTCAGGCACGTTGCGGAACATGTTGCCCAGCGGTGCGGTACCGAAGCCCAGTGGGTTGGCAATAAGGGATTTGAGGTTCATGTGCGTATTCCTGATGAGGGGAGTTGGTTGTGAACTCCAGTGGTTGCAATCCTATGCGCCACCCACCAAGACCGTCCAAGTCATATTTCGAAAGACTTGAGACCTTTTGAGCAACACCCTTCAACACCCGGGTGGCTGATGCACACCCGGCCAATGACTAGTCCACCAAACGCCGGAACACCAGCGCGGAAGCCCCGCACATGACAGCGCACAGCAACATCACCGTGGCGATATCCGCCACCGAGGTTTCACTACGGCCGCCCAGCCCGGCCAGCATCCCCAACACGCCCCCTGCCAGGCTCACCGACATGGCCATGGTCAACTGCACGGACATAGCCGACAACGAACTGGCCGCCGCCGAACGGTCGCCAGGCACGTCCTGATAACTGGCAGCCCCCAACGTCGAGAACTGCAGTGAACGCACCAGGCCTGCGGCGAACAGCACCGTAGCCATCAGCCACACAGCGGTATCACGATCGAAACTGGCGCACAGGGCAATCCCCATACCACTGAGCACGGCATTGCAACTGAGCACCCGCCCATAGCCGTAGCGCCGCACCAATGGCACTGCCAACAGCTTCATCAGCAGCGCGCCAACGCCACCACTGACCACCAGCCCTCCTGCCGCCAACGGGCTGAAGCCCAGGCAGTTCTGCAGCAACAACACGATCAGGAACGGCTGGGCAGCCGAACCCAGGCGGAACAGCCCGCCACCCGCCTGGGCCACGCCAAAGCTGCGCAGGCGCAACAGCGACAGGTCCACCAGCGGATTGGGGTGTCGTCGCGCGTGCAGCAGATACCCCAACGCACAGGCTACTCCGCCGGCCACCAGCACCATGGCCCAGACCTGCGGCAACTGCCCCAGCCCCAGCGCTTCCAGGCCGAACACCAACATGGCCAGGGCACCACCGCTGAGCAGCAAGCCACGCACATCCAGCGGTGGCACCGGCCGTGCCGGATAATCCGGTACATGGCGCAGGATCAGCCAGAAACCCAGCAGGCAGATTGGCAGGTTGACCAGGAAGATCCAGTGCCAGGACAGCACCGTCACCAGCAAACCGCCAAGCAACGGCCCGACCAGCGGCCCCACCAGTGCTGGCAGGGCCAACCAGGACATGGCCTGCAGCAACTGCTCGCGGCTCGACCAACGCAGGATGATCACCTGCCCCACCGGTGTCATCAATGCCCCGGCCGCCCCCTGCAGCATGCGCCCAAGGCACAGTTGCCAGAGCGTATCGGCCAGGGCGCAGGCCAGTGAGGCACAGGTGAACAAGCCCATCGCCGCCAACATGACCTGGCGCGGGCGAAAGCGCTCGGCAGCCCAACCGCTGACCGGCACACACAGGGCCAGGGCAAGCATGTACAACGACACCACCAGATTCATGCGCAGCCCCGGCTCGCCGAAATCGGCGGCCATCTGCGGCAAGGCGGTCATCACCGCTGTGCTGTCGAGCAGTTCCATGAACAATGCGGCGCCGATGATCACCGGGACCTTGGGGCTTTGCACATGGCCGGCCAGCAAGGCCGGCTGGGCAGTCAAAACAGCCCCGAGACAGGTGGGCGAGTGCCCTTGAGCTGCCAGGCACCGACCACCGCCGCCTTCCATTGGCGCGGATTATGATTGGCCACTGTGCGGGCGTTGCGCCAGTGGCGGTCGAGGTTGTGCTGGCGGCCGGTGGTGGAGGCACCGCCAACGTCGAACAGCGTTTGCGCAGCCTGGAGCGCCAGCTCGGCGACCAGATACTGGGTCTGCGCCACCTCGATTGCGGCCTGCTCCACGGCGGCTTCATCCAGTTGCGCGGCCCAGGCCTTGTCGATGGTTGCAGCGGCCTTGAGTACCACGGCTTCCGCGCCATATGCGCGGGCGGCGATATCGCCTACCGACAGCTCTACGTAGGGGTCGTCCACCGAGCGGCTGGCCATGCTGTGCTTGATCGGGCGGGCATGCTCGCGGGCGAAGCGGGTGGCGTCGTCCAGCGCATTGCGGGCGATACCGGCCAGCACGGTGGCCAGGAACAGCTGCAGGAACGGCGTGACGATGGTGCGCTTGCCCTCCTCCACGGTACGCGTGCGGATATCGCTGGCCTCGACACGCACATTACGCAAGTGGGTGGTGCCGCTGGCGGTCAGGCGCTGGCCCATGGCATCAAAGTCGTCGACCAGTTCCAGGCCTTCGCGATCGCGCGGCAGGATGAACGACACTGGCTGCTCGTCCTCGTCAAGGGCAACGGCACTGACGTAGTCGGCGAACAGCGCACCCGTGCTGTAGAACTTGCTGCCATTGGCGCGGAAATGATCGCCCTCACGCACCAGGCGCGCGGCGATGGCGCCGTTGGCACCGCCCAGTTCCCAGCCGGCATTGCCAATCACCGCCCCCTGCAGATAGCGCGCGAACCAACGCTCGCGCTCCTGCTCGGCACCTTCGGCTTGTGAAGCCAGCAGGCCTTCGACAAAGGCAAAACCTGGGCGCAGGGCCTGGGCCACGTTGGAGTCGACCGAGGCGATTTGCAGCAGCAGTTCGATCACATCGCTGACACTGCCGCCGGGGCCCCCGTATTGCCCGGGGATACGCACGGTGTAAAGCCCGGCTGCCGCAAGCTGGGCAATGGCCTCATGGGGCAACAGGCGTTCGCGTTCGCGTTGTGCGGCACCTTCGCCAATGGCAGGCAACAAGGCGACGATGCGGGCCTTCAGGTCTGCGACGCTGGTGGCCGGAGCCTGGGTTGGGAAACGTTGAAATGTGGTCATGGTTCAGTCCTTTAAGTACATCTTTCGTTTAGGCGACCCGAGCCCTGTGGGAGCAGCGCTCTTGCCAATTTCCTGAAGCTGGCGCTATCCCCTGTGGGAGCCGCGCTTGCCGGCGATGGGCCGCGAAGCGGCCCCACGATTTCAAGGCTGTTGCATGAATCGCCGGGGCCGCTTCGCGGCCCATCGCCGGCAAGCGCGGCTCCCACAGGGGTCGGTGCAGGGCTTGGCGTCTCAGTTCAAATCGCGATCTTCCACAGGCGGGTTTCGTCGAACAGATCGAAGGCTTCGTGTTCCAGGTCCAGCGGCGGCACCACCAGTTCGGCGCCGCTGCCGGGCAGGCGCGGCACCGCACCGAGCAATCGCTGGGTGTATTCGTGGGCCGGGCTCTCGAACAACTGCTCGACCGGTGCCTGCTCCACCACCTGACCGTGGCGCATCACCAGCACGTCATCGCTGACATGGCGGATTACCCCCAGGTCGTGGGAGATGAACAGGTAGGCCAGGCCCAGTTCGTCCTGCAGGTCGGCCAGCAGGTCGAGCACCTGTGCCTGCACCGACACGTCCAGGGCCGACACCGGCTCGTCGCAGATGATCACCTTGGGTTCGCTGGCGATCGCCCGGGCGATTGCCACCCGCTGGCGCTGGCCGCCCGACAGTTGCAACGGTCTGCGCTGGCCGAGTTCTGCCGGTAAACGCACCTGGTTGAGCAGCACAGCGATACGTGCGGGCCTGGCTGGTGCCTCGATACCAGCTACCTGCAACGCGTCATCAAGAATCTGCGCCACGCTCCACCGCGGGTCGAACGAGCCCAGCGGGTCCTGGTAGATCACGCTGATCTCGCGACGCAACGGCCTGCGCACTGCCTCGCTCACGGCGTTGGCCGGGCGGTTCCAGGGTTGCCCGCGATAAAGCACTTCGCCCTCGTCGGGCTGCAGCAGGCCGAGGGCGATGCGTGCCACGGTGGTCTTGCCCGAGCCGGACTCGCCGACAATGCCCAGGGTGCGCCCGGCACGCAGGCTGAAGTCGACACCTTGCACCACCTGGCGCACCAGCCCATCCGGGCCAAGGTAGCGCTTGCCCAGGCCACGGCCTTCGAGCAGTACATCGCTGTGCGAGCGTGCTCGCGGTTCATGTCGCACGCCAACCCGCTCGGGTGACAACCGGCTGCCGCGCGGGTGCTCGGCCGGTACTGCCGCCAGCAAGGCCTGGGTGTAGGGGTGGCGCGGCTGACGCAGCACCTGCTGCATCGGCCCCTGCTCCACCACTTCGCCATGGCGCAGCACCACCACCTCATCGGCCAGTTGGGCAACCACTGCCAGGTCGTGGCTGATGATCAGCAGCGAGGCGCCACGGGCCTTGATCTGCTGGAACACTTCGAGAATCTGTGCCTGCACGGTGGCGTCCAGCGCGGTGGTCGGCTCGTCGGCGATCACCAGTGCGGGGTCCAGGGCCAAGGCACTGGCGATCAGTGCACGCTGGCGCAGGCCACCGGACAACTGCCCGGGACGCTGACGAGCACGCAATTCGACATCCGGTACGCCAACCCGCTCGAGCAACTCATGCACACGCGCGGCACGGGTGTGGCGATCACCGTATCCGTGGGTCTGCAGCACTTCGAGAATTTCCTTGCCCACCGGCCGCAGCGGGTCAAGCGATACCAGCGCATCCTGCAACACGAAGCCGATATTCCTGCCACGTACCGCGCGCCACTGGCGCTCGCTGAGATCGAGCAGGTCGTGGCCGGCGAAACTCAAGCGACGGGCACTCACCTGCGCGCGCCCTCCGGCCAGCCCGACCAGGCAGCGGGCACTGACGCTCTTGCCCGAGCCAGACTCGCCGACCAAGGCCAAGCAACGGCCGGGCAGCAAGGTGAAGGACAGATCACGGACCACGCTGGCGCCATCAAAGGCCACGTTCAGCCCTTCGACGATCAAGGTCTTGTCGCTCATGGCAGGCGCCCCTCCAGGCGTTGTTGGATATAGCGGCCAGTCACGGTGGTCGCCAGAGTGGTGAGGACGATGAACAGGCCAGGGAAGAAGGTGAGCCACCAGGCATTGGCGATGAAGTCGCGCCCCATGGACAACATGGTCCCCCACTCCGGCGCCGGCGGCCGCGCGCCCAGGCCGAGGAAGCTCAGCGCCGAGGCCCAGACGATGGCCTGGCCAACGCCCATGGTCAGCGTCACCACCAATGGCCGCATGGCGTTGGGCAGCAATTGACGCAGCACGATGCGCGAAGTCGGGTGCCCCAACGCCCGCGCCGCTTCGATGTAGCCGGCGTTGCGTACCGCCAGCACCTGGCCACGGACCATGCGCGCGTACCCCGGCGCACCGCCCAGCCCGGTGGCGACGATCAACGGGCCGACACCGCTGCCGAACACCGCCACGAACAGCAGCGCCAGCACCAGGCTGGGGAAGGCGAACAGCACTTCCAGCAACCAGCCCACCGCACGGTCCACGCGTGCGCCGCCAAGGCCACCCAGCAGGCCGAGGGCGATGGCGATAAGCATGGAAATGGCCGTAGCTGCGAGGCCGATCAGCAGGCTCTGCCGTGCGCCGTGGATGACCCGCGCAAAGATGTCGCGGCCTGACTGGTCGGTGCCCAGCCAGTGCGCCCAGCTGGGCGGCTGGAAAGCCTCTCGCGGTACGATGGCCAATGGGTCGATGCGGGTGAACAGCCCTGGCGCCAATGCGGCCAGAAGCAATGCGAACAGGAACAGGATCGCCAGGCTTGCGCCCAGCGGCGGCAATTTCAGGTGGCGCTGCCGACGCAATGGCGCCAGCACGTGGCCATGGGTCAGGTCTGTCATGCTGCAGCCTCCTGCTGCCGAGGGTCGATCCACTGGTACAGCAGGTCGACCAGAATATTCGCCAGCACATAGCCGGCCGCCACTACCAGGCTTATGCCGATTACCAGCGGCAGGTCCTGGGCTTGCACCGCCTGGTACAGCTGGCGGCCCACCCCCTTGCGCGAAAAGATCACCTCGCACACCACCGCACCACTGATCAGCGCACCGATGGCCCAGCCTGACAGCGACACACCTGGCAGCAAGGCATGGCGCAAGGCATGCCGGAAGCGCACGGCGAGGTCACTGAGGCCACGTGTGCGGGCGGTGAGGACGAAGGGTTGATCGAGGGTGAGTTCCAGCGACTCCCGGGTGACCTGGGCAATGAAACCGGCCAATGGAATCGCCAGGGAAAACGCCGGAAGTACCAGGCTGGCGAAGCTGTCACTACCAGCCGGCGGGAACCAGCGCAGGCCGAAGGCGAATACCGCCAGCAGCACCACACCGAGCCAGAAGTGCGGCAGCGCTGCGCTGAGGGTTTCCGCCAGCGAGGCGATGCCGCCGACCAGCCTGCCGCGCCCGGCGGTGACCACGGTCAGCAGCAGCACCAGCAACCAGGCCAGCACCAAGGCGGCGACGGTCAGTTCCAAGGTCGCCCCGCCCTGCTCCGCCAGCACACGGGTGACTGGCAGGTGCTGCGAGTAGGACACGCCCAGGTCACCTTGCACCAGGCGCCCTAGGTAGAACGCGTATTGCACGGCCAATGGCTTGTCGAGGCCGTACTCCACGCGCGCGGCTTCAATCGCTTCCGGCGTCGGGTTGCCACTGGGGCCACCAAGAATCGCCAGCACCGGGTCACCCGGCATCAGCCGCAGTGCGAAGAAGGTCAGGGTCGCCACCGCCCACAGCACCAGCACGCCACCGGCCAGGCGGATGGCGGCGCGCCGCCCCAGGGCAGCCAGGCGTTCGCGACGCGGGTCGGTCACCGCGAGTGTCGTCGTAGTCATTTGTTCACCCATGCGTCATAGAGGTAGGTCACCGCCAGCGAAGGTTCCAGTCGCACGCCATGGGCGGTCTTGTAGATACCCAGGCGCGTGCTTTGCGGATAGGTGGTGAGTTGCAGGTACTGCGCGGCGGCCTGTTGCTGTGCCTGGAAGTAGCGCTGGCGCCTCAGGCCCGCGTCCTGGGTGGCCAGGGCACTGTCGAGCAGTGCGTCGTAGCCCGGGTCGGCGTAGCCGGAAGAGTTCTGGTGATAACCGCCAACCCCGGCTGGCTGCACGAACGCGGTGGTGAAGATGATGCGCAGCACGTCAGGGGTGTTGGTGTTCCAGTAACCGGTGCGGATGTCGTAGTCCCATGCCGCCTGGCGAGCGGTGACCTGGGCATCGCTCATCTGGTCCAGTACCAGCTCCAGGCCCGCCTGCCGGGTTGTGGCCTGTACCTGCTCCCACAGGGTCAGCTCCGACGGCGGCGTGCGCGCACCGATCAGCACGACGGCACGCAGCCGCTGGCCGTTCCTGGTGCGGTAGCCTTCGCTGTCGCGGCCGGTCCAGCCAGCCTCGTCGAGCAGCCTGGCGGCGCGAGCCGGGTCGTATTCCTGGCTGCGTTCGAAGTCACCGCTGTAGAACGGCGTGGCCAGGCTCAACGGGCCACCGGCGCGGGGGAACTCGCCGAAGTACACACTTTTCAGCGCACCCTCGACATCGGCGCTGCGAACGAAGGCCTCGCGTACACGGATGTCGTCGAACGGTGCGCGGCGCAGGTTGAAGGTGCCATTGGTGGGATTGCCCGGGCGCTGGGCGATGATCAATTCCACATCCGGGTTACGCCGTGCTGCTTCGTGCGACTCTGGTGGCAATGCTTCGATCACATCCACCTCACCGGCCTGCAGCGAGGCGAAGCGCACCGACGGTTCCTGGATGAACTTCCAGACGATGCGATCAAGGTACGCAGGGCCCTGGTGTCGTGCGGTCGGCGGCGCCCAGTTGTAAGCCGGGTTGCGCACCAGCTCCACCTGGTTCTGCCGGTCCCAGCGCACCACCTTGAACGGCCCGCTGCCGACCGGGCTTTCGCAGTTCTGGTCGCGGCTGCGTTGCAATGCGGTGGGCGACTGGATGCCGAGAAAACCCTGGGCCAACACTTCAAGGAACGCCGCATAGGGTGTCGCCAGGGTGACTTCGGCAGTGTAGGTGTCGATCACCTTCGTGCCGCGGTACTGGCGGATGTAGCCACCGGCGGTACTGGATTGGGTCTTGGGGTTGGCCATGTGGTCGAGGTTGGCCTTGACCGCTTCGGCATTGAACGGCGTGCCGTCGGTAAAATGCACGTCGCGGCGCAGGTGGAAGGTGTAGCGCAGGCCATCTGGCGAGACCTCCCAGCTTGTCGCCAGCCAGGGGCCGATCTGGCCGTTGCTGTCCATCGACACCAGCGAATCGAGGTACTGCTGGGCAATGAAAACCTGCGGCATGTCACCGGCCACATGCGGGTCCAGGCAGGTGGGCTCGCGGTCGGTGGCATAGACCAGGGTGCCGCCCTGCTGCGGCTGGGTACTTTGCGCGGCGTGCTGTTCGGTTTTTTCGCAGCCGAGCAAGGCCAGTGCGGTGCAGAGCGGGATCAGAGGGAGGATGGGTGTGTTCAAGGGCGCTCCTGCGAGGACTGGGCTTCGATAGGCCTGTTGCAGGAGTTGTGCCGGGTTCAAAGGCTTGATTTTGTTGGAGTTTGCCGAGGGTCAGGTGCTGTTGCGGGGGCAAAGTGTCCGGGGGGTGTTGGTGGGGCGACAGTGAAACTGTGTCTTGTTTATGATCATCGATGCCTCTCCTGTAGTGATCCTGTGGGAGCGGCTTTAGTCGCGAAGAATCCAACGCGGTGCATGGCACCGGCTGCGCCGGTGTTCGCGGCTAAAGCCGCTCCCACAGTATCCTTGCCAATTCAATGAGTTATGTGCAGCTCCATAAGTGCGGCCTTGCCCGCGTCAGGGCTGGCACGGGTTTACAAGGCAATCCGCGCAAACCAGCTTGGCCGCGCCGCCGGAAGATGAGGTACGGCATCGAGCAAGGCTCGGGTATAGGCCTGACGCGGCTGGCCGAGCACCTGGGCTGCCGCCCCTTGCTCCACCACCCTCCCCCCTTGCATCACCAATACCTGGTCACTCACCTGCTCCACCACCCCAAGGTCGTGAGAGATGAACAGGCAAGCCAGGTTCAGCTCCGCCCTGAGCTCGGCCAGCAATGCCAGGATGCGCGCCTGCACCGACACATCCAGTGCCGATACCGGTTCATCCAGCACCAGTACCCTGGGCTTCATGGCCAGCGCCCGGGCAATCGCGATGCGCTGCCGCTGCCCGCCCGACAATTCCAGTGGGCGGCGGTCGAGCAACCCCGCCGGCAGCTGCACCCGCTCCAGCAACGCCGCTGCCTCGGTGCGCTGCAACGCACGCGGTACCCCCGCATGCGCCAGCGCCTCGGTCAATACCCGTAACACGGTGTAGCGTGGGTCGAACGAAGCCAGCGGGTCCTGGAACACCACCTGGATCCCCTGCCGTGCCTGGCGCTGCTGCGCGGCGGACAACGCAAGCCAATCCTGCCCGGCCAGTTGCAGGCTGCCTTGCTCCGGCCGCTCCAGCCCCAGCAGGATGCGCCCCAGCGTGCTCTTGCCGGAACCGGACTCGCCTACCACGCCAAGGGTTTGCCCGGCGCGCAACTGCAGCGACACTTCGTCCAGCACCTGACGCAGCCGCCCGTCCGGGCCGACAAAGGCCTTGCTCAGGCCGCGCGCCTCCAGCACCACCGGTTGCTCGTCCACGACATTCTCCATCAGCGCCAGGGCAGGCGCCGCCGGACGTTTGAAATGTACTGCCCGAGCCGCGCTCAGCAGGCGTTGGGTATAAGGGTCCTGCGGGTCCTGCAAGATCTGCTCGACACTGCCTTGCTCCACCACCACGCCATGGCGCATCACCGCCACCCAGTCGGCCAGGCGTGCGACCACGGCCAGGTCGTGGCTGACCATCAACAGGCTGTTGTCGCGCTCGCGCAGTTGCTCCAGCAGGTCGAGGATCTGCGCCTGCACCGTGGCGTCCAGCGCGGTGGTGGGCTCGTCAGCAATCAACAGGCGCGGCTGACAGGCGATGGCCGAAGCGATCAGGGCGCGCTGCCTGAGGCCTCCGGATAACTGCCAGGGGTATTGCCGGGCACGGACTTCAGGCTCAGGCACTCCGACCTGACGCAACAGCTCGAGCACCCGCAGACGGCGCTGCTCCGCGGCCAGGTCGGTGTGCAACAGCAATGGCTCTTCGATCTCTGCCCCCACGCGCCGCAGCGGGTCGAGCGAACCCAGCGCATCCTGCATGACAAAGCCGATATGCTCGCCACGCAAGCGCTGCCACGCGCGCTCGTCGAGCTGGCGCAGGTCCTGCCCGGCAAAGGCCAGGCGCTGCGCCTGCACATGAGCGCCGGCGCCGGTCAGGCCGACCAGGGTACGCGCCGTGACGCTCTTGCCCGAGCCCGATTCGCCCACCAGTGCCAGGCACTGCCCTCCGCGCAACTGCAGGTCGACGCCGTGCACCACTGGCACACCATTGAAGCTCACGTGCAGGCCGCGGATGTCTACCAGCGGTGCCTGGTTCTTCTTGAAGATGCTCATGCGCGTCTGCCCTCGCTACGGCGCAGCCAGTCTCGGCCAATGACGGTGATGGAAATGACAGTCAGGGTGATCGCCAGCGCCGGCCAGGCCATCAGCCAGGGCGCGTTGGCCATGAAGTTGCGCGCCACTGCCATCATCGCGCCCCACTCCGGCGCGGGAGGTGGTGCACCGAAGCCCAGGAAGCTCAGCGCAGCGGCGGCGGTGATGGCGCCACCCAGGCCGATGCAGGCCAGGATAAATACGGGCTGGACGGCGTTGGGCAGCACATGCCAGAACACCACGGCCAAGCGCCTGCGGCCCAGCGTGACCGCTGCTTCGACGAAACTGGCACGCCGGATGGTCAGCGTCTGGGCGCGTACCAGGCGCGCATAGCGCGGCACCGAGGCGATACCGACGGCGAGGATCAGATTGCTGGTGCCTTGGCCGAACAGAGTGATGATGACCAGCGCCAGTAGCAGGTCCGGGAAGGCCAGCAGTACATCGACGGCGCGCATCAGCAGGTTGTCCAGCCAGGCTGGAGCGAGGCCGGCGAGCAAGCCGAGCAGCGTGCCCAGGCCAAGCCCGACCAGGGTGGCGGCCAGGCCGATGTAAAGCGATGGGCGGGCGCCATGGATCAGCCGGCTGAGGACGTCGCGGCCGTTCTCGTCACTGCCCAGCCAAAAGGCGGGGCTTGGCGGGTGGTAAGCCAGGCGGGCGTCGGCGGCCAACGGGTCGGTTGGCGAGAGCCAGCCGGGGAAGATTACAGCCAGCAGTAACAGGCCCAGGGTGATCCAGGCCAGCGCCAGGCCAGGGCGAATCTGCCACCTGCTGGTCGCTGTGTTTGGTATGGAGACGATTGCGTTCATGTCTGTCCTTCTTGTGTCGCCTGTACTGGCCTCTTCGCGGGTAAACCCGCTCCCACAGGAGCACAGCAAAGGCTGAATTCGTGAGGTCCCTGTGGGAGCGGCTTTAGCCGCGAACAAGGGCGAAGCCCTTGCCATGTGGGCTACGGCGCCGGGTTGGGAATACGCCGGTGCACGGCCTGGATCTCGGCCAGTACTTCATCGCTCAGTTGCACATCCAGTGCACTCAGGTTCTCCTGCAGTTGCAGCAAGGTGGTCTGCCCGGTAATCGCACTGGCCACGAACGGCTGGCGTATGACGAAAGCCAGGGCCAGTTGCGCCGGTGTCAGCCCATGCTCCCGGGCAATCCGCACGTAGCTGGCAATCGCGTTGTTGGCCTCCTCGCTGCCATAGCGATTGAACGTGCGATACACCGACGACAATCGCGAACCCTCCGGCCTTGCCCCGTTCAGGTATTTGCCGGTCAACGCCCCGAACGCCAGCGGCGAATAGGCCAGCAGGCTGACCCCTTCGCGATGGCTGAACTCCGACAGGCCGTTCTCGTACAAGCGGTTGAGCAGGCTGTACGGGTTCTGGATGCTGGCAATCCGTGCCAGGCCTTTGTCCTCGCTGTGCCGCAGAAACTGCGCCACACCCCACGGCGTCTCGTTGGAAACACCGATATGGCGCACCTTGCCGGCCTTGACCTGTTCGTCCAGCACCGCAAGGGTTTCTTCGATGGCTGCCGTTTGCGGATGGTCGTCGACGTAGGGGTACTCACGGATGCCGAAGAAGTTGCTGGTGCGGTCGGGCCAGTGCAGTTGGTAGAGGTCCAGGTAGTCGGTCTGCAGGCGGCGCAGGCTGCCCTCCAGGGCGGCGACGATGTTCTTGCGGTCGTGGTGCGACAGGCCATCGCGGATGTGCACCTGGCCGCCCGGGTCACGGGCCGGGCCGGCGATCTTGCTGGCCAGCAGGAGTTTGTCGCGCTTGCCACGGGCCGCCAGCCAGGTGCCGATGAAGCGCTCGGTGGTGGTCCAGGTTTCAGCGCGGGTAGGTGTGGGATACATCTCGGCGGTGTCGATGAAGTTGATGCCTGCAGCAACGGCAGCGTCCAGTTGCTGAAGAGCATCCTGTTCGCTGTTCTGGTGGCCCCAGGTCATGGTGCCGAGGCTGAGCAGGCTGACCTGGAGGTTGGTGTGGCCCAAGGGGCGATAGCGCATGGGTGCATCCTGTCGATTGTGTGTTGGGTTGGAATTTTTGGGGCTGCTTTGCAGCCCTTTCGCGACGCAAGGCCGCTCCCACAAGGGCAGCGCTAGGCTGTGAACTGGTTCACGGCCCTGGGCAACCCCAGGTGCTCGCGCAAGGTGGTGCCGGTGTATTCGGTGCGGAACAACCCACGCTTCTGCAGCAGCGGTACCACCTCTTCGACGAATACCCGAGCACCCGACGGGAACATGTCGGGCATGATGTTGAAACCATCCCCCGCCCCCGCCAGGAACCACTCGGCCAGGGTATCGGCGACCTGTTCCGGGGTACCGACGGCCAACCGGTGCCCGACCAGAATCCGCCGCGACAACTGGCGAATGGTCAGGTTCTCGCTGCGCGCCAGGTTCAACTGGGCCTCCAGAAAACCCTGCGACCCCCGCTCGAAATCCGCCACCGCGCCAATCCGTTCCCACGGTAACGGCGCATCGGGGTCCAGCTCGCGGGGGTCGATGCCGATACGCCCCGCCACTTGCTGCAACAGGCCGTGCTCGCCATGCCAGGCATTGAGCTCGTCGAAGCGTGCATGAGCCTCGGCCTCGGTGCTGCCAATCACGGTCGACAGGCCGGGCATGATCTTCAGGTGCTGCGGGTCACGGCCCCAGGCTTTGGCCCGTGCCTTCATTTCCCGATAGAACGCCAGCCCGTCGGCGAGGGTGGTCTGGGTGGTGAAGATCGCATCGGCATAGCGTGAACCGAGTGCCTTGCCACCTTCGGAAGAGCCGGCCTGCACCAGTACCGGCCTGCCCTGCGGCGAGCGCGGCAGGTTCAGCGGCCCCTTGACCTGAAAGTGCTTGCCCTTGAAATCCAGGGTGTGGACTTTGCCCGGGTCGGCAAAACGACCGGCACTGCGGTCACCGATGATCGCGTCGTCCTCCCAGCTGTCCCAAAGCTTGAGGGTCACATCGACGAACTCCTCAGCCCGCCCGTAGCGGTCTACATGCAACGGCGCGCCAGCCAGGCCGAAGTTCTGTGCTGCCGCGTCACCGGCATTGGTCACCACATTCCAGGCTGCGCGGCCGCCGCTGATGTGGTCCAGCGAGGCAATTCGCCGGGCCAGGTTGAAAGGTTCGTTGTAAGTGCTGGAGCAGGTCGCGATAACGCCGATGCGCTCGGTGGCGGCCGCCACTGCGGTCAGCAGCACGGTCGGTTCCAGGCGCCCGCCGGGCTGGGCGGACACATCCGGCGGCAACGCCGGGCCATCGGCAAGGAAGATCGCATCCAGGCAACCGCGTTCGGAAATACGCGCGATATCGCGGTAATAGTTGACGTCGATATAGGCGTCGATTGCCGCCTCACCCTGGCGCCAGGCGCCGGAGTGCGAACCGAAGCCGAGGATGTTCATACCCAGGCTCATCTGTTTGGTAGTCATGCCGATTCTCCTGATCAGACTGCGCTGGCTTCGTCGCCGCTGCCCTGCCCTTCGCTGGCGCTGGCATGAAGGGCACGCCAGGCCTGGGCCGGGCTGATGCCATTGAGGTAGTAATTGCCCAACGCCTGCTCGCGGTAGATCGCCGGGTTGTGCGAAGCCAAGGTGCGGGCATTGCGCCAGTGGCGATCGAGGCGCCGGGCATTGCTGGTGGCCGATGCGCCCCCGACTTCGAACAATAAGGTGCTCGCTTCCAGCACTTGCGGCAGCACAACCTGCTGCGCCTGGAAGGCATGGATCTCGGCGTCGGTGTAAAGCTGCTCGGCCACCTCGCCGTGCTGCCCGGCTTCGAACACCGCCTGCAGGCTCTGGCCCACGGCGGTGACTTGCGCATCGGCAGCGAAGGCCAGGCTCGACAGGCGGCCGATCACCGCCTGCACCCGCGGGTCTGCGGCCGGCTGCGACTGCCCCGGCACGCCAAAGGCGCGGGTACGGCCCTGGACGAACGCTACGGCATCGGCCAGTACCGCATGGCCGATACCCGCCAAGGTGGCCAGATGCACCGCCTGGTAGAACGCGGTCAGGTACGACTCGGCGCGCAACTCGCCCTTGGCGAAACGGCGCAGCACATGTTGCGGCGGCACGCTGACCCGGGTGAAACGGGTGGTGCCGCTGCCGGTCAGGCGCTGGCCGAAGCCGTCCCAGTCGTCGATCCGCTCAACCCCCGGCGCGCGGGTCGGCACCACGAGGCTGACAAAGTCGTCGCCGTGGTTGGCCACTGCCGCCACCCAATCGGCGTACAGCGTGCCCGTGCAGTAATACTTTTCGCCGTCCAGGCGGTAACCACCCTCGTCTTCGCTCAACTGCACGGTATTGCCGGTACTGGCGGTGCGCTCGGCCATGGCCGCGCCCCACAGCTCACCGGCGACCACGCGAGCGAACCAGTAGTCCTGAGAGGCGGCGTCACCGGACGACAGCCGCCCCTCGACGAAGCCGAAGTGAGCACGGAAGATCTGCGGCAGGTTGGAGTCGGCTTGCCCCAGACGCACCAGCTGGCGCAGCAACTGCGGCAAGGTTGCGCCTGAGCCGCCGTGGCTGCGCGGCACGCGCAGGGCGCCGAAGCGGGCCTCGCGCAACCAGGCCACCGGCTCATGGGCCAGGGTGCGCTGCTGTTCGCGGGCCACCGCGCCTTCGGCAATTCGCGCGTAGACCGGCGCGAAACGCGCATCCAGTTCGGCATCGGTAATCGTGGTTTGGCTCATGATGGTTCCTTTTTCGTGAATTCAGACGCGTGCGGTGCGCGGGTCGATGGCCTGGGTCGCCAGGTCCACCAGCAGGTTGACCAGCACGTAGATCGCTGCCGCCAGCAGGGTGACGCCGAGCACCAGTGGCACGTCCTTGCTGGCGGTAGCGTCGAGCATCAAACGGCCAATGCCTTGGCGGCCAAACAGCAGTTCCAGCACCACGGCACCGCCGAGCAGGCTGGCGAACACGTAGCCGGCCAGGGTCACCAGCGGCACCAGGGCATGACGCAGGGCGTGGCGCAGGCGCACAGCGATATCACCCATGCCACGTGCACGGGCCTGGGTGATGAAGGGTTGTTCCAGCACCTGCTCCAGCGACTGGCGCAACACCTGGGCGAGCACCGCCGCGATCGGCAGCGCCAGGGCCAGGCTCGGGAGTACCAGCGAGCGCCAACCGCCAGACCCGGACGGCGGCAGCCAATGGAAGTGGAACGCGAAGGCCAGCAGCAGCACGGTGCCGATCACGAAGTTTGGGGCCGACGACAGCAACAGCTCGATGCCCGACACCACCACCCGCAAACGCCGCCCGCGGTTAGCGGTGAGCAGCGCCGAGGCCACCGCCAGCAGCACCGCCAGCACAGCCGCGCTGCTGGCCAGCGCCAGGGTCGCGGCGGCCTGCTCGCCAATCGCCTGGCCGACCGGTATGCGCAGCCGGTACGACTCGCCCAGGTCGCCCTTGGCCAGGCGCGCCAGGTAGTGGCCGTACTGCACCCACAGCGGTTGGTCGAGGCCGTACTCGGTGCGCACCTGCGCCAACAACGCTTCGCTCGGCATCGCATCCGGGCCGCCGAGAATCGCCAGGGCGGTGTCGCCACCGCTGTGTTGCATGCCGAGAAAGGTCAGGCTGGCCGCTGCCCATAGCACGACCACACCGTCACGCAGACGGCGCAGCAAGATCGTCAGCAGTTTCATGGTTGCTCCTTGGCCAGCCACACGCTGGTGAACAGGGGAACATTGTGCGAACCATCGAACAGCACGCCGCCGACCGCATTGCGGTAGGCCAGCAGCATCTGGCTTTCCACTGAAGGCACAGCCGGCACTGTCTCGCCCAGGCGCTGCTGGGCCTGGCGATACAGCTCGCGGCGTTGCGCCGGGTCGGTGCTGCGCCGGGCGGCGCCGAGCAGCTGGTCAAGGGTGGCGTCACGGAAGTAGCCGACGTTCTGACCGATCATTCGTGTGCTGGGGATGGATTGGCTGTGGTAGAGGATGTACAGGCCATCGGCCGTGTTGGTGTGCCAGTAGCCGCCGCCGATGGCGTCGAAGTTGCCGCGGTAACGCAGCTCCATGACCTTGCTCAGCGGCAGCAACTCGATGCGCAGGTCGAAGCCGACCTTGCGCAGGTCCGCCTGGGCCGCCACCGAGACATTGGCCGGGAACGCCGGATTGTCATAGGTCAGCAAGGTCGCCCCGAGGCGCTGGCCCGCACGGCTGCGATAGCCTTCGGCATCACGCTCGGTCCAGCCGGCTGCGTCGAGCAAGCGCCCGGCTTCGGCCGGGTCGAAGGCCAGGGTGTCGCGGGCCACCGGGTCATAGCCAGGCGTATTCACGGCAAGGAAGTCCCCCTTGGCCAGGTATTCGCCGAAACCGGAAATCCATGCCAGGCCATCACGGTCGATGGCCTTGGCCACTGCCTGACGCACCCGCACGTCATCGAACGGCGAACGTTCGACATTGAAGGTGATGCTGCGCGACGGGTTGCCCTTGCGAATGCGATTGCGCAGGGTCAGTTGCGGGTTGGCGCGGATCGCCGCGGCATTCTGCGCCGGTGCATCCAAGGCCATGTCGTTGTCGGCAGCTTCCAGCGAGGTGTAGCGGATCATCGCTTCGGGCACGTAGCTCAGCTCGATGCCATCCAGATACGCCTCGCCCTGGTGGTTGATCGCCGTCGGCGCCCAGTTGTACCCCGGGCGGCGAACAAAGCTGGCACGCTGGTCGCGCACCCAGCCGGTCAACACAAACGGCCCGGTGCCGATGGGCTGACTGGCGATGGTCTTCGGCGCCTCGAGGATCTGCCGTGGCGAGATCATCCCCAGCCAGGCCTGCGACAGTACATCGAGAAACGGCGCATAGGGCGCACGCAGGGTTGCCTCGAATGTGTACTCGTCGACCACCCTCCCCTGCAGGTATGGCGCGATATAGGCGGCGGCCAGTGGCGACTTGGTCGTCGGGTCGCGCATGTGTTCGAGGTTGACCCGTACCGCCTCGGCGTTGAAGCGCTCGCCATCGCTGAAAGTGACGTCGTCACGCAGGTGGAAGGTGTAGGTCAGGCCGTCGGCGCTGATGTCCCAGCTTTTCGCCAGCCACGGAGTGAGGGTGCCGTCTTCGGACTGGTACACCAGGCAATCGAACAGGATGCGGCCCATCCACTGCATGTTGCCATTGGACAGCGCGTGGATATCGAAGCTGCCAGCGTCGCTCGCCGCCGACACGCGCAGCGTGCCACCGCGATTGCCGGGTTGCTGCTCGACGAAATCGCTGGCCGGGTAGCGCATCACGCCGTTCACTTCGCTGAGCGCTTCGCCCTTGAGCGGCGCCTGGCTCTGCGCGGACATGGCGGGTGAGCAGGCGACAACCAACAGTGCGCTGGCCACCAGGCATGTATTGAATAATCGAGAATTCAGCTGCACAACGGGCCCTTTATATAGACGGCTACATGAAGGGCTATTGCAGTTGTCGTGCCAGCGCTAACACAGCGCATTCGTTGAGGTTAGTTCAATCCGCCTGACGCATTAACCATACAAACTGTTTCATCCCTGTTGCGCTGACAACATCCAACCCTTTGGGCTGCGCTGTCGCGCAGATAACTGAAATTGCAAGCAACCCGCGTCCCCTGTGGGAGCGGCTTTAGCCGCGAAGAATCCAACGCGGTGCATGGCACCGGCTACGCCGGTGTTCGCGGGCATGCCCGCTCCCACAGGGATCGCCCAGCTTTTAGAAATTGAGTAAGACAGTTGCTCCCACAGGTTGCGCCATAGCATTCGGATATTTGGATATAACCTGCACTGTTCCGCAAACAACAGGGGCGCAACAAAATTTGCTGTTTTATTCAGCACTTCACACTAAAACTTTGCCCACACCCCCAAACTTCCGGCCTTTCGCCAGCTGGCACAGAAACTGCTCTCACATATTCCGACAGGCCTGACTATTCCCATAGAACGCCGAGGACCTACGATGACTTGCAAGGAATTCAACGATGCGTGCGATTCAACCCCATCCACTGCGCCTGGCCATCCGCCACGCCGCCCTGGCCACTGCGGCCACGGCCCTGCTGGCCCCGGTCACGGTACTGGCCGCTGAGCAAACCCTGGGCACGGTGACCGTGCAGGCTGCCAAGCAATCCGAAGTGCAACAGGCCGCCAGCGCCCTCGCCGAGGTGCCCGGCGGCACCAGCGTGGTCGACAGCGAAGAGGTCGCCAAAGGCCGCACTGCCACACTGCAGGACACCCTCGGTTACCAGCCCGGGGTATTCGTGCAGTCCACCGGCGGCAACGACGCTGCGAAGATCTCGATCCGCGGCTCCGGTGCCAATACCTCGCCCGGCTATTTCCGTGAGGGCATCAAGTTCCTGTTCGACGGCCTGCCGCTGACCGGCCCTGGCGGCACACCCTACGAATTCCTCAATGCCAGCGGCGTGAACTACACCGAGATCCTGCGCGGCGCCAACGCCTTCCAGTATGGGGCGCTGACCCTCGGCGGCGCGGTCAACTTCGTCAACCACAGTGGCTACAGCGCCCCTGGCCTGCGCGTGCGCGCCGAAGCCGGTAGCTACCACTACCAGAAGCAGAGCATCAGCTACGGTGGGGTCGAGGGCGACCTGGACTACTACCTGCAGGCCGACAACTACCGCAACGAGGGTTTTCGCGACTACAGCCTGTCGAAGAGCTCGGGCATCGTCGCCAACGCCGGCTACCGCTTCAGCCCCAAGCTGGAAACCCGGCTGCTGCTGCGCTACCGCGACGAAACCCACAACGACCCCAGCGCCACCACCCTCAACGCCGCACTGCACCACCCGCGCCGTGCCAGCGCCACCGCCGAGAGCAGCGGTGCCGGTGCGCGCCGCCCGGGCAGCATCTGGGTAGGCAGCAAGACCACCTATACCTTCGACGACGATGCACGGCTGACCTTCGGCCTGTCGTATCACGACTATCGCCATACCAACAGCCCGCGCAGCCCGAGCAATCCCAGTTACTGGGACTGGCACGACCTCGGCCTGCTGTTGGGCTACGATCGCGTCGACTACCTGTTCGGCCACGAAAGCCGCAGCAACATTGCCTTTACCTCGACCCAGCACCTGCGTGGCGGGGTGAACTCGGCCAATGACGACAAGCTGTCGCTCAAGCAGGTCAACTACAAGGATTCGTTCGACCGGGTGATTGCCCTGGGCAACGATATCAACCTGGTCGACAACCTCTGGCTCACCAGCGGTGTGTCGTTCATCAACGTGCGGCGCAAGATCAACATCGATCACGCGGTAAACCCCAACACCACCACCTTCCCGCAGCACGTGGACTACGACAACTGGAGCGTCGCCCCGCGCATCGGCCTGCGCTACGAGTTCAGCCCGAACCTGCAGGTATTCACCAACTTCAGCCGCAGCATCGACCCGCCTGCTTCGTGGGAATATTCGGGCTCCGGCCCGGCCCTGCCTTACATCCGCCCGCTGGTGGAGCAGAAGGCCAACACCTTCGAGGTCGGAATCAAGGGCTCGCACGGCATCTTCGATGGCAGCCTGGCCCTGTACCGCTCGTGGATCCACGACGAGCTGCTGAATGTGCAGATCATCCCCGCCACATCATCGTCGGCAGCGGTCACCGGCGCCTTCAATGCCTCACCAACCATCCACCAGGGTGTCGAAGCCGGCCTCAACACTCGCCTCTGGGAAAACCCTCAGGGCGACCTGGTACGCTGGCGTCAGGTGTACACCTACAACGACTTCTACTACCGGCATGACGACAGGTTCGGGGACAACCAGCTGCCGGGCGTGCCCAAGCACATCTACCAGGGCGAACTGCAGTACCAGGACCACAGCGGCTGGTACAGCGGAATCAACGTGCAGTCGGCCTCGCGCACGGCAGTGGACTACGCCAACAGCCTGTATGCGCCGTCGTACACCATCTGGGGGGCGAACCTGGGGTATGAGGCGCCGAAGGGCAACTGGAAGGTGTCGCTGGACCTGAAGAACCTGGCGAACAAGGCATACGTGACGGCAGTGACGCCGGTGTACAACGCGCGCGGGCAGGACACTGCGTCGTTCTGGCCGGGAGACGGGATTGGTGCATACGTGGGGGTCGAATACAGGTACTGAGCAGGCGGCCACGCGCTTGATGGCACGTCCGTTGTGCATTCGAAACCGAGCGCCGTCCCACGGTGCTCGGTTTCGAGGAGCGCTGTTCGCGCCGAAGGGCTTCGCAGGGTAAATGGAAAGGTTTCAGCATTGACCTGAATCAATCAAACGCCATGGGCGGTGTTGTAAACAGCACACCGAACATACGGGAATGAAGTTTGATGAGCGAGTCCAACCAGGCAACCAGAATTATCTGCAACAATCTTGAACTGGCCGATCAGTTGCGCCAGTTGCTGGCGCCTATCGCACCTGATTGCGAGGTGCTGAGCACGCCTGACAATTGCAGTGCCGTACCGCTTTGTCGCTGGCTCGGTGAAACACAGTTGGGCTCGGCTGGGCAGGTACAGGCTGCACTGCTGGATGCCACCGAGGTGCTCGCACAGACCCGACACGCCTTCAAGTCCCGCGAACTGGGTTTGCTGCGGCGACGCTTGGTTGCATTGCTGGATAAATTGTCGGAAGATCCCCAATGATGTAAATGTGCCATCACCAGGTTCCGCCCTGCGGGAACCGGCTTTGCCGAGCAGGATAATAGGCCTGAAAGACGAAGCGCCGTGGCAACAAGTTCTCGAGCAGAACTTGTTGCCACGGCGCTTTTTTTTGTTCAGCACAAAGGAATCTTCTCCAACACCGGGGGATGTGAATGAAGGTGACAAAAGACCTCGAGGAACTGCTCAAGCGTATCCGTCTGGATCACGCCGAGATTGTCGAACGCTTTCGTTTTCTTGACTGGAGCGGCGAAGATGCCAGGCGACTAGGCGCAGCAGCTCAGTACATGGCCCCGTCCCAGCAGGCTTTCGTCGACCATCTGTACCGTCACCTGGCGGAATTCTCCACGCCGTCTGCGTTGCTTCGCACACCGGAGGTCACCGCCCGCTTGAAGCAGAGCCAGGCTGAGTATTACCAGTGCCTGTGGGGCGGCCCCTACGATGAAACCTACGTCAACGGCCGCCTGCGCATCGGTGTGATCCACCAGCAGATCGGCCTGGAGTTGAAGTGGTACCTCGGCAGCTATCGCCTGTACCTCGACGACATGCTCGAAAGCGTGTTCGGCGACAGCCCGGATGCCACGCTCTATTCAAGCCTGTTGAAGGCGGTGTTCTTCGACATGACGCTGGCCATCGATACTTACAGTGCGGCCCAGCACAAGGCGCTGGAAGACAGTGAGGCGCGCTTCGCCCGCGCGCTGCGCGGTGCCAACGACGGGCTGTGGGACTGGCATGTCGATCAGGATCGGCTTTACGTTTCGGAGCGTTGGGCCAGCATGCTCGGCCTCAGCCGCGATAGCATCGGCGAGAGCAGTTCCAGCTGGTTCGGTCGCGTACACCCGGACGACCTGCCGGATTTTCGCCATGCCATCGATGCCCATCTTCAAGGGCAGACATCCTCCGTTCACCATGAGTACCGGATCCGCAAGCACAACGGTGACTACATCTGGGTCCTGGTGCGAGGGGTCGCCGAAATGACCACCCCTGGCGAGCTGCGCATGGCTGGCTCGCAGTCTGATATCAGTGCACGCAAGGATGCCGAGCAGCGCCTCCAGCATACCGCCCAGCATGACCCGTTGACCGGCCTGGCCAACCGTATCCGGCTTGACGAGCAGATGCAGAAGACCTTCAGGAAGCAGCGCAAGGGCGGTGACTACGAGGCGCTGCTGTTCATCGATCTGGACCGCTTCAAGCTGATCAACGACAGCCTCGGCCATAACGTCGGTGATCGCGTGCTGGTGGAAGTTGCAGCGCGCTTGAAAGAGTCGCTGCGCCCCACGGACCAACTGTTCCGCTTCGGCGGCGACGAATTCATCGTCCTGCTTCACGACCTCACCTGCGACCGCGACGCCGAGCAGATATCCCAACGCATCCTCGACAACCTGCATCGACCGCTGCACATGGACGGCCGTACCCTGGTGGTCAGCGCCAGCATCGGCATCGCGCCATTGCACGACGATGGCAAGGCCCTGGATGTCCTGCAGGCTGCCGACCTTGCCCTCTACCGAGCCAAGTCCGCCGGCAAGGCGCGGTTCGCCCACTACGACGAAACCTTGCAAGACACCGCACAGCAGCATCTGGAACTGGAGTCGGCGCTAGGCCAGGCATTGCAGCAGAATGAATTCGAACTGTACTACCAACCCATCTATCACCTGGGCCAAGGGACACCGCTGGTGACCGGCGTCGAAGCGCTACTGCGGTGGCGCCATGGCGAACGTGTGATCTCGCCACTTGAGTTCATCCCTGCGCTGGAGGAATCCGGAGAGATCATCCGCGTTGGCGAATGGGTACTGCGCCAGGCCTGTCAGCAGACCCGGGCCTGGCAACTGGCCGGGCATGAGCGCCTGCGCTGCTCGGTGAACATTTCCAGCACCCAATTGCAACAGGCCGACTTCACCCTCCGGCTGATCGATATCCTGCAAGAAAGCGGCCTGCCTCCCGCCAGCCTGATCCTGGAAATAACCGAAAGCCAACTGATGCATGACGACATGGACACATTGGCCTGTCTGCACGAGTTGACCAGCCTTGGTGTCCTGCTGGCACTGGACGATTTCGGCACGGGTTACTCCTCGCTTGGCTACCTTACGCGCTTTCCACTGCACATCCTCAAGCTCGACAAGAGCTTCATCACCGGCGTTCCTTACGAGAACAAACAGAGCGCGATCAGCCAGGCGATTATTGTTCTCGGCCGTAGCCTCGGCCTGGAAGTAGTGGCTGAAGGCATCGAGAGTTCCGCCCAACTCGAATTCGTGGTCGGTGAAGGCTGCCACTACGCCCAAGGTTACTGGTTCAGCCGGCCACAACCCGCCGCCCAGATACAACACCTGCTCAGCACAGAGGACCGTTTCGAGGGAAGCGCAGTTGCGCGGCGCGTACCAGTCAGTTCAGGAGAAAAACAATGAAAACCAATCTTCCGGTCAGTGGTCGTGCCGTCGAATTCAGCGCAAACGCGAACATTCTTTCGACAACCAACCCCAAGGGCGCCATCACTTACGTCAACCCCGACTTCATCAACATCAGCGGGTTCAGTGAAGCCGAACTGCTTGGCGTCAATCACAACATCGTGCGCCACCCGGACATGCCGCCGGAAGCCTTTGCGCATCTGTGGCAGACACTCAAGGCTGGGCGCTCGTGGATGGGGCTGGTAAAAAATCGCTGCAAAAATGGTGACCACTACTGGGTCAGCGCCTACGTCACGCCGATGCAGCGCAATGGCGAAACAGTGGAATACCAATCGGTTCGCACGCTACCGGCCAAAGCGCTGGTACAAGCCGCAGAACATGTCTATGCGCAGTTGCGTAGTGACAGAAAGGCCAACTGCCTGCGTATGTCACGGCTATCCGTGGGCATGCGCCTGGCACTCGCCAGCACTGGCGTGAACCTGCTGTGCTTTGCTGCCTTGGGCTCGCTGGGCGCGTTGGCCTGGAGCCATGCCGCCCTCTCCATGATGCTGTCGAGCTTGCTGCTCGGCGGCCTGTTGCGCTTCAGCCTGCGCCCCCTCGACGCCCTTGCGCACAAAGCCAGGAAGATCGCCGACAACCCTCTGAGCCAGATCCTCTACAGTGGCCGCCGCGACCAATTTGGCCAGATCGACTTCGCCCTGCAAATGCTCGAAGCCGAGACCCGGGCAATAGTCGGACGCATTGCCGATTCGTCCCGCCAGTTGAGCAAGGAAGCCGAAGCGCTCGTGTCTGCAGTGGACAACAACAATTGCGCGACCCTCCGGCAGCAGGGAGAAACCGCCCAGGTAGCCAGCGCAATAACCCAGATGGCCAGCAGCGTGCAGGAAGTGGCGCGCAACGCTCAGCTCACTGCCAGCGCCGCGAACCTGGCCAATCAGGAATCCGACCGCGGCCACCAACTGGTCGAGCAGACCCGCCAGCACATTGATAGCCTCGCCAGCGAGGTGCAACAGACCAGCATGGTGATTCATCAACTGGAACAGCATGGCAATGAAATTGACCGCGTGCTCGAGGTCATTCAAAGCATCGCCGAACAGACCAACCTGCTGGCCCTCAACGCCGCCATCGAGGCTGCCCGCGCCGGTGAGGCCGGCCGCGGTTTCGCCGTGGTCGCCGACGAGGTGCGCGGGCTGGCTTCACGCACTCAGCAATCCACCGCCCAGATCCAGGGCACCATCGAAACCTTGCGCCGCTCCACGGGTAGTGCCGTGCTGGCGATGCAGCGCAGTCACAGCAAGGCCGAGGTCAGCGTCGAACAGGCACTGCTGGCCGCCCGCGCGCTGGACGGGATCACCCAGCGCGTCGATGAGATAAGCGGCATGAGTGTGCAGATCGCTGCCGCCGTAGAGGAGCAGAGCGCGGTGGGTGACAGCATCCAGTGCAACCTGGCCGGTATCAGTCAAACCACCCAGAAAAGCGTGCTTGCCAGCAACCAGAGTCGCACCACTGCCGCCCACGTCGCCAAGCTGGCCGAGCGCCTGCAACTGCTGTCGGCGCAACTTTGGGGGCGCCAGCGCCACGGGTGACGGGTTCGCACCTTATTCTCAAGCCAACCCTCACAAGCCGGCCTGCGTGGTCGGCCCCAGCTTTGGCGACTTCTGCAACAACCCTCGTGGCAACTGGAAACCTTTGAAAGGCTCTTGCGTGATAGGGTTGAAGGCTTTCTGGGCGTTAAGCCTGTAGCGCATCACGCCATCGCCGGTCCTGAAGCTCAGGTCCACGCTGGTCGCCGTGCGCCCATTGAGCGAGCCACGGCTGAGCAAGCGGAACATCGACCAGGGGCCACGGTACTCAAGGCTGCTGCTGTTTCCGTTCTGCCGGAGCAAGGTCAGGTTACTGCGCACCTGCTGCCCCAAGGTATTGGGCCAGACAATACCGGTGATCTGGCGCGGGCCATGGGTGTAGGGAATCAATTGACCGTCCAGGTCCAGCAAGCTTGTACGCTGGTTGGCACTCAGGCCCAAGGGCTCGATGCTGAACTGCACACTCAGGTTGCCGCGCTGATCAAAGAAGGTCTCGCGGATACGATCTGCCCGCTCCAGCTGTTCGAGCACATCACTGCGGATCAGTGACTGCCCCTGCTGGCCGGCCTGCAGGGCTTCGAGGTTATCCTTCAGGAACACCTTCAGGTATTGATCATGAAACTGCTGCAGCCGCCCCTTCGGCCCGAAGAAGGCTTCAAAGTCATCCAGCGAAGCGTCGGGAGCTTTCACGACGAAGGGGTAACGCCCTGCCAGGCGCTGCTGGAAGAAGCTGTACACCTCGGCGTCCCAGCGTCGCTCCAATTCGCGCAGGGCTTCGACATTCAGCACTTGTGCTGTTTGATCGGCGATCTTTCTGACCTGGTGGTTGATCGGTTCCGGTAAGCCGGTGGCCACCCGCTGCAGGGTGCCGATGGGGTCTTGCCCTGTCATCGAGAATCGCTGATGCACGGCCTGCAGTGCGGCCTTGCCTCGGTCGGGGCTGTCTTGCACCGCCTTGGCATAGTCGTGCACGGCCGCGATGGCACCGAGAGTCTCGTCGTAGTAGCTGGGTTTCTCACCGGTTGCCTGCAGCATGGCACTCAGCCCGGCAAATGCCCGCTGAATGGCCCAGGCCTGTTGTTGATCAGGCCTGCCACTTGTCGGTCGCAACGCTTCGACCTCCCCGGGTGCCTCAGCGACAACGGCTGATGAAAGCGAAGTGTTGTCCCTCACTGTGTCCAACAACCGATGCAGGGGTGCTGCTGGCCCGGTCAACTGCTGCAGGATCGCGACACCATGATCCAGGTCGCGGAAGTCGGCCACCGAGAAGGCGTTCAAGGCTCGACGCCAACTGTCAATGAAATCGGCGCTGTACAGGTTACGTAGGCGTTCGCCCAGCGCCTCCCGGTCGGCATCCGAGTAATCGAGCTGATCGCGCTCTCCAAGTGCCCACTGGTCGATCATCGCCATATCTGCAAACCGCTGGCTACGTGGCTCGAAATACTCTTTGAAACCCTTGGCGGTGAGCATTGGCGCTATCAGGACACCATCGCCCTGCCTGAGGCCGGGAGAGGACTGATACACCACATCGAACGCTGGCCCCACCTGATGGCGCAGGTCCAGGCCGGCATTCAACTGCTCGCCAGCCTGTTGTTTCAGGCTCGCGTAGACCCGCTCTGGCAGTGGTACCTTGCGCAGCACCTGCTGCACCTGTGCCAAACGCTGGCTGTACTGCGGAAGGTCGGTATCGGCATAGGTCAAGGCATACTTCAGGTGCCGCATGAGGTCGCGTTGCAATTGCCCCTGCCCGGGGAACTTATGTTGCCACTGGCGGGCCATCCAGTCTTCGACCCATTCGGGTCGGCGGCTCTGGCGGTCCTCCAGCATTCGATATACCCGAAGAGCGGCCATCTGCTGTTCGCTTCCCGGCGGCGCGGCGTCCATGGCATCGATCACACCACTGGCCAAGGCTGGCAGGAAGCGCCTGGAGAGCAAGCTCAGGTAGGCCTCGTCGACGCGGGGGCCAATGGCGCGCCCCTGATACAAGCCAAGGTCGGAAACACCCGGCCACGCGGCACGATAGTTGCCAAACACCGACACGGCATCGCGGATCTGGTCCAGCGGCTCCAGCAGGTTGCGCCCGGTGGGGTCCAGACGCTGGTCCACTTCGTGATGACTGTACTCTCTACTCTTGGCGAGCACATTGGCGGCCTTGGCGCCATTGATGTCGAAGTAGCGTTGCCAACTGGCGATGGCGACACTGAAGGCCAGCACGCCTACTGCAGAACCAACCCAAAGCAACCGACGTTTGCCGCGCGCTACCTTGATGTTGTCCCCGGCAAGGCCGGCCTCCTGGTAGATGACTCGCCGGAAGGCGTGCTGAATGAAGTAGACCAGCGCCTGCCCCTGCGCCTTGCCTTCACGCAGCGGAAACTCGGTCTTGTATGGCTGTGCCGCCTCACGCACGAACGCATTGAGCATGTCGCCCTGCTGCAAGACCGAAGACCAGTACACGCCACGTACCAAGGCAGGCGTGGTGAAGCGGTCACTTGCGAGGGTTTCTTTCAGGAAGGCCAACAGTATCGGACGCAGCCCGATCAACTGGGCATGCAACGAGAACAAGCGAACACGCAATGGCGCACCGCTCAATACATCGAGCCGGTCCACTACCTGCTCAAACAATTGCCTTATCAACCGATCGTAATGATCGCCATATTCATCCAGCCAGGCATCGAATGTGCCGACCGCATCCAGTTTGAAGGTGAAGCCCAGCATGTTTTCCCGCATGGCGGCGGGAAGGCCAGCGTACAGCTGGTCGAAACCGTCCAGCAGATCGAATTTGGCCAGTACCACATACAGCGGCAGGCGCGAGCCCGACTGACTACTCACTTCATACAGCCGCGTGCGTAGCATATGTGCCAAGGCGACACGTTGCTCAGGCGTGCCATGCAATAGCGCAGGCAGGTCAACAACCAACAGCAAACCGTTGAGTGCTCTCTGGCTTCGGTTACGCACAAGCCAGCCCAGCATGTGTTCCCACAACCTGGCCGAGGTGGCCGGTGGTGCTTTCGACGAGTCCGACTCCTCGGCTGATGAACCTGCCAACGAGTCCTGACGGACGAATGCGCCCGGCGGGTCGATGATCACCGCATCGTTACTGACCCACCAGCCTATCGGATAAGCCAGCTCCTGCGCTTGCCTGCCTCGCGCTTGTGCCTTGTCGATACGGGTCAGGGAAAAACTCTGTTCGGTACGGTCGATGAAGCTGGTCTTGCCGGCCTGTTGGTCGCCCACCACCAGATACCACGGCAGTCGGTACAAGGCACGCCTGCCACCCGCATTGTCCAGATAGCGTGCCAGCCCTTGGTCCAAGGCTTTCTCTTGGGCCTGGACGAAAGGCAACACCTTGTCCAGTTCAGCGTCCACCGCCTGCTTGCGTTCGGCCTGCAAACGGCGAAAACGCCTGCGCAGTACCACAAGCCAGCAGAGAAGCGGTACCAATACAAGCATTAGGCTGGCCAAAACGCGATGCGCCACGCTAGCCAGCGGCTGCTGTTCGCGCCAGACCCATTGCGGGCCGAGCCACCAGATTGCAACCAGCATCAATGCGGCACCCAGCCCGAGCAGCAGCGGCATGGCCAGGCCGATGCGGGCCACCAGGGGCAAGCCCCAACGTTCAAGATGCTTCCACAGTTGATTCATCGTGACTCCCGTTCCTTGTTCCAATCAGCCCTTGATGGGCAGTGCACGCGTACTGCTGAAGGCGTTGAAACACCTCAGGCTCCCAGGCGCTGGCGGTGGTTTCCTGCATCGTTCGAGCAACGCCTGCGCACAAGTCCTGGGCCAACCAGGACACACCCCGAGCAGCCAGCAGATCAGCCGCGATCACAGTGGTATGGCAGCGCTCACGCAGGCTGCGGAAGTCCGCCTGCATGCCCTGCAGCCTGAGCAACACCGCTTCCACGCCGCTGGTTTCCAGTTGGCAGGCCAGCTCCTCTCGCAACGTGGCGAACTCCTGCGAGGCTGCATCCGAATCGGATTGCCCTTGTGCCCCCCTGAGCCACGCCAGACATTGGTCATCGACAAATACCTTGCCGTCGCTGAAGCACAACTGCTGCAGCGCGGGCATGCGCTGCACGAACCGCGCGGTCGCAGCGCGAATGGCCTCAGCCACCTCGCCCATCGCCAGCCGCGTGGCCGCGCTCGCTGCCAGAAAGCTGCCGCGAATCCAGTAGGGGCAAGCCGTGACGCTCTTTTCGATCCGCTGCAGCAGGGCCGCGTCGATTGCAGTAGCGGCAATGGCATCTTCATAGTCCCCGGCAATGTCCTGCGGCACCGCCATCAGCTCCGTGCGGTTGCCCTGCCTGGTTTGAGGCGGCGTCTGGATGTGCGCCCACAAGCCGAACCGACGCAACTGGTAGCCAGCAGGATCGTAAGGGTCCTGTTGATTGATCAGCTCGGCCATGGTCAGCATGGCCCTTCGTGACTCCCGCTCGTTGCCCAACGACACACGGGGCGTCGGCGTGGCGATGACCTCGGCCAGGGGCGCAGACTTGATGCCCTTTGCGGGGGGCTTGTCGGTGGTGGGCTCGGCAAGGCCGTTGGAAAGTTCCGTGTGCTTGCGTAGCAGGCGCTCCAGTTCGCCAAGGGCCGCTTCATCGAGCTGCGCTGCTTCCCGCTGCTGTTGCAGACGTTGCAGCGCGCACTGAGCCGCCGCGGCGTGCGCGGGGCTGAACGTGAAGCGGTCCAGGCGCGGCAACGCCACGAGCAAACGGTTGAGCATCAGGCCAACCAGCTTGCGCTTGCCGAGGAACCCTTTGGGGCCCGGTTTCGGGTATGCGCTTTCCCAATAGACTTCGACCATGCCGGCCAGCAGTGCGACGGCAAAACCCCAGCGCTCCCAGCATTGGCTGCGTAGCCAAGCGACACCCAGGTGGGCGACGATGCGCAGGTGCTTGCACTCCTGGCCCAGGTACTGGCGGGACGCTTCTTCGATATAGGCCCAGTCGATGGAAGGCTCCTGCAACCCACCCAGCTTGACCATTTCCTGGTCGATGGCCTGGTAGGTTTCGTTCTCCACATCGAACAGGCCGGCAGGGTTCTGCGCGTCGATGGGGGCAAGCAACCGGGCAATTTCCTGTGCGGTGACCTCTGCTACCAGCGACATGCCTTACGCGCCTCATCGATGAGTGGGTCCAGCCCCTGGGCGTCGAAAACCAGCCCATCAACGGCTGGGTTGTCGCTCTCGACCTGAATGCGATGGGCCCCGATCAGTGGCTTGATCTGCTCGATGCCCGGCAAGCCCCTGCCAGCGTCAAGCACCTGGCCGTTCTCCGTCACCTGCCAGGGAGTAGCGAGGGTGGAGCCACGCTCCCCCTGCAATCGCACCATCACCCGGCCGGCATCGATGGGGTGTGCGGTAACCAGTTGCAACCTGGAAATGTTCTGCACACAACTGAGCACCAGGTAGGGGTACGGTGCGACCGTAGCGATTGCAGGCGCCGAGATCATCAGCCCGTCATCCCCTTTTTTGAGGCGAAACGTCAGCTCCTCCGGCGACCGCCCCGCCTCATGGGTCATCACACGACGCAGCGTGGGCGAATCCTGCTCCGGCGCGGACCATTGCAGTTTCGTCACATGCGCCGGGGTGCCAGCGGCCTGGTCGAAACAAGCCAGACGTTCGACGTTGGAGACTATCTGCGGGCAGTCCCTGGTCTGGCTTGCCAAACTTGGCGCCAGGGAGAGCAACATCGAAAGCCCAACGCCATATGCATAGCGGACAATCATTGGTTTCACTCACTCATCAAATATGGCAACAGCGCTACCCGACTGACCAGTCACGCTTTAACACTAATCATCAAATACAATTACTGGATAGTGGAGCATCGAAACGCAACAAAGGCCAGCGCCGACAAAACAATATTCACAACCAAATATTTCCTTACATTTTCACACTCGACGCACAATATTTTTTCGGTGCATGGTTTTTTACACGCACATAGCGAGACCCCAATTAAGTCTAAATTTAAACACAACTTGTAGGACGCTTCCTACATACATCAAAACTTCACGAAGGCTGACACCCATGAGTAAAAGCTCAGGCTCCGTTGCACCCAAAGAGCGCATAAACATCAAGTACGTACCAGCCACCGACGGCGAACAAGCCGAGGTAGAGCTGCCGCACAAGATGTTGGTACTAGGCGATTTCGGCCTGGATGATGCCCGCGCGCTGGAAGACCGTTCGATCATGCGAATCGACAAACACAGTTTCAACAACGTGTTGAACGACGCCGATGTCAGCCTCGCCATGTCCGTGCCATCCATGCTCAGCACCGCCACCGACGCAGAGCTGGCGGTCAACCTGCAGTTCAAGTCCATCAACGATTTCGGGCCAGACAGCATCGCCCGCCAGGTACCGGAGCTGAACAAGCTGCTGGAGCTTCGCGAGGCATTGGTCGCACTGAAAGGCCCACTGGGCAACGTGCCCACGTTCCGCAAGCAACTGCAGCAGCTGCTGACTAACGAACAGGCGCGCAAACAACTGGCAGAAGAACTTGACCTGGTGCTCGAGGCGCCAAAAGAAGACTAAGACAACGGAGCGTCCCCATGCCAAAGCAAAACAGCACGACCGTCGCGATTGAAACAACAACCGAAACACTGAGCAACGCCACCCTGCTCGCCCAGATCATGGCAGAAACCAAGTTGGTACCTACTCAAGAGGGCTATCAGGTCGCTCGCCAGGGTGTATCTGCTTTTATCGCCGAAATCCTTAAAAGCCATGACCCTGATCAACTCATCAACAAACATCGCGTCGACCAGATGATCGCTGAACTGGATCGGGTGCTCAGCAAGCAGATGGATGCCATCCTGCATCAACCCGAGTTCCAGCAACTTGAATCCGCGTGGCGCAGCCTCAAACTTTTGGTCGACCGAACCGACTTCCGCGAGAACATCAAGCTTGAAGTCTTGCATGTCAGCAAAGATGACTTGCTCGATGACTTCGAGAATGCCGCCGATATCACTTGCAGCGGCATCTACAAGCATGTTTACACCGCAGGTTATGGCCAATTTGGTGGTGAACCCGTTGCAGCGATGGTTGGCAACTACAGCTTCGGCCCCTCTTCTCCCGATATAAAACTGCTGAGTTACATGGCCTCGGTCGGTGCCATGGCACACGCACCTTTTCTCGCGGCGCCCTCTCCTGAGTTCTTCAATCTGAGCAGCTTTGAAGAGCTGCCCAACCTGAAGGAGGTCAAGGACATTTTCGCCGGCCCCCGGCATGCCAAGTGGCGTGCGTTCCGTGAAAGCGAGGATGCCCGTCATGCCGGGCTGACCGGGCCGCGTTTCATGCTCCGCTCTGCCTATCAACCGCAAGAAAACCCGGTCCAGAGCTTCACCTACGACGAGGACATCGCCGGGCGGCACGACAACTATCTGTGGGGCAACTCCGCCTTCCTGCTGGCCAGCTGCATCAATGACAGTTTTGCCCGCTACCGCTGGTGCCCGAACATCATCGGCCCGCAGTCGGGTGGTGCCGTCGAGGACCTGCCGGTGCACCTGTACGAGTCACTGGGCCAGTTGCAGGCCAAGATTCCGACCGAAGTACTGATCTCCGACCGCAAGGAGTTCGAGCTGGCCGAAGAGGGCTTCATCGCCCTGACCATGCGCAAGGACAGCGACAACGCCGCGTTCTTCTCGGCCAACTCGGTACAGAAACCGAAGAACTTCCCCAAGACCCCGGAAGGCCTGCAAGCGCAGACCAACTACAAGCTTGGCACCCAATTGCCCTACCTGTTCATCGTCAACCGGCTGGCCCACTACATCAAGGTGCTGCAGCGCGAGCAGATCGGTAGCTGGAAAGAGCGCAAGGACCTTGAGTCCGAGCTGAACAAATGGATCAAGCAGTACGTTGCCGACCAGGAAAACCCATCAGCCGATGTGCGCAGCCGTCGCCCGTTGCGTGCTGCAAGGGTCGAGGTGTCGGACGTTGCCGGTGATCCGGGCTGGTATCAGGTTTCGCTCGCCGTGCGCCCGCACTTCAAGTACATGGGGGCGAATTTCGAGATCTCCCTGGTCGGTCGTCTTGATACCCAATGAGTGGGTTTTTCGACCGTTTGGTGGCGGATCAACTCGCAAGCCGGGTGCCGTCCAGGCAAGAGAACGCTACCCAGAAGTTCGCCGCCATCAAGCGCCACCTGGAAACGCTGCTCAATGCTCGCCAGGGTTGCTCGCAAAGCAGCCCTGAGCTGGGCCTGAGTGACTTCAACGGGCACGACGCTAGCAGTGGCGACCTGCTGAAACAGGTGAGCGCGGACATTCGCCGCACCATTCAGCGCTTTGAGCCGCGTGTGCACGTGCGCGCGCTGAAGGCCGTCCCCGACTGCAATGCCCCGCTGGAACTGCATTTCAGGCTGGACTGCCACGTGCAGGTCAACAACCACACGGAGCAGCTGCAACTGGAGCTGCTGGTCAATGGCCATAACCGCCACACCCGAGTGAGGTGACCTATGTCACTCAAGGACCGATTCAGCGAAGAGTTGCGTTACCTCCATGAACTGGGGAACGACTTCGCCCAGGACAACCCACAACTTGCCCGCCTGCTCGGCAAGGGTGGCAGCGACCCGGATGTCGAACGCCTGATGGAAGCCTTTGCGTTCCTCACGGCCAAACTGCGGCTCAAGCTGGAGGACGACCTGCCCGAGCTGACGCACCCCATGCTGCAGTTGCTGTGGCCCAACTACCTGCGGCCCCTGCCGAGCGCCACGATCATCCAGTTCACACCGCGCAAGCAAGCGCTCAGCCAGTCGCAACGCATTGCCAAAGGCTCGCGGTTGTTCTCCAGCCCCGTGGATGGTGTGCCCTGCGAATTCCGCACCTGCACGGCGGTGGACATTCACCCGTTCGAGATCGAGTCGGTGAATGCTACCCAGACACTCGACAGTTCGGTGGTTCGCATCGACCTGCAAACCTTGGTCGAGCGGCCGCTGAATACCCTGGGCTGTGCCAGTCTCGACTTTCATCTGAGCGGTGACACCCAAACTGCTCGCACGCTGTACCTGTGGATCGCTCAGTACCTCAAACATGTCTGTGTGACAGTCAATGGTGAGGTACGCCGGCTGCCGGCCAGCAGCATCATGTTCCCAGGCTTCAGCCCGGACGAAGCGCTGCTGCCATACCCACAGAACGTCTTTGACGGTTACCGGATCCTGCAGGAGTACTTCGTATTTCCCGAGCGTTTTCACTTCGTCAGCATCACCGGCCTGGAGAAAGTCTGGCCTGATCAAGCGACTCAGCGGGTCGGCCTCGAATTTCACTTCACCCGACAGTTACCTGATTCGCTGCGTGTCGGCAAAGCAGACTTCAGCCTGTTCTGCACCCCGGCAGTGAACCTGCTCAGCCACAGCGCCGAGCCCATCGACCTGTCCAGCCGGCCCGCCCAGGTCGAGCTTGTGCCCAGAGGCAAGGAGCGGCACGCCTATGAAATCTTCAGTGTCGACCGGGTCATCAGCACCCGCACCACGACTGACGGAAGTACCGGTGAACACCTGAGAACCTTCCGCCCCTTCGAGTCGTTCGCCCATGAGATCGAGCATGTGCAAGGGCGCACGGCGTTGTACTACCGCTACACACTCGAGGAATCCCTGCGCGGCGATGGCGTCACCCATCGCATCGCTTTCGTGCGCGCCGATGCCAACGCCTACATCGGCGAACTGGAAACAGCGTCCATCGACCTGACCTGCACCAACCGCGACCTGCCGCTGGCGTTGGGTATCGATGACATCAACGTGCTCACCGAGATCACGCCGCCCCTTGCCACCTACACCAACATCCGTGCACCCACCCGCCCGTACAGGCCGGTGCTGGACGGCCAGTTGCAGTGGGCCCTGATCTCCAACATGTCGCTCAACTACCTGTCGCTGCTCTCGGCCGAGCCACTGAAAGCGGTCATCCGCGCCTACGACTTCGCGGCCTTGCACGACATCCAGCAGACACGCACCACCCGCAAACGCCTCGATGGCATCCGTGATGTGCAAACAGAGCCGCTGGACTGGCTGATCAAGGGCCAGCCCATTCGTGGCTTGCGCACGCGGCTGAAGCTGGATCAAAGCGCATTCCTCTGCGAAGGCGACCTGTACCTGTTCGGTTGCGTGCTCGCGCGCTTCTTCGCCCTGTACGCCAGCATCAATTCCTTCCACCAACTGGAAGTGATCAACACCACCAACAACGAGCACTACACATGGCCAATCCAGACCGGCAAACAACCGCTGATCTAGCCGACAAGCTGTTCGCCGAGGCGCACCAGTACAACTTCTTCCAGTTGCTGGAACGCCTGCACGGCTTGCACAGGGATGACCTGGAACCACGCTGGCCAGATCAGGCCACCCGGCTGAGGGTGCGGCTTGCCAGCGACCCGCGGCTGAGTTTCCCGGTTTCCGACATATACAAGGTCGAACGCATGCCCGGGGAAGCTGACCGCTATCGCGTGTGCACCACCTTCATGGGCTTGCATGGCACCGACTCGCCATTGCCCACCTATTACCTGGAGCAGGTGGCATACGAGCATGCACAGGGCATCGGTGTGCGGCCGGCGTTCTTCGATTTCTTCAACCACTACCTGCTCAGCCTGCTGCATCGCATCTGGCGTAAATATCGCTACTACATCCGCTTTCAGCCGGGAGCTACCGATGGGTTCTCTCAGTACATCTTTGCCCTGCTCGGGTTGAATGACAGGCAGTTGCGCGGGGACACGGCACTGCCGTGGAGCCGGCTGCTCAGTTTCGCCGGCGTCATTGCCAGCCGCAGCCGTGCACCGGGCACGGTCGCCGGCATCATCGCCCACTGCTTCGACTTGAAGCAGGTACAGATCCGCGAGTTCGAAACCCGCTCGGTCCCCACTGCCGCCAAGCAACTGGTCAGCCTTGGCCGCAGCAACGGCGAACTGGGCAGCACTTTCATGGTGGGCAGCCGCACGCGAACACGCAGCAGCAAGTTCACCATCGTGATCAGCGAACTCGACCCAGCGCAATTGCGTGACCTGCTGCCCAGCGGCATCAACTTCGGCCGGTTACGGGCATTGATCGACTTCCTGCTGCGTGATGGCCTGGCCTATGACCTGGAGCTGCGCCTGAAGCAGAACGCACTGCCGCCCTTTTGCCTGCACCGTAGCCTGGGTGCCTACCTGGGCTGGACCAGCTTCGTCGATGACCGTCACGGCCAGAGCAGCCCTGTGGTGCGGTTCCGGGGGCGCTCATGAGCACTTTGACCTTGAGCATCACCAATCTGGATCAGTTGCAACACAACGTCACTGCCCGACATCAGTTCGATTGCACAGGCGGCACCATCGGCAGCGCAAAGGCCACCTGGCAGATCAACGATCGTCAGCAGACCGTTGCACCGATCCATTGCGAGATCCGCTGGATCGAGGGCAGCTTCTGCGTCATCGATCGCTGTCAGCGTACCTACCTGAACGACAGTCTCCACAGCCTGGGGTCGCTAACCGCAAGGCGGCTGCTCGAGGGTGACCAGTTGCGCATTGGCGCCTATCGGCTGCAGGCCCAGCTTGCGCAGGCCGATGCACGCTCACTGGAGGACCTGTTCAGCCCTGAACAGAGAACCCTCGATCACTGGTTGCTGGATGTTCCACCCAACACGTGCCAGGCCACTGCTGTCGCCCCCCAGACTGTCACGGACATCTGCTCGGCATTCGAACCGGGCATGGGCAACGACCCTTTGGAGGCACTGGACGCAGAGGCAGCGCCAGCGCAGCAGAGCCCACTGGAACGCCTGATTGCGGGAGACCGACCATGATGCGTCCAACATTCGTGGCCGGCCTGCTGACGGCGCTGATCGGGCTCTCCGGTTGCACGTTGCTGAGCAAGATTGGCCAGGTGGTGATGGACCCCTCATTGCCCGTCGGATCGCCCGGGGAACATCCTACCCAGGTCGCGTTCAGCATCAACGCCAGCCCAACGCTCAATGGCAACCCGAACAGCCTTGAGGTGGCGCCCGAGCCCGGGCCGGTTGTGGCGCCCAGCCCTTACGCGGTCAGCCTGAGTGCAGGCGACCCCTACGTGCTGACCGAGAAAGTCGGGGCCCTGTTCGAGTACCTGCTGGAACAATTTCCGGCCATGTCGCCCGTCGATTCGCCAGTTGACGATGGCGAGAATCCGGCGCGCTCCCCCATGGAAGAAAGTACCCCGGGCAGCTACGGCGACCCGACCGTGGTGCTGACCTTGCCGCGCACCACCACCGTGGCCGCCGAGCCCGTCGCTACGCCCATGGCCGTGAAGATCCTGCAACTGCGCGACGACTCACTCTTGCGCAACAGTGTTTACGAACTGCTGGACAAGAACCCTGCCGAGGCGCTGCGCAGCACCTACATACGCGATGACGATTACCTGCTGCGCCCCGGCCAGTTCAAGTTCATCCCCTTTGCGCCCATCGAGCCCGAAACGCGCTTTGTCGCGGTGATCGCCGACTACCGGAACCAGGAAAACGCCACCTGGAGCCAGGTGCTGCGCATTCCGCCCCGCGGGCACCAGATCATCCTGTCGGTGTTGCTCAACGACACGCAGCTCCTGCTCCAGGAGGAAGACTGATGGCGCCTGTAACCCTGCCCTTCTCGATTACTCACGCTGACATGGAGCGCTCATGAGTTCACGTAACCCTGTCCTGTGGCCGGAAGGCCTGTTCGTCAAACCGCAGCATTTCCAACAGGCCACCCGTGCCGCCGAAGCGGCCCTGCATCAACGTCTTGGCAGCCTGAACGCAGCCTTCTATGGCTTCAGCGAATTGCAGTTGAACGACGAGTATCTGAGCCTGGGCAAGGTCGCCATCACCCGTGCACGGGGCATCATGCCGGACGGCACGGTGTTCGATATCCCGGCAGACCTGCCACCACCACCACCGCTGGAAATCGAAGACGACGGCGCGAAAGACAGCGAGATCTACCTGTGCCTGCCGCTGCGCACCGAAGGTGGCCGTGAAGTAAGCTGGCCCGATAACCCCGCCAACTTCCGTTACAGCGCCCAGGCCCTGGAAATCAAGGACACACACAGCACCGACGGTGACCTGGTGCAGGTTGACCTGGCGGTGCCCAACCTGCAGCTCAAACGCAAGGCCGACGACAGCAGCGCCTACACCCGCCTGGCGGTGACGCGCATTCTGGAACGGCGCCCCGATGGCAGCCTGCAACTGGATGAAGGCTTCTATCCCACCAGCGTTTCAGTGCGCGCCGTACCCGCGCTGCAACGGTATCTGGAAGAAATCACCAACTCCCTGCGCGAACGTGCGCGCAACCTCGCCGCCCGCATTGGCGCCTCAGGGCAGTCCGGCATCGCCGACATTCGCGACTTCAACCTGCTGCAGGCCATGAACCGTTGGTGGCCCTGCTTCCAGCATCTGGCAAGGCAAGGGCAGACCCACCCTGAACAGTTGTACCTGTGCATGAGCCAGGCCTGCGGCGAGTTCGTGACGTTTACCGACGAGAGCCGGCTGCCGCAGGAATACCCCGCCTATCACCATACCGCGCTGCGCACCTCCTTCAAGCCGCTGGAGGACACGCTGCGCCGGGCACTGAGCACGGTACTGCAACCCCGCGCCGTTTCGCTGCCATTGGAGACGCTGGAGTACGGCGTCATGACAACCGCACTGGAGGACCGCCGACTGATCGATGAGGCCACTTTCATCCTGGCCGTACGCGCCGATCTGCCACCTAAGGCGTTGCGCCAGATGTTCATCCAGAAAGCCAAGATCACTTCACTCGAAGCACTGGAGGACCTGGTGCCGCTGCAACTGCCCGGCATTCCTTTGAACGCCTTGCCCGTGGCGCCTCGCGACCTGCCCTTCCATGCAGGCTTCAGCTATTTCGAGCTGGACCGGCGTGACCCGGCGTGGGCGTGCATGAGAACGGCTAATGGCTTCGGGATTCATGTGGCTGGGGACTTCCCAGGGCTGGAGCTGCAGTTCTGGGCGATCAGGGGGGAACAGAAATGACAGGGGATTTCAACAATGAGGATGATGTCACCCAGAGCGTAGTGACGTCGATTCAGCACGCCAAGAAGAAGGCACAAGAAGGGCAAACACGCGCCCATGCTGAGGCCGAACAGAGTGAGAGCGAGGCCAACCCCGCAAAGGACGAATATCTAGGGTACGCAGCAGACCCAGACTTTCAGCTACGTGGCGGCTACGACAACCTGATGCTGGATGCCGCAGCACCGCTGTTCGGCCTGGTGATACGCCTGCGCACACTGGATGCGCTGCCCAACATCAAAGATGTGCATCAGCAGGTGCGCAACCAGATCGAAAATATTCGCGAGGAGATACGCCAGCACGGCTACGAGCCCGCTCAGTTGCTGGCGTACTCATACGGCCTTTGCCTTTTCATCGATGAAGCTGTCATGGACAGGCCTTGGGGTAAAACCAGTTGCTGGAGCCAGGAACCCCTGCTCAGCATCTTCCACGACGAAACCTGGGGTGGAGAGAAAGTCTTCACCGTACTGTCGCGCCTCATGCAGGAACCCAAACGTTACCAGGACGTATTGGAGTTCATGTACTTCGCGCTTTGCCTCGGTTTGAAGGGCAAGTACGCCATTGCGCCGAAGGGCGAAGAAACCCTCAACGCATTGATACACCACCTCCACGGGATTATCCGAGAACTGCGCGGCCCGACTCCGGAGACCGTCTGCGATCCGTACACCAATGTCGCCCCAAGCAACTTCCGCATGAACCGGCAATGGCCGTGGTGGAGTCCGTTGGTCATTTCCGCCCTCGCCATGGCGGTGGCGTACGGCATCTACAGCTACCGGCTGCACCTGATTACCACCGAGGTGTTGGAGTCGCTGAACGGCATTTTGCAGCAGTAGATCGGCAGAAACCGACGCAGCTGACTTCAACGAATTGACGAGGCGACTGCTTCGTTGACAAGCCCATCGTTCCCGATGGCCACGCCACTCCGAGTGCGCGTGATTTATCCACATGGACGCAGGAGAGACTGCCATGCCAACACCCGCTTACATCAAGATCACTGGTCAAAAACAGGGCAACATTACCGCTGGTGCATTCACCGCTGACTCCGTCGGCAATGTTTACCAGCAAGGCCATGAGGATGAAATCCTTGTCCAGGAAATCAATCATGAGGTCACTACACCCACTGATCCACAAAGTGGCCAACCCAGCGGCCAGCGCGTACACAAGCCGTTCAAGTTCACTAGTTCGCTCAACAAAGCCACACCACTGATGTATCAAGCGCTGGCCACCGGCGAAATGTTGCCGACTGTCGAGGTCAATTGGTACCGCACCTCGACGGAAGGCAAACAAGAGCACTTTTTCACCACCAAGCTCGAAGACGCCACCATCGTCAGCATCAATACCGTCCTGCCCCACGCTCAAGACAAGGAGAACGAAAACTACACCCAGCTGATCGAGGTAGCGCTCGCCTATCGGAAGATCACCTGGGCACACGATGTCGCAAACACCGAAGGGTCTGACGACTGGCGCGCACCAGCCGCCTGATATTCACGAATGCTCCGGGCGGGTTTACCTGCCCGGACTTTGTGTCACCTCAGACGGCGGACAAGGATTGCTTATGCCTAGCCAATCTGACTTGCGTTACAGCTTCCAGCCGCTGGTTGGCAACGCTGAATTAGAAGTGGTGTCGTTCGAACTCCGAGAGGGGATCAGCATGCCCTTCAAGTTGGAGCTGAAACTCATCAGCTTCGAAAACGATATCGACTTCGGCCACCTGCTCGACAAGCCCGTACTTTTTGCCATCTGGGACGGCGAACGCCCGGTGCGCTACGTGCACGGCCTTGTCAGCCGCTTCAGCCAGGCTGAAAGTGGCTTCCACCGCACCTACTATGACGCGCTGGTCGAGCCGCAACTGGCCCGTGCCGACCTGCGCTCGAACTGGCGCATCTTCCAGCAGAAGACCGTTCCACAAATTCTTGAGCTGATGCTCCAGCGCCAGGGCATCAACCAGTACGAACTGCGCGCCAACATGGACCATCAGGTCCGCGAGTTCTGTGTTCAGGCCGGTGAGACGGATCTGGCGTTCATCGCTCGCCTGGCTGCTGAAGAGGGCTTCGTCTACCGCTTCGCGCACAGTGAAAAGCTGCACAAGCTGATCATCACCGATCGACTGCAATCACTTGGGCTGATCAGCCATGGGACCATCAAGGCCGAGGAGGAAGACGAGGGCTTCTTCGATGCCGACGACCCCATAGACCCTAACAGCGTGCTGTACCAAGCAAACAGTGGTGGCGATCAAGCCAAACCCTGCCTTCGTCGCTTGCGTTACAGCGAACAGGTGCGTACCGCCCGCCAGGTGCAGCGCGACTACACCTTTACCAACCCAGCCTACCGCCAGGAGCACAGAGCCACCGGACCCTTTCTGGAGCATCAGTCCAAAGAGTACGAATACTTCGATTACCCCGGCCGCTACAAGCGCGATGCCGTGGGCAAGCCGTTCACTGAAAACCGCATCACCGCGCTGCGCCACGATGTGCGAGTCGCCGAAGTTGAGGGTGACGATGTTCGCCTGCAACCGGGCCTCAGCTTCACGCTGACCGGACACCCACGTGACGACCTCAATGCGCATTGGCGGGTGAACACGGTTACCCATAAAGGCAGCCAGTTCACCAGCCTGCAGGAAGAAGCCGCCGGCGCAGATGTAAGCACGCGCTACGAACAGACCGCCGTGCTGGTACCCGGTCGGACCGAATGGCGTCCTGCCCCACTGCCAAAACCACGCATTGACGGCCCCCACATGGCTACCGTGGTCGGCCCGAAGGGAGAAGAAATCTATTGCGATGAGTGGGGCCGGGTGAAGGTCAGCTTTCCCTGGGACCGTGAAAGCCAGAACAACGAGTTCAGCTCCTGCTGGGTGCGTGTGTCGCAAGGCTGGGCCGGTGGCAGCTGGGGCGCGATGGCGATCCCGCGCATCGGCCAGGACGTGATCATCCAGTACGTCAATGGCGACCCCGACCAGCCGATGATTACCGGGCGAACCTACTGTGGTGATCAGCTCCCGCCCTACGACCTGCCCGACCACAAGACCCGCATGACCATCAAGAGCCAGACCCACAAAGGTGATGGCTACAACGAGTTGCGTTTCGAGGATGAGTTGGGTCGGCAAGAGGTGTTCATCCATGCCGAGAAGGACCAGAACAACATCGTCAAGTACAACGAAACCACCTTCGTCGGCAACGACCGCAGTGAACGGGTTGACCACAACGAAACCATCTCCATCGGCGACCACCGCACCGAAGAGGTTGGCAAGAACGAAACCATCAGCATTGGCGCCAACCGCAGCGTGACCATCGGCGCTAACAAGACCGAAACCATCAAGCTGGCCAAGGCAGAAACCATCGGTTTGGCTAAGGTCCTGAACATCGGTGCGGGATACCAGGTGAGTGTGGGCGCGGCCATGAACACAACTGTTGGGCTCAGCCAGAGTGAGCAAGTGGCTATTCATAAGTCAGTGGTGATTGGCAACAGATTCAGCATAACCGCAGGCGACGAACTGAGCATCACGGTGGGCAAGGCCACTCTGGTGATGAAGTCCGACGGCACTGTGCTGATCAACGGCAGCAACTTTGACTTCAGTGCCACAGGGCCTGTGCAAATCAACGGCAAGGATGTCGATCTCAACTGAAGGGGTAGCCCAAGATGGAATTTCGCAACCTGACGCCATTTGACGTCATGTGCTTCAGTGCAATCGATAAACAGGATGTCGAACATCCTGTGATTGTGATGAAGGTTGGTTATCGGTTAGAGCCTATCGCCGAGAAGCCCGGGCACCTAAGTGCCCAAGTAATAGATGATGAGCCCGTAGCACTCTGCTTGGCTGATCAGTACTTCGGTGAGGAAGGGCGCAGCAGCGCAAAAGAGGAAAGCGACTTAGCCCCCTTCAAGCCTCGCTGCGATGTGATCATCAACGGGCACGCCCACGCCCCCAATGGCACTCCCACTCGCGATTGGGTAGCTGGCATTCGCCTGAGCGAACCGGCAGCGCCCTTGAAGATCAAGGTCGAGCAGCCTAAGCCTTTGAAGGCAGGCGAACCACTTACGCAGCAGCAACTCTATGCCTGGCGTGATGCGCAAGCCGAAGCAAACCTACGCCGCGCGAACGCACCCACTCGCAATATTCTTTTGGATAAACGACTACGCTTCACAGGACCGCGAGTATTTAGGCAAGGCTTCTTGGGTGGTTGGCATCTGACCGAAGCCGAATTGGCCAAGAATGTACCATTACAATGGGAATACGCATTTGGCGGATCGAGTGTCTTTGGAAACCCGCACTACCCCGAGCACACGCCTGAGCCCTACCTACTCAATCAGGTCTGTTATAGCAACCCTCTGGGTCGAGGCTGGATTGAGCGTCGTCACTTTGAAGTGGCCAGCTCACTTGAGCTGCTCCTTGAGGAATTACCCGCCCCCCAGATTGAACCGACTGATAGGCCTATCCAAAGGCTGCTGAAAACCTCCCAGCCAGACGGGAATACCAATGCCATTCAAATGGCTGAAATTTCGAATGCCCTGGATCATCAGCCTGTTGGCTTCGGGGTCGTAGGACGAGCTTGGGCACCTCGCCTGGCTTTGGCCGGCACATACGACAGTGACTGGCAAGACAGACGCTGGCCAGGTCTGCCCGGCGACTTTGATTTCGGCTATTGGAACGGAGCGCCGGCAGATCAGCAGACCGCATTCTTGAGGCCGGACGTTCGTATTGAGCTGTTCAACCTCACCTCCCCCGATTGGAACCACAACGGGCAATCATGCATAGAGTTGCCAGGGCACCGCCCTTTTCTGCTTGCTCGGTTGCACAGCGGTGTAATGATTCCCCTACCGCTGATGACGGACACGCTCTTGATCGACACCGACTCAATGACGCTGTCGCTGACTCATCGAGTAAGCCTCCCCTCCCAAGACCCTATCCGTGTCTTGGAGGCCCGATTTGAAGCTGATCCAGTCGCTCCCCTCATTAAATGGGACTCGCCAACTTGCGCAACTGACAACAGGGGACGCTGAGATGGCGGAGAACATTCTTGCGCGAAAACAGGACAAGTGGCTAGTTGTCAGTATCGTTCCTGATGTTTGTAAGACGCCTATGGGAGGTGCTACTCCACCAGTACCCTACCCCGTCACGGCTGAACTTAAAGCAGCCACAGATGTAGCAAAATCAGTACGTGTCAACGGTAAACCCATCGTCGTTTATGACAAAAGCTTGGTACCTCAAACTGAAGGCGATCAGGCGGGAGCAGCCAAAGGGGTTATCAGCGATACCGTTGGTGGAAGATGCTACCCCCAAGAGAAAAGCAGTACCGTCAGAGCCGAGGGAAAATTGGTCGTGCGCCATAACGATCTATTCTGGATGAATGGGGCATGAGTTGTGGACGAACCACTCAACATCGAGATAAGCAAATTTCAGAAATCCATCAGCGCCACTAAGAGCATCGCAACTTACCAACAGGGTGACCATGTCGTCGTACAGCTGTGGCAAGGAGAAACTCGGCTTTACAGTGACACTCTTACCTATGAGGAATATTTAACCTTCAAGGATAGTGCCCCTGAGTATGGACTACCGAATTATCCGCCACCCGAGATCTACAATGATAGAGAGACAGGTGGGACAACCGCCAGCGGTAACACGATAGGCCGTGTCGTCGGCGAAACCGCAAAAGCAGAAGTTCCAGCTACATCTGCCAACCCACCACAGGAGGCTGAAACAGAAAAGGAAAGTTGGTGGAAAAAAACCAGCCCGTGGGTACATGGCACACTGGACGGAGTTGGGTTCGTACCAGGCTTGGGCGCTATTCCTGACGGTATCAGCGCGTTCATTTATGTATTGGAAGGGGATATTGAAAACGCAGGCCTTGCTGCTTTTGCCGCGATCCCGGTTATCGGCGATGCAGCTAAAGGCGGGGTACTTGTAGGTAAAGCTGCTGGCAAAGTAAACAGATCTCTAAAAAACAGCCACGCCAAGACTCCAAAATCCTCACCTCCGACAGAACGGAAGCCGAATGGCCCGAAAAATAACGGGGGAAAGTCTAAAGGCGAGAAAAGAGATTGCCGACTTCGCAAATATGGCAACGGAAAGAATTGCCCACCTGGAAAAACAGGGCATCATATAGTAGCAGACCGCGCTTTTAGGCTACCCAACAAAAACAAAAACCCAGGACCACGAGTGCCTGGTGGGCTTTCACATGCAAACGGCTACACTATCTGTGTCGATGGAGGCACACCAACCAAGAAAGGTAGCAAAGCAAATGAGCATGGTCTGATCCACGCTATTTATGACCCAGCTGAGAGAGAATTAGGTAGCAGAGGCACACCTGAGGGAACGGCTACATTAGGTGAGCTTGAATTGATTGGCGTAATGGCAGCTTCGGCTATAACCGGGTGCAATCCTACAAAGATGCTTGCAGAGCTACACGCATACCACACCAGCATGGGTTTGAAACCCGGCGATCGGTACCGTGCTTACAACAAAACAAACCTTCTAAACCATGACGACATTACAAAGCTCGGCTCCAAAACCCAAAAAGGCTCAGGCGGCCTATAACTCATCAAAAAAGAAGAAAACAAAATGAACGGTACTAGCAAAATAACTTTTGGAAGCGCATGCGCAATCAATGACGACATGTTATATGTCGCATCTTTTGCGGACAAGCTTGAGAACACAGAGCACACACGAATGTTCGTTCTAAATCTTAACCTGCCTGAAAAATGGCATTACCATGACATTAATCACAAGACAGTAATCTCGATCGCATTAAGGCCTGCGCACACTGAAACCATAAGAGCTGGATGCTCGCTCACAACCAATGGTGAAATCGAAATATACAACTCCAACGGCATTGAGACCTTAGCAATCCCCAAGAAGAGCGAAGCAAAATTGACTTCACTAGCCATAGTTGACAACATATTTTTTGCTTGCGGCGGCGAAGGCCAAATTTACCAACTAGACCAAAGCAACTGCATAGAAACCGGTTACCAGATAACACAAGAAGCAACATCAACCTTATCAAAGCTACTTGAAACCATTAACTCAGACACCCCACAAAAAATACAAGACCTTGCTCAGCTATCACGATCAATTATAACCTTTCAATGCATAGACGGGCTTTCCAAGGAAGACATTTACACCTGCGGAACAAACGGCACAATATATCACTGGAACGGTGCCTCATGGAACAAATGCAAAAGTGGCACTAGACAACACCTGCATAATATTCATTGCATCTCAACTGATGAAGTGCTGATCTGCGGTCACAACGGGACAATTGTAAGAGGCAATTACAAAGACGGCTTTAAACGGATACCCACCGAAAAAATAGACACGAATTTTTGGTGCATCAAACAATTTAATAAACAAATTTTCATTGGAACAACCACAGGCTTATTCTTACTGAATAACAAGAGCTTTGAGAACGCCATCCCTTCTAGCCTGCCAACCCCTCACGAATATAGCATAGAGAATTTAAGCTCAACCAAAAATACTCTCTGGGTAACAGCAACCAAATTCATTTTGCGCCTTCAAAATGGCCAGTGGGAACTGATAGAACACCCAGACAACCTATAATCTCTTGAAATCATACCAGAGACCCCAGCCTTGAACTATTCAATGACGAGCTTAGGCGTTTCATAACAGGCTAAGCGGAGAATTATATGGATGACCTGGCTTGGTCAGCCGATTCAGCCAAGCTGAGGGCGGCTTCTACCGCACCTACTATCACGCGTTGGTCGAGCCACAACTGGCGCGTGCCGGTCTGCGCTCGAACTGGCGCATCTTCCAGCAGAAAACCGTTCCGCAAATTATTGAGCTGATGCTCAAGCGCCAGGGCATCAACCAATACGAACTGCACGCCAGCATGGACCATCAGGTCCGCGAGTTCTGCGTTCAGGCCGGTGAGACGGACCTGGCGTTCATCACCCGCCTGGCTGCTGAAGAAGGCTTCGTCTACCGCTTCGCGCACAGTGAAAAGCTGCACAAGCTGATCATTACCGATCGGCTGCAATCATTCGGGCTGATCAGCCATGGGACCATCAAGGCCGAGGATGACAACGAGGGCTTCTTTGATGCCGACGAGTCTGTAGACCCTGACAGCGTGCTGTACCAAGCCACCGGCGGTGGCGATCAAGCCATGCCGTGCCTTCGCCGCTTGCGCTACAGCGAGCAGGTGCGCACCGCTCGCCAGGTTCAGCGCGACTACACCTTTACCAACCCAGCCTACCGCCAGGAACACAGAGCTGCCGGGCCCTTCCTGGAGCATCAGTCCAAAGAATACGAATTCTTCGATTACCCAGGCCGTTACAAACGCGATGCGGTCGGCAAGCCGTTCACTGAAAACCGCATCACTGCGCTGCGCCACGATGTGCGTATTGCCGAGGTTGAGGGTGACGATGTTCGCCTGCAACCGGGCCTGAGCTTCAACCTGTCAAGTCACCCACGTGACGACCTCAACGCGCATTGGCGGGTGAACACGGTTACCCACAAAGGCAAACAATTCACCAGCCTGCAGGAAGAAGCCGCCGGCGCAGATGTAAGCACGCACTACGAGCAGACTGCCGTGCTGGTCCCCGGCCGGACCGAATGGCGCCCCGCCCCACTATCAAAACCACGCGTTGATGGCCCGCACATGGCGACCGTGGTCGGCCCGAAGGGAGAAGAGATCTATTGCGATGAGTGGGGCCGGGTGAAGGTCAGCTTTCCCTGGGACCGGGAAAGCCAGAACAACGAGTTCAGCTCCTGCTGGGTGCGTGTGTCGCAAGGCTGGGCCGGTGGCAGTTGGGGTTCGATGGCGATCCCGCGCATCGGCCAGGACGTGATCATCCAGTACGTCAACGGCGACCCCGACCAGCCGATGATTACCGGGCGTACCTACTGTCGTGACCAGCTTCCGCCCTACGACCTGCCCGACCACAAGACCCGCATGACCATCAAAAGCCAGACCCACAAGGGGGATGGTTTCAATGAGTTGCGCTTTGAGGACGAACTGGGCAAGGAAGAGGTGTTCATCCATGCCCAGAAGGACCAGAACACCCAGGTCAACCACAACCAGTCTCTCACCGTCGGTGTTGATCGCACCCAGAGCATTGGCCAGGACGAGTCTGTTGCCATCGGCCGCAATCGCCTGCGCGTAGTGAAAGCCAACGACACCCTGAAAGTCGGCGGCGGCAAAAACGACCTCATCGCCGGCGACTACGAGATCGAAGCAGGCAACACCCTGCGCCTCAAGTGCGGCAAGACACTGATCGAGATGCAGGCCAACGGCACGCTCAATATCACCTGCGAGACCTTCAACCTCACCGGGCAACAGACCGGGCAGATCAACACGCCCGCAGCGAAGCTCGACCTCAACCCTGAGGGCGGAGCGGCAGGTGCCGCAGCGGATGGACGCGATAGCAGTGCACTGAAAGCCGATGTGGATGGGCATTTCAAGTAGCTGCTTGCACTTGCCCGTACGTAAAGACCTCCTGAAAGGACTCCCGCAATGACGGAATACCTGACTCACGACCTGATCCTCAACCTGGGCGAGGAAGCACCTGAAGACCTGACGCTCAACATGCTGCGCTTTCGTGCCCGAGACACCACGTTGGTAATGGCGCGCAGCCCCGTCGGCAACGACAAGACCCTGGACCAAGCCATCGATGACCAACTGCGGATGCTGCGAAAAAAGTCCGGGGCGATGACCATCACACCTACGAAGATCGCGCGTTTGGGGGGCGGTGAACACTCCGTCGAAGCCCGCGAAATGGCCATTGAATTCAAGGTAGGGGACAAGCCCAATTTCCAGCTCCAGGCCGCCTGCCTGATTCCAGGTCAGCACCGGCTGCTAGTGATCAATTACAGCAAGCCAAGCCCTTTGAGCAGCGATGACATCGAGCACTGGCGCGCAATCAAACAACAGCTCCGATTCACCTGAACCCTTCACCACCAAGGTCAACCTCATTCAGAACTTTTGGAGCTTGCAAGCCATGGCGCAGATCGTTCACGCCGCCCGCATGGGCGATGAAATCCTGCATCCGTCCCTGATCGCCGAAATGGTCAGTGCCGTTGCAGAGGCCGTCATTTATGCCGCAGCCACCGCCGCCGTGGCTGCCGCTATCAGCCTGGCCGTTGTCGGTACTGTCGCGACAGGGGGCGCAGCGGGCATCGCCATCGCCGCCGTTGCGGGGGTGGCGGTCGGTGCGATGAGCACCCTTTCGGTCGGTGAAGATCAGACTGTCGGCGACGCCATCTCCCGCTTTTGCGACAGCCTTGGCAACAGCGTGGATGCACCCGATCCCTACGGAAAGATCGAAAGCGGGTCACACAACGTGTTCGTCAACAGCAAGCCCGCCGCTCGCGCAGCCGGTATCACAGGGCCGCCAGGAGGGGGAGCGACCGACGCCGAGCAAGCAGAGCCTTCGATTCTGGAGAACGTGGGTTCCATGGCCATGGCGGCGGTGCCCTACCTGCTCCCGGTGGTGGGGCTGGGCATGGCGATCCGCGACATCTTCAACCCGCCCGTCACCACGCCAAAGGACCCCGGCGCGGAATCCAAAGAGCAAGACAAGATTTCATGCAGCCGCCACCCGCCTCTGCCCGAAAACCATATTGCGCAAGGGTCGGACAAGGTCTTCATCAACGGCCAGCCTGCCGCGCGATCGGGTGACAAGACCACCTGCGATGCCACGATCGATGTGAATGAGAAGGTATCGCCGAATGTACGCCTTGGCGGCGGGACAGCGACGGTTCGGGATATTCGCAATGGCAAAAGCAAGGTTGCGATGTTTACCGGGATTATTGCTGGGATACTTATTTCACGACGTTTTGGGCGCATTAAAGGTTGCAAGGCTGGCAACCCTGTTGCTGTAGCCACGGGTAGCAAATTCCAGGACGGTCCCGAGGACACTGACTTCAGTCTCCCTGGCCTGCTCGGTATCGAATGGGCTCGCCGCTACGATAGCAGGGACACTCGCAATGGTGGCCTGTTCGGAAAGGGCTGGAGTGTTCCTTATGAAGTTGAACTGGTCCGCGTCCCGCATCCTGAAGGCGGCGAGTTGTGGATTTACGTCGATGAAGAAGGCATTCGCCTGGAACTCGGGCGCCTGCGCGCCGGCGATGCCTTTGTCAGTGTTGTGGACGGCTTGGCTTTCTTCCAGTTGGAGGATGGCCAAACGGTTGTCGAGGACATTCATGAGGGACGCTACAAGGTTTTTGATGTCGACCCGCACGAGCCCTGTCGTTCAAGACTCATCAGGCTGAGCGACCGCAATCTCAATTACGTAGATGTGCTTTACGACAAACAAGGTCGCCTGCAAGCACTCTATGACAAGTACGGCCAGACGGTTGTCCAGCTTCACTATGATGCTGCGCATACAAGGCGCGTATGCAAGGTGTCGCGGCTCTTCCTGTCAAACAACGGCGAGCCCGCTATCGAGCGGAACGAGCTGCTGGTCAGCTACAGCTATACCGACAGTGGGCAGTTGCAAGAAGTTCTGGATGCAACGGGCCAGGTGGTGCGTAACTTCGGTTATACCGAAGAGGGCTATCTGAAGCGTCACCAACTGGCCAGCGGCGCCGTCCGCGAGTACGCATGGGCACGCTACACCATTCCTGAAAAACGTCCTACACCAAGACGGGCGGACGGAACACCCTATCGCTTGCCACCTTTGCTTGAGCCGCAATCTGACCACGAATGGCGGGTGGTTCGCCACTGGGGTAGCGATGGGGAGGAGTACAAGTTCGAGTACAACCTCGAAGAAGGCGAAACCCTCGTAACAGACGGACTGGGACGTATAGATCGCTATTTCTGGGGCCCGCTGTACGACGTTTACAAGCATGTCGATGCACTTGGGAACTGCTGGCAAGCAGAGATCGTCGCCGGCCAGTTGGTCAAACGAACTGATCCACAGGGCGGCGAGTGGGGATACAGCTATGACGATATCGGGCGTCTGATCGAGACACGTGACCCGCTTGGGCGAAGCGAACGCATAAGCTATCTGCGCCACTGGGCTTTGCCCGTTCAGGTCACAGACGGAGCAGGACGTACCCGGCGCTACGGCTACGATGCTCATGGCAATTTGCTGTGGGAGCAGGACCCACTGGGCCGGAGCACGCAGTATCAATACAGCCCGGAAGGTCGTGTTACCCGCGTCACCGATGCCATCGAAAAGACCAAGCACCTGGGTTGGAACACCCGTGGCCAGCTTCTCAGCTATCGCGACTGCAGCAACAACCAGACGCTGTACCACTACGACTTGCAGGGTCGCCTGAGCGAAAGCATCAATGCCCGCGGAGAGCAGACCCACTTCCGCTATGACGCTCGCGGCTACCTCATAGAAAGCGAACGGCCCGATGGTCGTATCGACCGCTACGAAGTTGATACCGCCGGCCAGCTGACGCGCTACATCGATCCTGCGCAAAAGAAGCTGCAATTTCGCTACGACCGCAGCGGGCGTGTGATCGAACGGCTGGACGCCATGGGTCATAGCGTAAGATTTCGCTATGACGCCTATGGCCGACTGCTACAGCTCACCAACGAGAACAATGAATCATATCGCTTTGGCTGGGACAAACTGGACCGCCTGATCGCGCAGGAAGACTTGGATGGCAGTGGTCGCATTTATGAATACGACATGTTGGATGGGGTCACCAGCCTCACCCACGTGCTCTCTCCCCATGAACAAGCACCATTGTCCGAGAACGCCCCAGCAACGCGGACAACGCCGATTCGCCACGACTTCGAACGTGATGCCGTCGGCCGCCTGCTGAGCAAGCGCACCGAGGATGGCATTACCGACTACAGCTACGACACCGCCGACAACCTGTTGTCCATCATTTTCACGAATAATCAGGGTGAAAAACAGCAGCTTGAATACACCTACGACCCCGTAGGACAACTGTTGAGCGAAACTAACAGCGCCGGGCTGTTGCAGTATCGCTACGACGAGTTGGGCAACCTGCAGACGCTCACCCTCCCCGATCAACGCAATATCAATTACCTCTACTACGGCAGTGGGCACCTGCACCAGATCAACCTGGACGGCCGGGTCATCAGCGACTTCGAGCGTGATGCCGTGCATGACGAAGTCATGCGTACCCAAGGTAGCCTGATTACGCGCACCCGTTATGACAAAAGCGGGCGCTTGAGTGGCAAGGCAATCCACTACCGCGATGCGCCCGCTGAAGTTCTGCCATTACTGGACAAAACCTATCGATATGACGCCAGCGACAACCTCGTCGCCGAAGTACTGACCCAGACCCAACGTCGCAGCCTTGGCGACATTGCAGCTGATGACACCGCGCACCTTGCGCAGATCATTGGCCATTTTCATCGTTCGCCTCACACAGGCAAGAGCTACACCGGCAGCAACCGTTATGGCTACGATCCGAACGAACAGCTGCAGAATACCCACCAGTCTCGCCCCAACTGGCAAGCGACACAGGTTGAGGATTTCAAGTACGACAAGGCCGGTAACTTGTTCGACGGACCGAAGCTCCACGGCTTAATCAAGCACAACCGTGTGCTGGTCTATCAGGACAAGCGCTACCGCTATGACCGATTTGGGCGATTGTGCGAAAAAAGGATTGGAAGTAACTGGGTACAGCACTTCGAGTACGACGCCGAACAACGCCTGATATGCGTAGACCAGTACCGCAGCGGTGAGCGTGAACGTGTTATGTTCCGATACGATCCTCTGGGAAGGCGAATCAGCAAGGAAGTTTATCAAAGCGATCACTCGGAACCTCGTCAGCGAGTCCTGTTTCACTGGCAGGGGTTACGCCTATTACAGGAAATTCAGAACGGCCTATCTAGTCTATACGTTTACACCAGTTCTAAAAGCTATGAGCCTTTGGCTCGAATTGATGGGGGTTACGGAAAAGAAAGCATCCAGCATTTCCACACTAATCTGGCAGGCCAACCTGAACAGCTGACCGACGAAAGCGGCGCCACTATCTGGCGCAGTGACTATTGCGGCTGGGGGGGAAATTAGAGAGCAATGGCAAGATCAAAGAGAATCGCGAGAGCAAAATTTGCGAAATCAAGGACAATATCACGATCGCGAAATCGGACTTCATTACAACACATATAGATTTTACGACCCAAGCATTGGTCACTTCACCCAACCTGATCCCATAGGGCTTTCCGGAGGTATAAATTTTTATCAATATGCCCCCAATTCAATTAGTTTCGTCGACCCATTAGGCTTAGCCTATGATCCAATTTCTGCATTACTAGAACTTGGTTTCACAAGTGTAGAGCAGACACAGAGCGGCGGCCTTGACTACAGAAACAGCAATGCACTTTACACAAAGAAAAATATCAACCCTGTGGTAACCATTGAATATACTGGGGATTATGCGCTGGATGCGCAGGCAGCGAACACCAAAGCAGGATTGAATCAAAAATCAACTCCTAGAGGGTATGTATGGCATCACGTTGACGACTATAATGCCCAGACCAATCGCGGGACCATGCAGCTTGTAAAACAGACCGCACACCTCGGGATAACTCACAATGGAGGCGTAAGTCAGTACGCAGCCGTGACAGGCAAGAGGTATACACATCCAGCCAGATTTTCTAAAGGAGCAAAACCGTGCCCGTAAAATTGATAGAAAGTGAACAACCCATATCCAAAAGCGACTTTCTTGAATTCACACAATCAATAAATGCACACCCAACAAGTGAATTCATGAACTTTTATCTGACCAATAACGGCGGTTTCATTGATGATAAACAACACTCCGAATCCGAGCTTCTAATAAATAGTTTTTTATCAATAAAATATGGTGAAGCCACGATAGAAAACGTCTACAAACAACTAGTCAAAAGCACCCCTTCGCTAGCCGGACTCATACCATTTGCCTATGATGACTGCGGCAACCTATTCCTACTATCAACAAACAACGACGATAATGGCCGCGTTTACCTATGGTTACCAAGCGATAGCGAAAAACTCCCAATTTCTGACACATTCAATAGCTTTCTTCATATTCTCAGCTCTACATGAAGGGGCACCATGAATAATAAAATTTAATAATTCGAAACATTCTATCTACAGGTATGCGTGCAAATACATGTAGGATAATTTGGGTGATATGACGACGGACTTCAAACAGAAGGCTGTTTTCCTACAGTTTATTTGAAGCCTGGAGTTCACCGCTATCGAGATCCACATGTACGACGTTTACAAACATGTCGATGCGATGGGGAACTGCTGGCAAGCAGAGATCATCCCTGGGCAGTTGATCAAACGAACTGATCCGCAGGGCGGCGAGTGGCAATACAGCTAGGACGATATCGGGCGTCTAATCGAGACGCGTGACCCGCTTGGGCGAAGCGAACGCATAAGCTATCTCCGCCACTGGGCCTTGCCCGTTCAGGTCACAGACGGAGCAGGAAGTACCCGGCGCTACGGCTACGATGCTCATGGCAATTTGAACACGGCAGCAAGCTGCTGGGCAAAGTGGACGTTCAAGCGTAGGGCGGATCTGTGCAGGCTCGACATGAAACGCGACAGATCATCGCCACGCTGCTGCTCAGCTATGAAGGGTGGTAGACAACCTTGCTTCATCCCATAGAGCCCCGATTCGGGGCTCTATTTCGTTCTGCCTGCGGCTGCGCACCTCATCTATCAGGCAAGGTCCTGCAGTTGGAAAATTCAATCAGCCCCCTCTGGCAGTTGGCCAGCCCCCCTCTACACTGCGATCAATGCCGCTTGCTGGCCTGGACCTCGCGCCTGTGCACGGACAAAGAGCAGTAACCCTTGAAATGGTCCTCCCTACGTGCAGGTAGTTGGCATGGCGCTTCAACTCGACCTGGTGCGAGTTTTCTACGCACTGATATCACTCAAACAGAAACTGTTTCCTCGACCGTTGAACCAAGAGGAAGCCAGCCTGCTGGAACACTACCGCAGTTTGTCCGAACAGGACCGTATTGCAGTGCGCTATATGTGCACTGCAATACGGGAAACCTCCAAGCATCACCCCCGCCGCTGAAATCGGGAGCGCTGGAAGACCGATTAGGCCGGACGTGCTGAACCTCATGACGCATGCTCGGCCCATGCCCCCTGGCGTTGCCGTCACGCCCAAGAAGGGCGATGCGTTACTCGCTTGCGGCATCGCCACGCTGAATGGTCACAGCGGCAACGCCGAGTACCGACGGTCACAGGATCGTGCAGCCGCCGGGCTGGGTCACGTCATCTCAGTAATCGGTATGGACCATCACGTTGCCTTGCATTTCTCACCGAGAAAGCGCACGACCAGGCGAAGCGATGCCAACGTGTTGTCCAGCTCCTACCTTTTTAACGCATAGCTGCAGAAATGGGGCTCAAGGCATCGCAGCCCGGCATGCTCGATGAGTAAAAATTGTTTCATCCATTCAAAGCCTGATTAAACATTATGTTTATATCCTGCGTGATGGCTGCGGCACTATAGTTGACCCGATGACTCGGTTTTCCTGTGACGGGTTCTTGCGTGCCCATTGCAGTTGAGGTTAGGAAAGTTCGTACATGGAGGTTCGATGCTCAACACAGCTGCCCACGACCTGGCGCGTTTGCAAGAGCTGCCGGCATTACTGAACGCGCTGCCTGCCTTCGCAGAAGCGTTGGGATTTCACTTTTACAGTTTCAGTTACAATAGTCCGACCCACGAGGTCTACGCGAGCAACCTTCTACCGGGAGGCCGATGGCTTGTCCAGGCGGCACTTGAGGCGAAGCCTCATCACGACCATCAATACCCGTGCCCTCCCGTTCTTTGGACTGCTTTGCCGGGACGGCCTCACTGGTGGGACGTTGCGCAAGTGCTTGGTATGCGCCACGGCCTTATTCAGCCCTTTTACGATGGCGAGTTGCAAAGCAGCCTGACCTTCTTGCGTCCACACGTCAGTCTTTCGGCCCAAGAGCTGTATCAAAAAGCGGCGTAGGTCATTTGGCTAGGTGAACATCTGCACCGTGCTGCCGTTTGCAGTGCCGCTGTCAGTGGCGGTCACGCGCCTTGCGCACCTTCTCACGCTATTCAAGGGCTAGCGGCGGGTAATAGATCCGGTGCAGCGGGTACGCCGGGAACCAGGCGTGCTTGAGCAAGGCTCCGCTGGCCACCAGCAAGGCCTGATCGACAACCATACCCGCTACCCCTTGATCCTGCACGGCCCCATCGAGATACGGGCCTGCTTGCACAACCAGTAGAAACGAAAGTGCCACTGCTTGGGGCCCTTGGCACCAACGATCAGTGCAAGGCCAGCAGTGTCTTTGAGGGTCTAGTTCTTGCCAGTAGAATTTGCTTGGCGGACAGCGGTTCTGCCATCAATCCGCTACGCCAACTATCCGGAATCGCTGTACTTAAAAATGTAACTCAATTTCGTGGCTGCTGGTGGATTCAGGCAGACTGCGCTAAACGAAAAAAGACGCCGAAGCGTCTTTTTTCAATGATTTACAGACTTCCAAAAAACCCTGTAAATCTATATTTGGAGCGGGAAACGAGACTCGAACTCGCGACCCCGACCTTGGCAAGGTCGTGCTCTACCAACTGAGCTATTCCCGCGTCGTGATGGGTGCCATTCTAGCGATTTCCAAAATGGCGTCAACCCCTTGATTCAAAAAAACTTTTACTTCTGCTCAGAGCCTTCGCGCAGGTGCGGCCAAGCAGCCAGCAGGTAGTGCACCATCGACCACAGGGTCAGCCCCGCCGCCACCAGCAGCAGCGCGTAGCCGAGGATTACCCAGAAGGTCACCGCCGGCGGGTTGGCCAGCAGGATCACCAGCGCCAGCATCTGCGCCGCGGTTTTCCACTTGCCAAGGTTGGACACCGCCACATGCGCCCGCGCGCCCAGCTCGGCCATCCACTCGCGCAACGCCGATACCACGATCTCGCGGCCGATGATCACCGCAGCCGGCAGGGTCAGCCAGAAGTTGGCGTGGGTTTGCACCAGCAGCACCAGGGCCACCGCCACCATCAGCTTGTCGGCCACTGGGTCGAGAAACGCACCGAACGGCGTGCTCTGCTGCAGGCGACGCGCCAGGTAGCCGTCCAGCCAGTCGGTGGCGGCGGCAACGGCAAACACGCTGCTGGCGGCCATATAGCTCCAGTGATAGGGCATATAGAACAGCAGGATGAAGATCGGGATGAGCAGGACGCGTAGAACGGTGAGCAGGTTTGGAATATTCATCGGTACGACTGGCCGCAAGTTGAGCCCGCATTCTACTCGCTATGCAGGCTGGCATAAATCGACTCGGCAAGCTTTTTACTGATGCCGGGCGCTTTGGCGATTTCATCGATACTGGCGCGGTTGAGCTCCTGCAGGCCGCCGAAATGTTTCAGCAGGTCGCGCCGCCGTTTGGGCCCTACCCCGGCCACATCCTCCAGGCTGGACACCCGGCGGGCCTTGCCACGGCGGGCGCGGTGGCCGGTGATGGCGAAACGGTGGGCCTCGTCACGGATCTGCTGGATCAGGTGCAAGGCCGGTGAGTCGCCCTTGAGGGTAAACTCATGGTGCACGTCGTTCAGGTACAGGGTTTCGAAACCGGCCTTGCGCGTCACGCCCTTGGCCACGCCAAGCAGGGTCAGGTCACTGAAGCCCAGCTCCTGCATTACGTCACGGGCCATGTTCAGCTGGCCTTTGCCGCCGTCCACCAGCAGCACGTCGGGCAGCTTGCCCTCGCCGTCCTTGATGCGCCCGTAACGGCGGTTCAGGGCCTGGTGCATGGCGGCGTAGTCGTCACCGCCGGTGACGCCTTCGATGTTGAAGCGGCGGTAGTCGGACTTGAGCGGGCCTTCGGGGCCGAATACCACGCAACTGGCCACGGTGGCTTCGCCGCTGGAATGGCTGATGTCGTAGCACTCCAGGCGCTGCGGCACCTCGTCCAGGCCCAGTACCTCGGCCAAGGCCTCGAAACGTGCGGCCATGTGCTGGCGGTTGGCCAGGCGGGCATTGAGCGCCTGCTCGGCGTTGGTCACCGCCAGCTGCTGCCAGCGGGCGCGGGTACCGCGTACCCGGTGGCTGATGGTCAGCTCGCGGCCACGCAGGGTGTGCAGGGCTTCGCTGATGGCTGCGAAGTCTTCATGCACCACGTTGACGATCAGTTCGCCCGGCAATTCGCGCTCGGCATTGCCCAGGTAGTACTGGGAAAGGAACGCGGCCATCACTTCGGCCACCTCCTCCTCGATACCTACCTGCGGGAAGAAGTTCTTGCTGCCCAGCACCCGCCCGCCGCGTACGCTGATCAGGTGCACGCAGGCGCCACCAGGGTTGACGAAGGCGGCGACAACGTCGACATCGCCGCTGCCGCCTTCGATGTACTGCTGGTCCTGGACCCGGCGCAACAAGGCGATCTGGTCGCGCAACTCGGCGGCCTTTTCGAAATTGAGGGCCATGGCGGCCTTCTCCATCTCGGCATTGAGCTCGTTGCCCAGTTGCTGGCTACGCCCTTCGAGGAACATCACCGAGTGGCGCACGTCCTCGGCATATTCCTCGGCGGTCACCAGGCCCGTGCAGGGCCCTTTGCAGCGCTTGATCTGGTACTGCAGGCATGGCCGGGTGCGGTTGGCGTAATAGCTGTCTTCGCACTGACGCACCGAAAAGGCCTTCTGCAGCAGGCTGAGGCTTTCGCGAATGGCTCCGGCGCTGGGGTACGGGCCAAAGTAGCGGCCCTTGGCCTTCTTCGCCCCACGGTGGATGCCCAGCCGCGGGAACTCGCCGTCGGAAAGGAACACGTAGGGGTAGGATTTGTCATCGCGCAGCAGGATGTTGTACGGCGGCCGCCATTCCTTGATCAGGTTCTGTTCCAGCAGCAACGCCTCGGTTTCGTTGGCGGTGATGGTGGTTTCGACCTGGGCGATGCGGGCCACCAGCGCGGCGGTCTTGGGCGCCAGGCCGGTCTTGCGGAAATAGCTGGCCAGGCGCTTCTTGAGGTTCTTGGCCTTGCCCACGTAAAGCAGCCGGGCTTCGCCGTCGAACATCCGGTAGACGCCCGGGCGACCACTGCAGGTAGCCAGGAATGCGCTGGCATCGAAAACTTGGGACATGAGGTTTTACAGGCTTGCGTCGACCATGCCGTGGCGAACGGCCAGCAAGGTCAGTTCGACGTCGCTGGTAACCGAGAGTTTTTCAAAGATCCGATAACGGTAAGTATTGACGGTCTTGGGCGAGAGGCACAACTTGTCTGAGATGATCTGCACTTTCTGGCAGCCGACGATCATCAGGGCAATCTGGATTTCCCGTTCCGACAAGGCATCGAACGGCGAACCCTGCGGCTGGAAGGGTTTCAACGCCATCTGCTGGGCAATCTGCGGGCTGATGTAGCGCTGGCCGGCGAAGGCCAGGCGGATGGCCTGGACCATTTCGTCAAGGCCGGCGCCTTTGGTCAGGTAGCCAGCAGCACCGGCCTGCAGCAGGCGCGTGGGGAACGGGTCTTCCTCGCACACGGTCACGGCAACCACCTTGATGTCCGGGTGGCTGCGCAGCAGCTTGCGGGTTGCCTCCAGGCCACCGATGCCAGGCATTTTCACGTCCATCAGCACCACATCCGGCTTCAGCTCACGGGCCAGCTTGAGTGCCGATTCACCCGAATCACCTTCGCCCACCACCTGCAGACCATCGATGTCGGCAAGCATGCGTGTAATACCGGTTCGTACCAGATCGTGATCGTCGACCACTAAGACCCTAATCAAGCACACACCTCGTCAGCAGGGCGATTGGATCCTGCCACCTTAACAAAATTTTTCACGGCGGACCTAACGCATTCCTTCCGTAAGAAACGCCTGACGTTCAACCGTAAGCGGCCTCATTGTCTGCCGGGATTTGTCGTTGTTGGTCAAACGCCGCAACAAGTGCCAAAGGGCCGCTTGGTCGTCGCATGACAACTGCCGGAAAGCCCCCAGCAAACCGGACTCATCGGTGCTCAGCCCCTCGAGCGGTACGGGGGTGCGGGTGCCGCTGAGCACATAAAGTGCATCCACGCCCCTGGCTGCCAAAGCCGCCAGGTAGTCGACCCGCGGCGAACGCTCACCACTCTCGTATTTGCCTTGGGCATTGGGTTCGACCCCGCCGATATCGCCAAACACGCGCTGGGTCATCCCCAGGCGTTCTCGCTCTTCCCGCAGCCGCGGACCGATTCCATTCATGGGGTTCTCCTTGTCCCTGATCACAATCATGTACGGCCTACCCGCCAGCAGGCAGCCGTGAACGCCTGGGTTCACTATGCCGATGCTCACCAGTCGCGACAAGCCATCATTAAGCTATTAGTCGATCGTGCGCTGCATGCGCACAAAGCATTCGTCCTCGCCCATTTCGACGAAGCCGTGGCGTTGGTAGAGCACGCGCGCCGGGTTGCTGCGAAACACCATCAGCCGCAGCAGCGGCAGGTGCCGCTGGCGGGCCCACAGTGCCAACTGCTCCAGCACCCAGCTGCCCACCCCACGCCCACGGTGCTCGGGTAGCAGATGCAACTCGCGAATGAACAGCGCCTGGCGGTCCTGGCTGAGGCTGCAGAAGCCGAGCACGGCGTCGCCTTCGGTCACCAGCCATTGCTCGCGCCAGCCCCAGGCTTCGTCGAAGGCTTCCTCTAGCCACAGCAGGTCGTATTCGCGGTAGTACGGCAGCATGGCGCGGCGCGTGAGGTCGCGGGCGAAGGTGCGGTGGGTGTCGTTGGCGGGGGTCAGTTTCAGGGACATCACATTTCGGACTCTTCGGTTTGCCAGGCCCGGCCCTATCGCCGGCAAGCCAGCTCCCACAGTTACAACGATAGCCTTGAAGGCAGCGCCGTACCTGTGGGAGCTGGCTTGCCGGCGATAGGGCCAGCACAACGAATACCAATCATTGGGCGTAGCACACGGGCGAACTGCCGGGCCCACGGCGATCCAGTTCGTCCTCCAGCCATTCGGCCAGCACCTGAGCATTGTTGTGCTCAGTATCCTTGCCCGCATAAAGCAATGTCAGCGTGCCCTTTCCGGCCAGATCGAGCAGCGGGTACCAGTGCTCGGGGTGCGCCGCCAGCTCCTGCCGGTAACGCTGGGTGAAGCCGGCGAAATCCACTTCTCCCTGGTGAAATGCCTTGCGCAACTCATCAGAGGGTGCAACTTCGCGCAACCACTGCCCGTGCAGGTCGTCCTTGCGTTTGTTACGCGGCCACAGGCGATCAACCAGCACGCGCTGGCCGTCGTCTTGCTCAACCGCATCGTAGACACGCTTGCAGCGAATCATGGGCTTCTCCTGCCACTACCGTCCGTCTTGAGCCTAGATAAATCATTGATCGAGGTCACGGCCGGGTTACGAATTGTTTCTATGCTCAAGGCCTTCGGCACCCTTGCCCACTCCAACCGGAGCCACCATGGCAACCCCTTCACTGGCCAGCCTGCCGCAACTGGCTCAACGCGATGCCCGCCCGCAACTTGCCCACAAACCCGGGCGTGCCACCCTGGTGTTGTTCTTCGGCCTGCTGCTGGCCGGCATTGCCTATACCGCCTGGAGCCTGAAGCAGGACGTGGCGGCCAGCGGTACGGTAATCACCACGGTTACGCCATTCCTGCTGCTGGGCCTGGCGTTGCTGATTGCCCTGGGCTTCGAGTTCGTCAATGGCTTCCATGACACCGCCAACGCAGTGGCCACCGTCATCTACACCCACTCGTTGCCGGCACCGGTCGCAGTGGTCTGGTCCGGGCTGTGCAACTTCCTCGGGGTGCTGCTTTCCAGCGGCGCGGTGGCGTTCGGCATCATCGCCCTGCTGCCGGTGGAGCTGATTCTGCAGGTTGGTTCCTCGGCCGGCTTCGCCATGGTCTTCGCCCTGCTGCTGGCGGCGATCATCTGGAACCTTGGCACCTGGTGGCTGGGCCTGCCGGCCTCATCCTCGCACACCCTGATCGGTTCGATCATCGGCGTGGGCGTGGCCAATGCGCTGATGCACGGGCGCGACGGCACCAGTGGCGTGGACTGGGCCCAGGCCAGCAAGGTCGGTTATGCCCTGCTGTTCTCGCCACTGATCGGCTTTGCCTGTGCCGCGCTATTGCTGCTGGCCCTGCGCGCGCTGGTCAAGCGCAAGGCGCTGTACCAGGCGCCGGAAGGCCAGACACCTCCGCCATGGTGGATCCGTGGCGTGCTGATCCTGACCTGCACCGGGGTGTCCTTTGCCCACGGCTCCAATGACGGCCAGAAAGGCATGGGCCTTATCATGCTGATTCTGGTTGGTACCCTGCCGATGGCTTACGCACTGAACAAGACCATGCCCAATGAGCAAGCCTTGCAGTTTTCCGCGGTCGCCGAGGTAACCCGCCAGGCACTGGTGCGCAGCAACCCGCAAGCGGCACCGGCCGACCCGCGCCAGGTGCTGGCCACGTTCATTGCCGAGCCACGGGCCAACCCGCAACTGATACCGGCGCTGGCAGCGCTTACCGGCATGATCGGCGAAGAGGTCAAAGGTTATGGCTCGCTCAAGCGGGTACCGGCCGAAGCCATGGCCAACGTGCGCAACGACATGTACCTGACCAGCGAAGCCATCCGCCTGATCGAGAAGAACCAGCTGGTAGGGTTCGATGCAGGCACACGCAGCCAGTTGCTGCTGTTCAAGACCCAGCTGGATGATGCCACCCGCTACATCCCACTATGGGTGAAAGTGGCCGTGGCCATCGCACTGGGGCTGGGCACCATGGTCGGTTGGCGGCGTATCGTGGTAACGGTAGGCGAGAAAATCGGCAAGACCCACCTCAGCTATGCCCAGGGGGCTTCGGCTGAAGTGGTGGCAATGTGCACCATCGGTGCGGCGGACATGTTCGGGTTGCCGGTGTCGACCACCCATGTGCTGAGTTCCGGGGTAGCCGGGACCATGGTGGCCAACGGGTCAGGGATTCAGAAGCGCACGCTGGTCAACCTGCTGATGGCCTGGGTGCTGACCTTGCCGGCAGCGATGCTTTTGGCCGGTAGCCTGTACTGGGTGCTGCACCAGATATTCTGAATCTGTACACGCTCCCCTGTAGGAGCGGCCTTGTGTAGCGAAAGGGCCGCACAGCGGCCCCGGGATTTCAGCGGCAACGCATAGATTGCTGGGGCTGCTTTGCAGCCCTTTCGCGACACAAGGCCGCTCCTACAAAGGCCGGCGCATGCATATACATTCGGTATAGCCTGATCAACCTGGAATTTTTAGCCCGCGCTGCACGGCTGGCCGCTCGAGGAATGCCGCCAGCACCCGCTGCACTTCCTTGAACTGCTCGAAGCCGACCAGATCACGGGCGTTGTAACGCTCGACCAGGTTACGCACCCACGGGAAGATCGCGATATCGGCAATGCTGTACTCGTCGACCATCCATTCCCGGCCTTTCAGATGCCGGTCCAGGACCCCGAGCAGGCGCTTGGACTCGTTGACATAACGGTCGCGCGGGCGCTTGTCCTCGTATTCCTTGCCAGCAAAGAAATGGAAGAACCCCACCTGGCCGAACATTGGCCCGATGCCACCCATCTGGAACATCAGCCACTGCAAGGTCTGGTAACGCTGGGCCGGGTCCTGGCTGAGCAACTGGCCGCTCTTCTCCGCCAGGTACTGCAGGATCGCTCCCGACTCGAACAGCGGCAGTGGCTGGCCACCCGGGCCATTAGGGTCGAGGATGGCGGGGATCTTGTTGTTGACGCTGAGCGAAATGAACTCGGGGCTCAGCTGGTCATCGTTGTCGAAGCTGACCTTGTGCGGCTCATAGGCCAGGCCGATCTCTTCGAGCATGATCGACACCTTGACGCCGTTGGGCGTAGGCAGCGAGTAAAGCTGCAGGCGTTCGGGGTGTTTTGCGGGCCACTTGCGGGTAATGGGGAAAGCACTGAGATCGGTCATGATCAACCTTGCCTGGGGGAATGAACCTCTCACTCTAGAGACATCCCCGACCGCTGACCATCACCGACCACTCCTCAGCACGGTCGGCTCATGCTTGGCCGTGGGCCTTGAGCTTGAGCTTTTCGGTATCGACGCGGACGAACACCGAGTCGGCGGTCACCGTCAGCACATCGCCGGCCCAGACTTCGCAGATCACCCGGGTCTTGCGCCCGACCTCACCTTCCACACGCGCCTTGAGCAACAGTTCCACGCCCATGGGTGTGGGCTTGAGGTAGTTCAGGCCAAGGCTGCCAGTGACACAGTCGATGCGCGGCAGGCTCCCCGCTTCGCGACCTTCGTTGCGGTAGTGGTAAGCCATCGCCGTCCAGTTGGAGTGGCAGTCGACCAGCATCGCCAGCAGCCCGCCGTAGACCAGGCCGGGCCAGCCGATGAAGGTGCTGTCGGGCGCGTGCCGGCACACCAGATGGATGCCATCGGCGTCCCAATGGCTTTGCAGGTGCAGGCCGCTGGGGTGGGAGCAACCGCAGCCGTAGCAAGTGCCGTCGGGTGCGGCGAGGGCCTGGAGGGAAAGGGAATGGTCGTTCATACGCTTCCTGTGCTTATTGATATGGGGGGCGCGCAACGCCCCCACATTAAAGCAGAAACATCAGGCCGTCTGGGTAGCCACACTGGCGCGCCGCTGGGTCAGCGAAACCAGCAGGATGAACGCAGTCACCCCGGCGGTCATCAGTGTCTCGTAGCGGTAGGCATCGCTGAACAGCATGTAGCCCAGCACCATGACGATGGTGCCGATCACCAGCCAGGTCAGCCACGGGAACAGCCACATCTTCAGCTCCAGCGGCCGCCCTTCACGCTCGGCACGGGCACGCATGCGCAGCTGCGACACGGCAATCACCAGGTACACCAGCAAGGCGATGGCGCCGGTGGTGGACAGCAGGAAGCCGAATACCTTGCCCGGGAACACATAGTTGACGAAGCACCCGGCAAAGCCGGCCAGGGTCGAGAAGATGACCGCCACGGTCGGTACGCCAGCGCCGGAAATACGCTTGGTAACGCTCAGCGCCTGGCCGCGGGCACCCAGCGAATAGAGCATGCGCGACGCGGTGTACAGGCCCGAGTTCATGCAGCTGGTCACGGCCACCAGCACCACGATATCCACCAGCAGCTTGGCGCCCGGCACGTTCAGCACCTCAAGCACACGCTGGAACGAACCCACCGCTTTCAGCCCGGGGTCGTTCCAGGCCACCAGCGACACCACCAGGAAGATCGACGCCAGGTAAAAGATGGCGATGCGGTACACCACCAGGTTGGTGGCGCGGCGGATCTTGTCTTTCGGGTTGGCGGTTTCGTCAGCGGCAATGGTGACGATCTCGGCACCGAAGAACGAGAAGATGGTGATCAGCACGCCACCGAGCACGGTGCCGAAACCGTTGGGCATGAAGCCGCCGTTGTCCCACAACCGGCTGACCCCGGACACCTCGGCCAGCGGCCAGACGCCGAACACTGCCAGGCTGCAGACCACGATGAAGGCGATGATCGCCACCACCTTGACCAGCGCGAACCAGTACTCGAAGGCACCGAAGTTCTTCACGCTGATCAGGTTGGTACCCGACAGCACCAGCATGATCAGGAAGGCGAACAGCCACGACGGCACGTCAGGGAAATAGGCATGCAGGATATCGGCGCCGGCGATGGCCTCGACCGGAATGATCAGTACCCAGAACCACCAGTACAGCCAGCCGATGGTAAAGCCTGCCCAGGGGCCGATGGCTTCGGAGGCATAGGTGGAGAACGAGCCGCTGTTTGGGTTGGCGATGGCCATTTCACCCAGCATGCGCATCACCAGCAAGACCAGCAAGCCGGTCATGGCGTAGGAGATGAGGATAGCCGGGCCGGCGGTGGCGATGGCGTTGGAGGACCCGATGAACAGGCCGGCGCCGATGATGCCGGCGATGGAGATCATGGATACCTGACGGGACGTCAGGCCGTGCTGCAGGGAGCGCTGTTTGTTGTTGTGTAGCGAAGCCATGAAGAACCCTCGAATGGGTCGGCCGCAGCGGAGCGGCTGAAGACTGGAGCAGAATTCTTATAAATTTCTGATGTTCGTTGTTGTTGTTTTGCAGATGCCGGAAGCGGGTACTGACCTCCTCTTCGCACGACCGGTTGTAATCGTTGATCCAGGTCAGTATTAATCTATAGGGCGGGGTCAACAAACGACCTTTTCGAAACACATGATTCCATTACGGAATGAACTCCTTCCTTTTTTGCTCGGTATTTGCCCGTCATGTCCAAACGCCTGATGCCTTCGACCACCGCCCTTCAGTGCTTCGAAGCGGCCGCCCGCCACCTCAGCTTCACCCGCGCGGCCCAGGAACTGCACCTGACCCAGAGCGCCGTCAGCAAGCAGGTGGCACAGCTCGAAGACATGCTGTCGCACTCGCTGTTCCAGCGCATTCGCCGCCGCCTGCACCTGACCCCGGCCGGCGCGCTGTACCTCACCGAAGTGAACAAGATCCTCACCCAGATCGACATTTCCAGCCGTTACATCCTCAGCTACGGCGACGAGACCGAAGTGCTGCGCATTGCCACCCAGCCCACCTTCGGCGCGCGCTGGCTGGTGCCCCGGCTGAAGGGTTTTGGCGACCGCTACCCGCGTATTCACCTGGATATTCGCAATGAGCTGGAGCCGTTCGACCTGGTGCAGGCCAAGGCCGACATTGCGTTTTTCTTCGGCCAGGGCACCTGGCCCGGGGCAACCTGCATCGAGCTGTTCAGCGAAGAGGTGGTGCCGGTATGCAGCCCGCAGCTGCTGGCCAACCACCGTTTCGACAGTGCCCAGGCGCTGACCGAGCACCGCCTGTTGCAGTGCGTGTCACGCCCGGAGGCCTGGCACGAATGGTTCCTGGGGCTGGGGTTGCATAGCCAGAACAGCTACCACGGGCCGCGCTTCGACACGTTCTACCTGTGCATCCGCGCGGCCATTGCCGGCTGCGGGATCGCTCTGATTCCGCGCTACCTGGTGGCCGAAGAGCTGAGCGAGGGCAAGCTGGTGGTGGCCTGGGACCACCCGGTGGCGAGCAATGGCCGGCACTTCATCGCCCATGCCGAGCATGCGGCCGAAGTGCCCAAGGTGCGGGCCTTCGTGCAGTGGATTCGGGAGCGGGTGGCTGAGGGGGATTGATTCAACCTGTACCGGCCTCTTCGCGGGCTTGCCCGCTCCCACAGGGATCGCACAGCTTTCAAGCGTGGCGCCGTACCTGTGGGAGCGGGTTCACCCGCGAAGAGGCCAGTGCTAGCAATACAAAATCAGCCAAGATCAAGAATCCAGGGAATGATCGCAATCGAATAATTCGTTTGCGGAATAACCCGCCAACACGCTTGGATAATAAGAAACTCGAACAAGGTCCGCGTGCCCCATGAACCAGGAAAGTATCAGCCAATCCATTGCCATCGTTCACCCGATCACACTTTCCCATGGCCGTAATGCCGAAGTATGGGACACCGACGGCAAACGTTACATCGACTTCGTCGGCGGTATCGGCGTACTCAACCTGGGCCACTGCAACCCGGCCGTGGTGGAGGCGATCCAGGCCCAGGCCGCTCGCCTGACCCACTACGCATTCAACGCAGCCCCGCACGGCCCATACCTGGCACTGATGGAGCAACTGAGCCAGTTCGTACCGGTCAGCTACCCCTTGGCCGGGATGCTCACCAACAGTGGCGCGGAGGCTGCGGAAAATGCCCTGAAAGTGGCCCGCGCTGCCACCGGCAAACGCGCCATCATCGCCTTCGACGGCGGCTTCCATGGTCGCACCCTGGCCACCCTGAACCTCAACGGCAAGGTCGCCCCTTACAAGCAGCGGGTCGGCGAACTGCCGGGGCCGGTGTACCACCTGCCCTACCCCAGCGCCGACACCGGGGTCACCTGCGAACAGGCCCTCAAGGCCATGGACCGCCTGTTCAGCGTCGAGCTGGCAGTGGAGGATGTGGCGGCGTTCATCTTCGAGCCGGTGCAGGGCGAAGGCGGGTTCCTTGCCCTTGACCCAACCTTCGCCCAGGCCCTGCGCCGCTTCTGCGACGAGCACGGCATCCTGATCATCATCGACGAGATCCAGTCGGGCTTCGGCCGCACCGGCCAGCGCTTCGCCTTCCCGCGCTTAGGGCTTGAACCCGACCTGCTGCTGTTGGCCAAGAGCATTGCCGGCGGCATGCCGCTGGGTGCGGTGGTCGGGCGCAAGGAGTTGATGGCAGCGCTGCCCAAGGGCGGCCTGGGTGGCACCTATTCAGGCAACCCGATTGCCTGCGCAGCGGCCCTGGCCAGCCTGGCGCAGATGACCGACGAGAACGTCGCTACTTGGGGTGAACGCCAGGAGCAGGCAATCGTGCGCCGCTTCGAGCGCTGGAAGGCCTCGGGCCTGAGCCCGTTCATCGGCCGCCTGACCGGCGTCGGCGCCATGCGCGGAATCGAGTTCGTCAATGCCGACGGCAGCCCGGCACCGGCGCAACTGGCCAAGGTGATGGAAGCGGCACGCGCCAAGGGCCTGCTGCTGATGCCCAGCGGCAAGGCGCGGCACATCATCCGCCTGCTGGCACCGCTGACCATCGAGGCCGAAGTGCTCGAGGAAGGCCTGGATATCCTCGAGCAGTGCCTGGTGGAGCTGGGCTCCTGAGGACAACCGGGGCTTAAAGACCCAGTTCCTGCGGGGTGAGCATGTCAGACTCGAAGGCAATCCAGCCGCCTTCGAGTTCGGCTTGGCCGTTGACGATCGGGCCGTAGTAGGTCAGGCCGTTTTCCAGGGTCACGCAGATGTGCGTGGCGTTCTTTTCGGGGGCTGCGAGCGTACCGACGAAATGCACCTTCTTCAGCGTTTCGGTCACCGCTTCCAGGCCAACGCGCATGTTGGGGTTTTCCGAGGCTTCGGTGTCGCCGCCACGGTCTTCGGCGCTGATGGTGATGGTGGCGATGTACGGGTACTTGGTGCTCAAGCGGGGTTACCTCTGTGGGTGTGTAGGCGTATGGGCGCGTAGAGTACGGCAGGTGATCTCTATTGTCTCTACCGGCCTCTTCGCGGGCACGCCCGCTCCCACAGGGACTACACATTATTCAAAGGCTGTGTTGTACCTGTGGGAGCGGGTTTACCCGCGAAGAGGCCAGGCCTGCAAAAGGTGATCTGAAGGGCCCGATCTGTTAGGGTGCCCGGCGATGCAAGCCACACCACACGAGGATCCAGAGTGAGCGCCGAAGAACCCCTTATCGCCGACCTGTTCGAGGTCGACAAACGCCTGTCCCTCAAGCCCGTGGTGGACTTCAACAGCTACCTGCGCAACGCCTTCGGCGAAGGCCCGTGCCGTTGCCACCGCTGCACCGAAGGTGGCGACCAAAGCATCTACAGCCACGCCCACACCTTCACCTTCGACGGCCGCCAGTGGCACCGCCGCTTCGCCAGCACCTCCGGTAGCGACGTCGCCCAAGCCCTGAAAAAGGCCTGGCTGTCGTACACCAAGGCCGACCTCAACCTGGTCGGCAACCTGGACCTGACCACCCTCAAGACCTTCACCGAAGCCGCTCTGCACGCACGCCTGCTGGCGCTGTTGCCTGCCAGCGGCCTGGCCCGCGAAGTGGATGGCCAGTGGCTGCTGCAGGCCCAGGCCGACTGACGGCCCGGCGGTAAAGCAGGATTCTCCCGTTCTGCTACCGTGGGAGAATCCGCTCACCCGCAGGTAGTCCGCCATGGCCCGTACAACGCCCATCGAGCTGTACCGCAATATCGGCATCGTCGCCCACGTGGACGCCGGCAAGACCACGACCACCGAGCGGATCCTGTTCTACACCGGGGTCAACCACAAGATGGGCGAGGTGCACGATGGTGCCGCGACCATGGACTGGATGGCCCAGGAGCAGGAGCGCGGCATCACTATCACCTCGGCAGCGACCACTGCTTTCTGGCAAGGCTCGACCAAGCAGTTCGCCCACAAGTACCGCTTCAATATCATCGACACCCCCGGCCACGTCGACTTCACCATCGAGGTGGAACGCTCGCTGCGCGTGCTCGATGGCGCGGTGGTGGTGTTCAGCGGCGCGGACGGGGTCGAACCGCAGTCCGAGACAGTATGGCGCCAGGCCAACAAGTACCACGTGCCGCGCCTGGCCTACATCAACAAGATGGACCGCCAGGGCGCCGATTTCCTGCGCGTGGTCCGGCAGATCGACCAGCGCCTGGGCCACCACCCGGTGCCGATCCAGCTGGCCATCGGCAGCGAAGAAAACTTTCAGGGCCAGATCGACCTGGTGAAGATGAAGGCCATCTACTGGAACGATGCTGACAACGGCACCAGCTACCGCGAAGAAGCCATCCCTGCCGAGCTGCAGGCGCTGGCTGACGAATGGCGTGCGCATATGGTCGAAGCAGCGGCCGAGGCCGATGACGAACTGACCTTGAAGTTTCTTGATGGCGAAGAGCTGAGCATCGAAGAAATCAAGGCCGGCCTGCGCAAACGCACCCTGAACAACGAGATCGTGCCGACCATCCTCGGCTCGTCATTCAAGAACAAAGGCGTGCCGCTGATGCTCGACGCGGTCATCGACTACCTGCCCGCCCCGTCGGAAATCCCGGCCATCAAGGGCACCGACCCGGATGACGAAGAAAAGCACCTCGAGCGCCACGCCGACGACAGCGAACCGTTCTCGGCGCTGGCCTTCAAGATCGCCACCGACCCGTTCGTCGGCACTCTGACCTTCGCCCGGGTCTATTCCGGCGTGCTCAGCTCTGGCAATGCGGTGCTCAACTCGGTCAAGGGCAAGAAGGAACGCATCGGCCGCATGGTGCAGATGCATGCCAACCAGCGCGCCGAAATCAAGGATGTGTGCGCTGGCGACATCGCCGCGCTGATCGGCATGAAGGATGTGACCACCGGCGACACCCTGTGCGACATGGACAAGCCGATCATCCTCGAACGCATGGACTTCCCCGACCCGGTGATTTCCGTGGCGGTGGAGCCGAAGACCAAGGCCGACCAGGAAAAGATGGGCATCGCCCTGGGCAAGCTGGCCCAGGAAGACCCGTCATTCCGCGTGCGCACCGACGAAGAGACCGGACAGACCATCATTTCGGGCATGGGCGAGCTGCACCTGGACATCATCGTCGACCGCATGCGCCGCGAGTTCAACGTCGAGGCCAACATCGGCAAGCCGCAGGTGGCCTACCGCGAGAAAATCCGCAACACGTGCGAGATCGAGGGCCGCTTCGTCCGCCAGTCCGGCGGCCGGGGCCAGTATGGCCACTGCTGGATCCGCTTCGCCCCCGGCGACGAGGGCAAGGAAGGTCTGGAGTTCATCAACGAGATCGTTGGCGGCGTGGTACCGCGCGAGTACATCCCGGCGATCCAGAAGGGTATCGAAGAGCAGATGAAGAACGGCGTGCTGGCCGGCTACCCGCTGATCAACCTCAAGGCGGCGGTGTACGACGGCTCGTACCACGACGTCGACTCCAACGAAATGGCCTACAAGATTGCCGCCTCGATGGCCACCAAGCAGTTGTCGCAGAAAGGCGGCGCGGTGTTGCTGGAGCCGGTGATGAAGGTGGAGGTGGTGACGCCGGAGGAGTACCAGGGTGACATCCTTGGCGACCTGAGCCGGCGCCGCGGGATGATCCAGGATGGTGACGAAACGCCGGCCGGCAAGGTGATCCGTGCCGAGGTGCCGCTGGGCGAGATGTTCGGCTACGCCACCTCGATGCGTTCCATGACCCAGGGTCGGGCCAGCTTCTCGATGGAGTTCACCCGTTATGCAGAGGCGCCTGCGAGCATTGCCGATGCCATCGTCAAGAAGAACCGCGGGGAGTAATTCGCTCTCCTGTGCTGGCCTCTTCGCGGCTAAAGCCGCTCCCACAGGGAATGCACAGTAGTCACTGGCTGTGTTGTCCCTGTGGGAGCGGCTTTAGCCGCGAAGAGGCCGGCACAGATAACAACATTCTCAGTGCTGCTCCCCAGCCCGCTTCAGCAGCTTCTTGCAACGCTCGGACAGATGCACCACCCGCAATTGCTTACCAGCCCTGGCATACCGCTCGCGCAAGGTCTTCAACGCAGCAACCGCCGAATAATCGACAAAGCTCAAATGCTGGCAATCCAGGGTCACCTTGGCCGGGTCGTTAGCCGGGTCGAACTGGTTCAGGAACACCGTTGTCGAGGCAAAGAACAGCGTGCCGTGCACCTGGTAATGCTTGCCCTCCTCTCCATCCTCATGGCTGTCGGCATAGAGCTCCCGCGCATGCTGCCAGGCGAAGTTCACCGCCGCGATGACAATGCCGAACAGCACCGCCACCGCCAGGTCGGTGAGCACCGTTACCACGGTCACGGCAATGATCGCCAGCACATCGCTCAGCGGCACCTTGTGCAGCACCCGCAACGACGCCCAGGCAAAAGTCTGCTGCGCCACCACGAACATCACCCCGACCAGCGCCGCCAGCGGAATACGCTCGATCAGCGGCGACAGGAACAACACGAACAGCAGGACCATCACCCCGGCCACCACACCCGACAGCCGACCACGGCCATTTGAGCTGAGGTTGATCACCGTCTGGCCGATCATCGCGCAACCACCCATGCCGCCGCACAGGCCGGAAACCATGTTGGCCGCACCCAGCGCAACGCACTCGCGGTCCGGGTAGCCACGGCTCTCGGTGATTTCATCGGTCAGGTTGAGGGTGAGCAAGGTTTCCAGCAGGCCGACCATGGCCATCAGCACCGCATACGGCGCTACGATTTTCAGGGTTTCGAGGTTCCACGGCACATCCGGCAGGGCCAGGTGTGGCAGGCCGCCGGCGATACTCGCCATGTCGCCGAGGGTGCGCGTGGGCAGGTGGAGCACGTACACCAGTAGACCGACACCGAGGATCGCCACCAGCGCCGGCGGCACCGCGCGGGTCAGCTTCGGCAGTACGTAGACCACCAGCATGGTCAGCGCCACCAGGCCGATCATCAGGTACAACGGCATTCCAGTGAGCCAGTGTTCACCTTGCTTGAAATGCTCGAGCTGGGCCAGTGCGATCACGATTGCCAGGCCATTGACGAAACCGAGCATGACCGGGTAAGGCACCAACCGCACCAGCTTGCCCAGACGCAGCAGGCCGAACAGCATCATCACCACGCCGCCCAGCAGCACGGTGGCCAGCAGGTACTGGGCGCCGTGCTGCACCACCAGCGCGACGATCACCACCGCCATCGAACCGGCAGCGCCGGAAATCATCCCCGGCCGGCCGCCGAACAGCGCCGTCAGGGTGCAGATGATGAAGGCGCCATACAGGCCCATCAGCGGGTTCAGGTGGGCCACCAAGGCGAAAGCGATACACTCGGGCACCAGTGCGAACGAGGTGGTCAGGCCGGCGAGCAGGTCGGCGCGGAGTCGGGCGGGTTTCATGAGCATCCTGGGGTCGGTCCGGGCGGACGGGACAAAAACAAGGGTCGCGATGTTACGGAATTTGCCCGTCAACAGCCACCGTTCAACGCACCCGGTCGCGACTCTGCACGGCCAGGTCCAGCGCCCGCTGCATGTCCAGCCGCGCAGAGCGGCCAAGGTCGGGGTGATGCAATTGCCCGTTGCGCTCCGATGGCAGAATCGGCGCGGTCAGGTCCTCGGCATCCATGGCTTCGAAATCCTGCTCGGCGCCCAGGGTCAAGGCGCTGCGCCGCAACAGCATGCGCACCTGCTGCGGGGTCAGGGCCGGGTTGATCGCCAGCATGGTCGCCACGGTGGCGGTCACCAACGGGGTCGCATACGACGTGCCGCAATGCGGCTCGGCGGCTGGCGACGGGCGGATGCAGGCAGCCGCACTGATGTCCACACGCATGTCGATGTTGGAACTGTGGCGTTTGCGCACATGGCGCGGGTCTGCGACTGGTACCGGCCTGTCACTACGCTGGTGGCCGCCCACCACCAGCAGTTATTCGGTGATGAACGACGATGGCAGGCGATATTCATCGGTCCCCGACCAGGACGCACCGTTGCCGGCCGAGTTCACCACTACCACGTCAGGATGCTTGGCCCGCAACCAGAGGAAGAACTCTTCGAGCAGCTCTTCATAGCCGCTCATCGCCAGCCCGGAACGTACCAGCGAATCGACCTCATCGCCCTTTACGTTCTTCGCCCCGACCCGGTGAATCCCCCAGCTCCAGTTCAAAACCCGCGCGCCGTCTTCGACCAGGTTCACCGAGGCAGCGATGTTCGCCGTGATGCCGGCATCGGAGTTGCGCTCGACGATGACATCAAAGCCAGGGTTCTGCTTGCCCAGCCCCGGCAGAAAGCCGTCGCCCTGCGCTGCCAGGATGCCGGCCACATGGCTGCCGTGGCTGGTCGGGCGTCCGCCGTCGCGGCCGTACAGGCAGGTCCGGCCCGTGTCGCAGCGGCCGCGGTAGCTTTCGAACGCCGGCGCGTCGAAGTCGAGATCGCGCTCGATCACACCCACCCGCACCGGCTGTACCGGCACAGCGGAGGCAGCGATACGCCGCTGGTAGAAGTACAGGGCGTCCATGAAGCGGTTGGCGGCCCATTCATCCGCCTGGACGATGGCCGCCTGCTCGCGCCCGCCACCTTCCTCGCCGCGCTCCGGGGCAGACTCCTCGACAATCACTGCATCGACGCTAACTTCACTGCCAATGCGCAGGATCATCGCGTCGCGCTGCACCAGGTCGCCCACCGGCAAGCGCAACTGGTAGACATTCAGCGGCGGTATGGCACCCACGACCTGGGCGCCGTACTTCCCGGCGATCCGTCGGGCTTCGCCGAGGCCATCATGTTTTTCCTCGATCAAAAGGCTTACCAAGTCCACATAGGTGGTGAGGCCATCCATGTTCTTCGCCACTTCATCAGGCCCGGCGGCCACAACATGGCTGCGCTGGCGTGTCAGCCAAACCGGGTTGCTGGTGCGCTCGCCGTCCTCCAGCCACAGCGGAGCACTGCGCAGGGCTTGTTTGGCCAACTTCAGCGTAAGCCGGTCACCTTGCCGCTCGAAATCGGCTGTCGGCAGCCGCGCACCACCGAGCCAGACCGTCGGCAACTGCGCCCCGAGCCCCTCGGCGCGCAGGCACCATTGCTGCTGGCCATCGCCAACCAGGTCGCCGCAACGCTGCAGCTGCTTGATGCGCAACGAATCAGCTGCAGCCTCGGCACAAACGCTGCACAGGCACAACAACAAGATCAGAACACGCTTCATGCACTCAGCCCCACTCAATCCCTGTGCGTGCGACTGGTGGGGTAGATCAAAGGTTCAGCTGCGGCCCGCCGCCTTGTCCCGTGCAAGCCATTCAGCCATGGAAGCATCCTCAAGCGCGTACTCTCCGCGATTGGCCTTCCATACCAGCTCCTTGTCACGCAGGGCATCGAGGGCCTTCTGGACGCTGGTCGTGCTGGCGTTGATTTCCGCCCGGGCCTGCTCCAGCTTACGGTTCACATCCCTCAAGGTTTGCTCGGTAAATGGCGAAAACGGCTGCCGGCCCAACGTCCGCTCGGCCATTACCTCAAGCACTGCCTGCTGCAAGGCCGACAGGTCGTTCCAGGCGCTTTCGTAGTCACTCCACACGCCCGCCTGATGATTGAGCGCCCCTGTGCGCAGCAATTCACCCAGGTTGCCCGCCTCACCCAGGCCCACGCTCACTTCGGCCAACAGCTTGTTGAGCATTTCAGGGCGGCGCCCGACCAACTCGAACGCATACGCAAGGTCCTCGACCTTGAACTGGTTGCTGGCGGCCAGACGCCGGTTCCACAAATCAGTGATGAACTCGACATACTCACGCCCCAGCAAGGGGAATGGCGTAATGCTGGCCCCAAAGAAGGGTTGCTTGCTCTTGAGCACCAGGTTGGCCAGCTTGTCGCGGCTGGAGCCAGTGAACACCAGACGCAAGCCGTCCGGGCGGTCACCACGGTTGAGATGGTCACGCGCGGCTTTCAGCGCGAACATCGCATTCAGGCCATCTTCGCTGTTGAGGGCATGCTGGGCCTCATCGATGATCAGTACCACCATCTGCCCCGACACTTGATGCAACACGGCAAGTGCGTGAGCCAAGGTAGTCCCCTCAGGCAGTTGCGGGCGAGTAAAATCCCAGCTGAGGGTACGCAGCAGGTTTATCTTGTCGATACCGGCCTTTTTCGCAGCCTTGGCCAGCGCACCTTCGAAGCTGCCCAGCGCAGCACCGATGGCGCCACTGATGAGTTCTGCCGGCGCGGCGTCGCGGTCCGACCACAGGTCGACATAAACCGGTAGCCAGCCGCGCTGTACGCATTCCGGAATGAAGTCGTTGTTGAGGAAGGTGCTCTTGCCCGTACGTCGGGGCGCGGCGAGGAACATGCCCGCGCTGTAATCGACCAGCGACTCGCCGGCCAGGTCTCGGCCCAGAGCCTTGGCCAACTGATCACGACGTAGAAGCGGGCGGATGGGTGACATGCAATTACCCTCAATTATCTTGATGACTATAATTTATAGCCTACAAGATAGAACCCGATAAATCACCCACTCGGCCACAGCACCAACGTGATCCAGATCCGGCAGCCAGCCGCTAAATTTGCCATCATGTTGATTCCACCTGCGGAGATCATGGACATGCCGCTACGCCCCCTTTTCGCTTCCCTGCTGCTGGTCGCCAGCCTCAGCGCCCAGGCCGCCACCGAAGTCGTACCCCTACAACACCGCAGCAGCGCCGAACTGCTGCCCGCCGCCCAGGCGTTCATCGGCAAGGACGGCAGCGTCACGGCGTTCGAGAACAAGCTGATCGTCAACGCCAGCCCCGAGCGCATCGACGACCTGCGCACCCTGCTACAACAGCTGGACACCGCACCCAAGCGCCTGCTGATCAGCGTCGACAACAACGACAGCAACTTTCAGGACAACCGTGGCAACGCACGTGTCATCCACTACGGCACCAGCAACCGTGACGGCGGCATGCAGCAGATTCAGGCCAGCGAAGGCCAACCGGCGCTGATCCAGGTAGGCCAGAGCATCCCGATCACCAGCACCAGCACTGACGGCTACGGGCGCATTCAGAGCAACACCGAATACCGCAACGTGACCCAGGGTTTCTATGTCACCCCCAGCTTGAGTGGCGACACGGTTCGTCTGCAAATAAGCACCAATAATGACCGCATCAGCCATGAACGTGCAGATGTAGTGAAAGTGCAAAGCACCGACACGACAATCACCGGCAAGCTCGGCGAGTGGATCACCCTGGCGGGTTACAACCAGCAGAGCCAAGCCGACCGTAGCGCGTCAAGCCACAGTTACAGTACCCAACGGGGTGAAAACATGACTTTGCGTGTCAAAGTCGACCTTCTTGACTGATCCCAGGCAATTCAAGGCTTCGACCAAAGGCCTTGAAACTGACTGCCAAGTCGCATTAGACCAAAGATGTAGTAAGTAAAAAAAACCACTACAAAACATTTGACAGGGTCTTTTTCCCAAGGGCATGATGGCCTCGCTCCCGCTAATCAGGGGCCCTGGCAAGGGCCTTCGAGGCGCACTCCTCCCACCCTTGGAGGCGTCTCGTGTCTATACGGCCCACAAGGCGGTTCGACGGGATTGCGACTGCAACGAAGAAGTTGTCCCGAGGGACGGAAGCGCATCACCGCAGTACTGGCAATCGCGTAGCACCGCAGCAAGGCAACCACGAGCCGACCTGCCGGAGCACCCTTTCGCCTGGCCTGCACACCCTTCCCCTTCGAGCCTTCGCGTTCGCCGTCGCACTCCTGCGAACAGGACAGCCGCCAGCTCCTGATCTGCTCCGAGCATCAGCACAATTACCCCAAGATCGATGCGACGAGGTTTATTTCCATGGCACTGACACGCGAACAGCAAATTGCAGCCCTCGAGAAAGACTGGGCCGAGAACCCGCGCTGGAAAGGCGTGACCCGTACCTACACCGCCGCTGATGTCGTTCGCCTGCGTGGCTCCCTGCAGCCGGAGCACACCCTGGCCCGCCTGGGTGCAGAAAAACTGTGGAAGCTGGTCACCGAAGGTGCCCACCCGTCCTTCCGCCCAGAAAAAGATTTCGTCAACTGCATGGGCGCCCTGACCGGCGGCCAGGCAGTGCAGCAGGTCAAGGCCGGTATCCAGGCCATCTACCTGTCCGGCTGGCAGGTTGCCGCCGACAACAACTCGGCCGAGTCCATGTACCCTGACCAGTCGCTGTACCCGGTCGACTCGGTACCGACCGTGGTCAAGCGCATCAACAACTCGTTCCGCCGCGCCGACCAGATCCAGTGGAAAGCCGGCAAGAACCCGGGCGACGAAGGCTACATCGACTACTTCGCGCCGATCGTGGCTGACGCCGAAGCTGGTTTCGGCGGCGTACTGAACGCCTACGAGCTGATGAAGAACATGATCGAAGCAGGCGCCGCCGGCGTGCACTTCGAAGACCAGCTGGCCTCGGTGAAAAAATGCGGCCACATGGGTGGCAAGGTACTGGTACCAACCCAGGAAGCCGTGCAGAAGCTGGTGGCCGCGCGCCTGGCAGCTGACGTATCGGGCGTGCCGACCATCATCCTGGCCCGTACCGACGCCAACGCCGCCGACCTGCTGACCAGCGACTGCGACCCGTACGACCAGCCGTTCGTGATTGGCGAGCGCACCCGTGAAGGCTTCTACAAGGTACGCGCCGGCCTCGACCAGGCCATCGCCCGCGGCCTGGCCTACGCACCGTACGCCGACCTGATCTGGTGCGAAACTGCCAAGCCGGACCTGGACGAAGCCCGTCGCTTCGCCGAAGCGATCAAGAAGGAATACCCGGACCAGATCCTGTCGTACAACTGCTCGCCTTCCTTCAACTGGAAGAAGAACCTGGACGACGCGACCATCGCCAAGTTCCAGCGCGAGCTGTCGGCGATGGGCTACAAGCACCAGTTCATCACCTTGGCCGGCATCCACAACATGTGGCACGGCATGTTCAACCTGGCGCACGACTACGCCCGCAACGACATGACCGCCTACGTGAAGCTGCAGGAACAGGAATTCGCCGACGCCAGCAAAGGCTACACCTTCGTCGCGCACCAGCAGGAAGTGGGTACTGGCTACTTCGACGACATGACCACCGTGATCCAGGGTGGCGCTTCGTCGGTGACTGCACTGACCGGTTCGACCGAGGAAGAGCAGTTCCACTGATAGTGGGTCGCTGCTGAACGAAGGCCCGGGGCTTGTGAAAGCCCCGGGCCTTTATTTTTGCGTGTACTGGCGGGCAACAGGCTAGCACCAAACATGTGGGAGCGGCCTTGTGTCGCGAATGGGCCGCAGAGCGGCCCCGGCAATCTTGCGACGATGCACCGATCCCGGGGTCGCTTCGCACCCCAATCGCGACGCAAGGCCGCTCCCACAGGAGAAATCGCGCCTGTCGGCACCTCAGTGCTTCATGCCCAGCTCTGCATCATCCATCAGCGCCTTGGCCATCGCACTCAGGTAATGGGCGGCCCATATCATCAATGGCTTCTCATCCATCAGGCCGGTGATGGTCAGTTCGCGTACATAGCCCATCAATTCCGAGGACTGCTCGCGGGCGTCCTTGCACGGAATACCGGGCTCGATGCGGAACAGTGGGTGGGTGCCGTTTTCGCCTTGGTAGAAGGTGGTTTTGCCGACGGTGAATTGGGTGTCTTCTGTTGTCATTGTTCAATTCCCTGAGAATTCTCTACTGCCTGGGCCGGCCCTTTCGCGGGCAAACCCGCTCCCACAGGTGCTGTGCAAGTCTTGGCGCTTGTGATGAACCTGTGGGAGCGGGTTCACCCGCGAAGAGGCCCGCCCAGACAACACATCAATCAAGCCTTAGTGCAAAGTCCGAGGCTCTGTGTGCATCTGCGCCTGAACCAATGCCGACTCCAGCAAAGCCCGCAACGTCTCCAGTTCATGCATCGACGTCATCATCAAAACCGACGCCGGCGACTTGGGCTGCAGCAGCATGGCCTGATGCACAACGGTCGCAGCGCACAGCGCATAATCCGTGGCCTGGATCAGGGTGTCTTCGAGGGAATGGGGGTTATGGGGTGGATCGGGAACGATTTTCAACATATCGACTTCCGTTGGCAGTGCCGCTACCCGTCTGCTGTCAAACAGAAGGGTGGCAGCTGTACGTGGGTTGACAGACCGGCGGAAATCGCAAAGTTCCGGCGCACGCAAGCGTGCCCGCACGTACAGCCACCATAACAGCGAGCCGCACACGATTTACCGTCACAGCCTGTCAAAGCTGTATCGTTGATGAGCAACGACAGGCCGAGACTAGAGCGCTGCCAGAGCAGCGGCAACGGAAAATGCGCGGCAGGAGTATGTTTGGGAAATGGCCTACAGGGAAGGGGCTAAATCCGACATGTCAGGTGTTCTGCGCCCGATTGCGCCAGGGCGGCGAGGTGCCTGCCTTGGTTTTTGCGGTGTTGCGTAGATCGAGCGCCGCCCGCGCGGCGCTTCGGGACAAGCCCGCTCCCACATTTGTTGCAACGTGGCCATGTCAGTTAGGCCATGGTTGTGAGCCTTGTTGGTCTGACTCAATTTCTCGACTGGCGCTGCCGCCGCCTCAACAGTCTCAAGACATGCACCAAGACAGGCAACCATGGCCTGACAGGTTCGGCACGTTGCAACAAATGTGGGAGCGGGCTTGTCCCGCGAAGCGCCGCGCGGGCGGCGCTCGATCTCACAGACACTGCATTCATTTCGCCATACCCATGGCAACCACCGCCCCTCAAAGACATCCCCCTCCCCACAATCATGTCTATGCTTGAGGCAACACAACCACCCACCGCTTCATCAGCCAGCCATCGCTCGATCGATAAAATATTGACCCAGAGCGGGGCGAATGGTGTCGGAAGCTGCTAGAACAGGCGTTTTTCGCATTTGCAAGTAGGGGGAATCGCCAGATGAACTTTACAAGACGCAGAACAGGGGAAATATCAGGCATCAGGTTAAATGATATTAATTATCATTACGAAACTTGCAATTCGTTACCCCCTGCAAGAAACATAATTAACAAAACCGCACGCAATGCCCGAATCTCAAGGCTTTCAGCCAGTTACGAGCAGGTTTTGTACTTAATCCTACGAATAAATTTGCGACAGAAATTTTACTTGCACCGGGTTTACCCATAAAATCAGCGCGATTGATTCAGCTGCGACATTTGGTCACTGCATGTGCGACACCAGGTCGCCGCTCTACACTTATTTCAGACTGCAGAGCTGGGTCTCTGTATAAGGATCTCTAGCATGTCCGATTCGGCAGGACTCATCGCCCACAACTGGGGCTTTGCCATCTTCCTCCTGGGTGTCGTCGGCCTGTGCGCCTTCATGCTCGGCCTGTCCAGCCTGCTCGGTAGCAAGGCCTGGGGCCGCGCCAAGAACGAACCCTTCGAATCCGGCATGCTGCCCGTCGGCAGCGCCCGCCTGCGCCTGTCCGCCAAATTCTATCTGGTCGCGATGCTGTTCGTGATCTTCGATATCGAAGCCCTCTTTCTCTTTGCATGGTCTGTGTCCGTCCGCGAAAGCGGCTGGACCGGATTCGTCGAAGCACTCGTTTTCATAGCAATTCTGTTGGCTGGTCTTGTCTACCTATGGCGCGTCGGGGCACTTGATTGGGCTCCCGAAGGTCGCCGCAAGCGGCAAGCGAAGCTGAAACAATGAGGCTTTGGCATGCAATACAATCTCACCAGAATCGATCCGGATGCGCCCAACGAGCAGTACCCGGTCGGTGAACGGGAAACCGTCACCGATCAACTGCTGGAGGACCAGGTCCACAAGAACATCTTCATGGGCAAGCTTGAAGATGTGCTGCGTGGCGCGGTCAACTGGGGTCGCAAGAACTCCCTCTGGCCGTACAACTTCGGCCTGTCCTGCTGCTACGTGGAAATGACCACGGCCTTCACGGCACCCCACGACATCGCCCGCTTCGGCGCCGAAGTCATCCGGGCCTCGCCGCGTCAGGCCGACTTCATGGTCATCGCCGGTACCTGCTTCGTGAAGATGGCGCCGATCATCCAGCGCCTGTACGAGCAGATGCTCGAGCCCAAATGGGTCATCTCCATGGGTTCGTGCGCCAACTCCGGCGGCATGTACGACATCTACTCGGTCGTTCAGGGGGTCGACAAGTTCCTCCCCGTGGACGTCTATGTGCCTGGCTGCCCGCCACGCCCTGAGGCTTTCCTGCAAGGCTTGATGCTGCTGCAGGAGTCGATCGGCCAAGAACGACGCCCGCTTTCCTGGGTTGTTGGTGATCAAGGTATTTACCGTGCCGAGATGCCAGCCCAGAAAGACCTGCGTCGTGAGCAGCGCATTGCAGTAACCAACCTGCGCAGCCCCGACGAAGTCTGATCCAGCGACCTGCCGCCCGCTCCCCTGGAGCCGGCGGCCTGGCTTCATTCTTAACGTTGACCCAAAGCGACCGAGACCATGACAGCGGACAACGCTATTTTCATTCCGCCCTACAAGGCTGACGACCAGGATGTGGTCGTCGAACTGCACAACCGTTTTGGCGCCGAAGCATTCGTCGCCCAGGAAACCCGCACCGGCATGCCCGTGCTGTGGGTCAAGCGCGAGCAGCTCAAAGAGGTGCTCAGCTTCCTGCGCGGTGTGGCCAAACCGTACAGCATGCTGTACGACCTGCACGGCGTCGACGAGCGCCTGCGCACCCAGCGCCGCGGCCTGCCAGCCGCCGACTTCAGCGTGTTCTACCACCTGCTGTCGATCGAGCGTAACAGCGACGTGATGATCAAGGTATCGCTCAGCGAAGGCGACCTGAACCTGCCGAGCGTGACCGGTATCTGGCCGAACGCCAACTGGTACGAGCGCGAAGTCTGGGACATGTTCGGCATCGACTTTGCCGGCCACCCGCACCTCAGCCGCATCATGATGCCGCCCACCTGGGAAGGCCACCCGCTGCGCAAGGACTACCCTGCCCGCGCCACCGAGTTCGACCCCTACAGCCTGACCCTGGCCAAGCAGCAGCTTGAAGAGGAATCGGCACGCTTCAACCCGGAAGCCTGGGGCATGAAGCGCCAGGGCGCCAACGAGGACTACATGTTCCTCAACCTCGGCCCCAACCACCCTTCCGCGCACGGCGCCTTCCGTATCGTCCTGCAGCTGGACGGTGAAGAGATCGTCGACTGCGTACCGGACATCGGCTACCACCACCGTGGCGCCGAGAAAATGGCCGAGCGCCAGTCCTGGCACAGCTTCATCCCCTACACCGACCGTATCGACTACCTCGGCGGGGTAATGAACAACCTGCCGTACGTGCTCGCCGTCGAGAAGCTGGCCGGCATCAAGGTGCCACAGAAGGTCGACACCATCCGCGTGATGCTGGCCGAGTTCTTCCGTATCACCAGCCACCTGCTGTTCCTGGGTACCTACATCCAGGACGTCGGCGCCATGACTCCGGTGTTCTTCACCTTCACCGACCGCCAGCGCGCCTACACCGTGATCGAAGCGATCACCGGTTTCCGCCTGCATCCGGCCTGGTACCGCATCGGTGGCGTTGCCCACGACCTGCCACGCGGCTGGGACAAGCTGGTCAAGGACTTCGTCGAATGGCTGCCCAAGCGCCTCGACGAGTACGAAAAGGCTGCCCTGCAGAACAGCATCCTCAAGGGCCGTACCATCGGCGTTGCCGCGTACAACACCAAGGAAGCCCTGGCCTGGGGTACCACCGGTGCCGGCCTGCGTGCCACCGGTTGCGACTTCGACCTGCGTAAAGCCCGCCCCTACTCCGGCTACGAGAACTTCGAGTTCGAAGTACCGCTGGCCCACAACGGCGATGCCTACGATCGCTGCATGGTCCGTGTCGAGGAGATGCGCCAGAGTATCCGCATCATCGACCAGTGCCTGCGCAACATGCCGGAAGGCCCGTACAAGGCGGACCACCCGCTGACCACGCCGCCGCCGAAAGAGCGCACCCTGCAGCACATCGAAACCCTGATCACGCACTTCCTGCAAGTCTCGTGGGGCCCGGTCATGCCGGCCAACGAGTCGTTCCAGATGATCGAGGCGACCAAGGGCATCAACAGTTACTACCTGACGAGCGATGGCGGCACCATGAGCTACCGCACCCGGATCCGTACCCCGAGCTACCCGCACCTGCAGCAGATCCCTTCGGTGATCAAAGGCAGCATGGTCGCCGACCTCATTGCGTACCTGGGCAGTATCGACTTCGTTATGGCTGACGTGGACCGCTAAGCATGAACAGCACGCTTATCCAGACAGACCGTTTCGCCCTGAGCGAAACCGAGCGCTCGGCCATCGAGCACGAAATGCATCACTACGAGGACCCGCGCGCGGCGTCCATCGAAGCCCTGAAGATCGTCCAGAAGGAACGTGGCTGGGTGCCGGACGGCGCCATCCACGCCATCGGCGAAGTGCTGGGCATCCCGGCCAGTGACGTCGAAGGCGTGGCCACCTTCTACAGCCAGATCTTCCGTCAGCCGGTCGGCCGCCACATCATCCGCGTGTGCGACAGCATGGTCTGCTACATCGGCGGCCACGAGTCGGTGGTCAGCCAGATCCAGAGCGAGCTGGGCATCGGCCTCGGCCAGACCACCGCCGACGGCCGTTTCACCCTGCTGCCGGTGTGCTGCCTGGGCAACTGCGACAAGGCCCCGGCGCTGATGATCGACGACGACACCTTCGGTGACGTGCAGCCGGCTGGCGTTTCCAAACTGCTGGAGGGTTACGTATGACCATTACTTCCTTCGGCCCGGCCAACCGCATTGCGCGTACCGCCGAAACCCACCCGCTGACCTGGCGCCTGCGTGATGACGGCGAGCCGGTCTGGCTGGCCGAGTACGAGTCGAAGAACGGCTATGCTGCCGCGCGCAAGGCGCTGGCGCAGATGTCCGCCGACGACATCGTGCAAAGCGTCAAGGACTCCGGCCTCAAGGGCCGTGGTGGCGCGGGCTTCCCCACTGGCGTGAAGTGGGGCCTGATGCCCAAAGACGAATCCATGAACATCCGCTACCTGCTGTGCAACGCGGACGAAATGGAGCCGAACACCTGGAAGGACCGCATGCTGATGGAGCAACAGCCCCATCTGCTGGTCGAGGGCATGCTGATCAGCGCCCGCGCCCTGAAGGCCTACCGGGGCTACATCTTCCTGCGTGGCGAATACACCACCGCAGCGAAGAACCTCAACCGCGCCATCGAGGAAGCCAAGGCCGCCGGCCTGCTGGGCAAGAACATCCTCGGCAGCGGTTTCGATTTCGAGCTGTTCGTGCACACCGGTGCCGGCCGCTACATCTGCGGTGAAGAAACCGCACTGATCAATTCGCTGGAAGGCCGCCGTGCCAACCCGCGCTCCAAGCCGCCCTTCCCTGCCGCCGTGGGCGTGTGGGGCAAGCCGACTTGCGTGAACAACGTCGAAACCCTGTGCAACGTTCCGGCCATCGTCGCCAACGGCAACGACTGGTACAAGTCGCTGGCCCGCGAAGGCAGTGAAGACCACGGCACCAAGCTGATGGGCTTCTCCGGCAAGGTCAAGAACCCGGGCCTGTGGGAACTGCCGTTCGGCGTCACCGCCCGCGAGCTGTTCGAAGACTACGCCGGTGGCATGCGCGACGGCTTCAAGCTCAAGTGCTGGCAGCCAGGCGGCGCCGGTACCGGCTTCCTGCTGCCCGAGCACCTCGACGCACAGATGTACGCCGGCGGCATCGCCAAGGTCGGCACCCGTATGGGTACCGGCCTGGCCATGGCGGTGGACGACAGCATCAACATGGTTTCGCTACTGCGCAACATGGAAGAGTTCTTCGCCCGCGAGTCGTGCGGCTGGTGCACCCCATGCCGTGACGGCCTGCCGTGGAGCGTGAAGATGCTGCGCGCACTGGAAAAAGGCCAGGGCCGCGCCGAAGACATCGAGACGCTGCTGGGGCTGGTCAACTTCCTTGGCCCAGGCCGTACCTTCTGTGCTCACGCACCAGGTGCCGTCGAGCCATTGGGCAGTGCCATCAAATACTTCCGCTCGGAATTCGAGGCCGGTGTCGCTCCAGCTGGTGCTGGCGATGCGCTGCGTCCGAACCTGGCAAAGCCAATCCAGGCCGGGCCGATCGTGGTCGGCGCATAACAAGATGATTGAGGCGGGTGGTCCGTGCCACTCGCCAGCTTGCCGGCCGGCCCGAGTCGATCGCGGCGTGTCGCAAGCTCACCGATTTCCATTAGCCACGCCCGCTCACGCGGGCCAACGAAGAACTTTGAACAATGGCCACTATCCACGTAGACGGCAAAGCGCTCGAAGTCAACGGTGCAGACAACCTGTTACAGGCCTGTCTGTCGCTCGGCCTCGACATCCCTTATTTCTGCTGGCACCCGGCGCTTGGTAGCGTTGGCGCCTGCCGGCAGTGCGCGGTCAAGCAGTACACCGACGAGAACGACACCCGTGGTCGTATCGTCATGTCCTGCATGACCCCTGCCTCCGACGGCACCTGGATCTCCATCGACGATGAAGAGTCCAAGGCGTTCCGCGCCAGCGTCGTCGAATGGCTGATGACCAACCACCCGCACGACTGCCCGGTGTGCGAGGAAGGCGGTCACTGCCACCTGCAGGACATGACGGTAATGACCGGCCACAACGAGCGCCGCTACCGTTTCACCAAGCGTACCCACCAGAACCAGGACCTCGGCCCGTTCATCGCCCATGAGATGAACCGCTGCATCGCCTGCTACCGCTGCGTGCGCTACTACAAGGACTATGCCGGTGGTACCGACCTGGGCGTGTACGGCGCTCACGACAACGTGTACTTCGGCCGCGTCGAAGACGGCGTGCTGGAAAGCGAGTTCTCGGGCAACCTGACCGAGGTCTGCCCGACCGGCGTATTCACCGACAAGACCCACTCCGAGCGCTACAACCGCAAGTGGGACATGCAGTTCGCCCCGAGCATCTGCCATGGCTGCTCCAGCGGCTGCAACATCAGCCCGGGCGAGCGCTACGGCGAACTGCGTCGCATCGAAAACCGCTTCAACGGTTCGGTCAACCAGTACTTCCTGTGCGACCGTGGCCGCTTCGGCTATGGCTACGTCAACCGCAAGGATCGCCCACGCCAGCCACAGCTGGCCGACGGTACCAAGCTGGGCCTGGACGCCGCCCTGGACAAGGCCGCCGACCTGCTGCGCGGGCGTACCATCGTCGGTATCGGCTCGCCACGCGCCAGCCTCGAGAGCAACTACGGCCTGCGTGAACTGGTGGGTGCCGAGTACTTCTACTCGGGCATGGAAGCCGGCGAACTGGCCCGCGTACGCCTGGCCCTGAACGTGCTGAACAACAGCCCGCTGCCGGTGCCGACCCTGCGCGATATCGAAGACCACGACGCCGTGTTCGTGCTCGGTGAAGACCTGACCCAGACCGCTGCCCGCGTCGCACTGGCGGTGCGCCAGGCCACCAAGGGCAAGGCCGAGGCCATGGCCGAAGCCATGAAGGTGCAGCCGTGGCTCGACGCCGCCGTGAAGAACATCGGCCAGCACGCACTGTACCCGCTGTTCATCGCTTCGCTGGCTGAAACCAAGCTGGACGACGTCGCCGAAGAATGCGTGCACGCCGCCCCCGCCGACCTGGCCCGTATCGGTTTCGCCGTGGCCCACGCCATCGACGCGAGCGCCCCTGCCGTCGAAGGCCTGGACGCCGAAGCGAAAGCTCTGGCCCAGCGTATTGCCGACGCCCTGGTCGCGGCCAAACGCCCACTGGTCGTAGCCGGTACCTCGCTGGCCGACCCGGCGCTGATCGAAGCCGCCGCCAACATCGCCAAGGCGTTGAAGCTGCGCGAGAAGAACGGCTCGCTGAGCCTGGTGGTGCCTGAAGCCAACAGCCTCGGCCTGGCCATGCTCGGTGGCGAGTCGGTCGATGCCGCGCTGGACGCGGTCATCAGCGGCAAGGCCGACGCCATCGTCGTGCTGGAAAACGACCTGTACGCCCGCGTACCGGCCGCCAAGGTCGATGCAGCCCTGGCCGCGGCCAAGGTGGTGATCGTTGCCGACCACTCGAAAACCCCGACTGTCGACCGCGCCCACTTGGTGCTGCCGGCCGCCTCGTTCGCCGAAGGCGACGGTACCCTGGTCAGCCAGGAAGGCCGTGCCCAGCGCTTCTTCCAGGTTTTCGACCCGCAGTACCTGGACAGCAGCATCCAGATCCACGAAGGCTGGCGCTGGATGCACGCCCTGCGCGCCACCCTGCTGAACAAGCCGGTCGACTGGACCCAGCTGGACCATGTCACCAGCGCCTGCGCCGAAGCCGCGCCGCAACTGGCCGGCATCGTCAACGCCGCGCCAAGCGCCGCGTTCCGCATCAAGGGCATGAAACTGGCCCGCGAGCCGCTGCGTTACTCCGGCCGTACCGCCATGCGCGCCAACATCAGCGTGCACGAGCCGCGTACCCCGCAAGACAAGGACACCGCGTTCGCCTTCTCCATGGAAGGCTACTCGGGTTCGGCCGAACCGCGTCAGCAGGTGCCGTTCGCCTGGTCGCCGGGCTGGAACTCGCCGCAGGCCTGGAACAAATTCCAGGACGAGGTCGGTGGTCACCTGCGTGCCGGTGACCCGGGCGTACGCCTGATCGAACCGCAAGGCGACCGCCTGCACTGGTTCAACGCCATTCCGGGCGCCTTCAACCCGGCCCGTGGCACCTGGACTGCCGTGCCGTTCTTCCACCTGTTCGGCAGCGAAGAAAGCTCCTCGCGCGCCGCCCCGGTACAAACGCGCATTCCGGCAGCCTACGTGGCCCTGGCCAAGTCCGAAGCCGACCGCCTGGGCGTCAACGACGGTGCCCTGCTGAGCCTGACCGTGGCCGGTGTGGCCCTGCGTCTGCCGCTGCGTATCAATGAACAGCTGGGCGCTGGCCTGGTCGCGTTGCCGAAAGGCCTGGCCGGCATTCCGCCTGCCATCTTCGGTGCATCCGTCGAAGGTCTGCAGGAGGCAGCACAATGAGCTGGTTCACCCCCGAAGTGATCGATGTGATCCTCACCGTGCTGCGGGCCATCGTGGTCCTGCTGGCGGTGGTGGTCTGCGGCGCGCTGCTCAGCTTCGTCGAGCGCCGCCTGCTGGGCTGGTGGCAGGACCGTTACGGTCCGAACCGCGTCGGCCCGTTCGGCATGTTCCAGATCGCTGCCGACATGCTGAAGATGTTCTTCAAGGAAGACTGGAACCCGCCCTTCGTCGACCGCGTGATCTTCACCCTGGCACCGGTAGTGGCCATGAGCGCCCTGCTGATCGCCTTCGTGGTCATCCCGATCACCCCGACCTGGGGCGTCGCCGACCTGAACATCGGCCTGCTGTTCTTCTTCGCCATGGCCGGCCTGTCGGTCTACGCGGTGCTGTTCGCCGGCTGGTCGTCGAACAACAAGTACGCCCTGCTGGGCAGCTTGCGTGCCTCGGCGCAGACCGTGTCGTACGAAGTGTTCCTGGGCCTGGCGCTGATGGGCGTGGTGGTGCAGGTAGGTTCGTTCAACATGCGCGATATCGTTGAATACCAGGCCCAGAACCTGTGGTTCATCATTCCGCAGTTCTTCGGTTTCTGCACCTTCTTCATCGCTGGCGTCGCCGTGACTCACCGTCACCCGTTCGACCAGCCAGAAGCGGAACAGGAACTGGCCGACGGCTACCACATCGAGTATGCCGGCATGAAATGGGGCATGTTCTTCGTCGGTGAGTACATCGGCATCATCCTCATCTCGGCGCTGCTGGTAACCCTGTTCTTCGGCGGCTGGCACGGCCCGTTCGGCATCCTGCCGCAACTGTCGTTCCTGTGGTTCGCGCTGAAGACCGCGTTCTTCATCATGCTGTTCATCCTGCTGCGCGCCTCGATCCCGCGCCCACGCTATGACCAGGTGATGGACTTCAGCTGGAAGTTCTGCCTGCCGCTGACCCTGATCAATTTGCTGGTGACCGCTGCGATCGTGCTCTACAACACGCCAGCCGTCGCGGCCCAGTGAGGATTTGACCCATGTTCAAGTATATCGGCGACATCGTTAAGGGCACCGGCACCCAGCTGCGCAGCCTGGCAATGGTGTTCTCCCACGGGTTCCGCAAGCGCGACACCCTGCAGTACCCCGAAGAACCCGTGTACCTGCCGCCGCGCTACCGCGGCCGCATCGTCCTCACCCGCGACCCCGATGGCGAGGAGCGCTGCGTAGCGTGCAACCTCTGCGCGGTGGCCTGCCCGGTTGGCTGCATCTCGCTGCAGAAGGCCGAGACCGAGGACGGCCGCTGGTACCCGGAGTTCTTCCGCATCAACTTCTCGCGCTGCATCTTCTGCGGCCTGTGTGAAGAAGCGTGCCCGACCACCGCGATCCAGCTGACTCCGGATTTCGAAATGGCCGAGTTCAAGCGTCAGGACCTGGTGTACGAGAAAGAAGATCTGCTGATCTCCGGCCCCGGCAAAAACCCTGACTACAACTTCTACCGTGTTGCCGGCATGGCAATCGCTGGCAAGCCGAAGGGCTCTGCACAGAACGAAGCCGAGCCGATCAACGTGAAGAGCTTGCTCCCATAAGGACAGAAAGATGGAATTCGCTTTCTACTTCGCATCCGGGATCGCCGTGGTCTCCACCCTTCGGGTGGTGACCGGCACCAACCCCGTGCACGCCTTGCTTTACCTGATCATTTCGCTGATTTCCGTGGCCATGATCTTCTTCGCCCTGGGTGCGCCGTTCGCCGGCGCCCTGGAAGTGATCGCCTACGCCGGCGCCATCATGGTGCTGTTCGTGTTCGTGGTGATGATGCTCAACCTCGGGCCGGCTTCGGTCGCCCAGGAACGGGGCTGGCTCAAGCCCGGTATCTGGGCGGGGCCGGTGATTCTCGCCGCCCTGCTGCTGCTGGAGCTGCTGTACGTGCTGTTCGTCACCCCGAGCGGCGCCGGCATCAGCGGTACCACCGTGGGCCCGAAAGAAGTCGGCATCAGCCTGTTCGGCCCCTACCTGCTGGTGGTCGAACTGGCTTCGATGCTGCTGCTGGCCGCGGCCGTCACCGCCTTCCACCTGGGCCGCAACGAGGCGAAGGAGTAAATCATGGGTGCTATCCCTCTCGAGCATGGTCTGGCAGTCGCCGGCATCCTGTTCTGCTTAGGTCTGGTTGGCCTGATGGTCCGCCGCAACATCCTCTTCGTGCTCATGAGCCTGGAAGTCATGATGAACGCCTCTGCCCTGGCGTTCGTCGTCGCCGGTGCCCGTTGGGTCCAGCCCGACGGCCAGGTGATGTTCATTCTGGTGATCAGCCTGGCAGCCGCCGAGGCCAGCATTGGCCTGGCCATCCTGCTGCAGCTGTATCGCCGCTTCCACACTCTCGACATCGATGCTGCCAGTGAGATGCGCGGATGAACCTTCTCTTCCTGACTTTCGTCTTCCCCCTCATCGGCTTCCTGCTGCTGTCGTTCTCGCGCGGGCGGTTCTCGGAGAACCTGTCCGCGCTGATCGGCGTCGGCTCGGTAGGCCTTTCGGCGGCCACGGCCGCCTACGTCATCTGGCAATTCAACGTCGCCCCGCCTGAAGGCGGCGCGTACAGCCAGCTGCTGTGGCAGTGGATGTCGGTGGACGGCTTCGCGCCGAACTTCACCCTGTACCTGGACGGCCTGTCGGTCACCATGCTCGGCGTGGTCACCGGTGTCGGCTTCCTGATCCACCTGTTCGCGTCCTGGTACATGCGTGGCGAAGCCGGCTACTCGCGCTTCTTCTCGTACACCAACCTGTTCATCGCCAGCATGCTGTTCCTGATCCTTGGCGATAACCTGCTGTTCATCTACTTCGGCTGGGAAGGCGTGGGCCTGTGCTCGTACCTGTTGATCGGTTTCTACTACAGCAACCGCAACAACGGTAACGCGGCACTCAAGGCATTCATCGTCACCCGCATCGGCGACGTGTTCATGGCCATCGGCCTGTTCATCCTGTTCGCCCAGCTGGGTACCCTGAACGTGCAGGAACTGCTGGTGCTGGCCCCGCAGAAGTTCCAGGCTGGCGACACCTGGATGGTGCTGGCAACCCTGATGCTGCTGGGTGGTGCGGTCGGTAAATCGGCCCAGCTGCCACTGCAGACCTGGCTGGCCGACGCGATGGCCGGCCCGACCCCGGTTTCGGCGCTGATCCACGCGGCAACCATGGTGACCGCAGGCGTTTACCTGATCGCCCGTACCAACGGCTTGTTCCTGCTGGCACCGGACATCCTGCACCTGGTGGGCGTGGTCGGTGGCGTGACCCTGGTACTGGCCGGCTTCGCCGCGCTGGTGCAGACCGACATCAAGCGTATTCTCGCCTACTCGACCATGAGCCAGATCGGCTACATGTTCCTGGCCTTGGGCGTTGGCGCCTGGGACGCGGCGATCTTCCACCTGATGACCCACGCCTTCTTCAAGGCCCTGCTGTTCCTGGCTTCCGGTGCGGTGATCGTGGCCTGCCACCACGAGCAGAACATCTTCAAGATGGGCGGCCTGTGGAAGAAACTGCCACTGGCCTACGCCAGCTTCGTGGTCGGTGGCGCTGCTCTGGCTGCCTTGCCGATCGTGACCGTGGGCTTCTACTCCAAGGACGAGATCCTCTGGGAAGCCTTCGCCAGCGGCAACACCGGCCTGCTGTACGCCGGCCTGGTCGGCGCGTTCATGACCTCGCTGTACACCTTCCGCCTGATCTTCATCGCCTTCCACGGCGAAGCCAAGACCGAAGCCCATGCTGGCCACGGCATCAGCCACTGGCTGCCGCTGGGCGTGCTGATCGTGCTGTCGACCTTCGTCGGCGCCTGGATCACCCCGCCGCTGGCAGGCGTGCTGCCTGAAAGCGCCGGCCACGCTGGCGGCGAAGCCAAGCACGCGCTGGAGATCACCTCGGGTGCCATCGCCATCGCCGGTATCCTGTTGTCGGCCCTGCTGTTCCTGGGCAAGCGCCGCTTCGTCAGCGCCGTGGCCAACAGCGGCATCGGTCGTGTCCTTTCGGCCTGGTGGTTCGCTGCCTGGGGCTTCGACTGGATCTACGACAAGCTTTTCGTCAAACCGTACCTGCTGATCAGCCACATCCTGCGCAAGGACCCGGTTGACCGCACCATTGGCCTGATTCCTCGGATGGCGCGTGGCGGCCACGTCGCCATGAGCAAGACCGAGACTGGCCAGCTGCGCTGGTACACCGCCTCTATCGCCGTGGGTGCCGTGCTGGTGCTCGGTGCCGTGGTAGTGGCTGCGGTATGACTATGAATCTTGCGACTTTGCCAAAGGAAACCAACCCGTCATGATTTTGCCTTGGCTGATCCTGATCCCCTTCATCGGCGGCTTCCTGTGCTGGCTGGGTGAGCGCTTCGGCGCCACCCTGCCGCGCTGGATCGCGCTGCTGACAATGTCCCTGCTGCTCGGCATCGGCCTGTGGCTGTGGGCTAACGGCGACTACACCCTGGCCCCCGCCCCGGGCGCCGAGCCTGCCTGGGCCCTGGAATACAAGGTCCAGTGGATCCAGCGCTTCGGCATCAGCATCCACCTGGCCCTCGACGGCCTGTCGCTGCTGATGATCCTGCTCACCGGCCTGCTCGGTGTGCTGTCGGTACTGTGCTCCTGGAAAGAGATCCAGCGTCACGTCGGCTTCTTCCACCTCAACCTGATGTGGATCCTCGGCGGCGTGGTCGGTGTGTTCCTGGCCCTTGACCTGTTCCTGTTCTTCTTCTTCTGGGAAATGATGCTGGTGCCGATGTACTTCCTCATCGCGCTCTGGGGTCACAGCTCGGCAGACGGCAAGAAGACCCGGATCTACGCGGCGACCAAGTTCTTCATCTTCACCCAGGCCAGCGGCCTGATCATGCTGGTGGCGATCCTCGGCCTGGTGCTGGTCAACTACACCAACACCGGCGTGATCACCTTCAACTACAGCGACCTGCTCAAGGCCGAGCTGCCAGCCGGTACCGAGTACCTGCTGATGCTGGGCTTCTTCATCGCCTTCGCGGTGAAGCTGCCGGTGGTGCCGTTCCACTCCTGGCTACCTGACGCTCACGCCCAGGCACCGACCGCAGGTTCCGTCGACCTGGCCGGTATCTTGCTGAAGACAGCGGCCTACGGCCTGCTGCGCTTCGCTCTGCCGCTGTTCCCGAACGCCTCGGCCGAGTTCGCGCCAATCGCCATGACCCTGGGCCTGATCGGTATCTTCTACGGTGCATTCCTGGCCTTCGCGCAAACCGACATCAAGCGCCTGGTCGCCTTCTCCAGCGTCTCGCACATGGGCTTCGTGCTGATCGGTATCTACTCCGGCAGCCAGCAGGCCCTGCAAGGCGCAGTGATCCAGATGCTGGCACACGGCCTGTCCGCTGCCGCGCTGTTCATCCTGGCCGGCCAGCTGTACGAGCGCCTGCATACCCGTGACATGCGCCAGATGGGTGGCCTGTGGCACCGCATCGCCTACCTGCCAGCCATCAGCCTGTTCTTCGCCGCCGCCTCCCTGGGCCTGCCAGGTACCGGCAACTTCGTCGGCGAGTTCCTGATCCTGATCGGCAGCTTCGCCAGCGTGCCGTGGATCACCGTGATCGCCACCACTGGCCTGGTGTTCGGTTCGGTGTACTCGCTGATCATGATCCACCGCGCCTACTTCGGCCCGGCCAAGACCGACACCGTGCTGGCCGGCATGGACGGTCGCGAGCTCATCATGGTCCTGGGTCTGGCAGTACTGCTGATCCTGCTGGGCGTGTATCCACAGCCGTTCCTCGACACCTCTGCCGCCACCATGAGTGGTGTGCAGCAGTGGCTCGGTTCCGCTTTCACTCAACTCGCTTCGGCCCGGTAAGAGCGCTATGGAATTCACCACTCAACACTTCATCGCATTGGCGCCGATGCTGATCACCACCATCACCACGGTGGTGGTGATGCTGGCGATCGCCTGGAAGCGCAACCACTCGCAGACCTTCCTGCTGTCCACCGTGGGCCTCAACCTGGCCCTGCTGTCGATCCTGCCGGCGCTGAAGGTCGCGCCGCTGGCGGTCACTTCGCTGGTCACCATCGACAAGTTCGCCTGCCTGTACATGGCGATCATGCTGGTGGCGACGCTGGCTTGCGTCACCCTCGCCCACGCCTACCTCGGCGAAGGCTCCAAGGGCTTCCCGGGCAACCGTGAAGAACTCTACCTGCTGCTGCTGATGTCGGCCCTCGGTGGCCTGGTGCTGGTCAGCGCCAACCACCTGGCCGGCCTGTTCATCGGCCTGGAGCTGCTGTCGGTACCGGTCTACGGCCTGGTGGCGTATGCCTTCTTCAACAAGCGCTCGCTGGAAGCCGGCATCAAGTACATGGTGCTGTCGGCCGCAGGCTCGGCCTTCCTGCTGTTCGGCATGGCCCTGCTGTACGCCGACGCCGGCAGCCTCACCTTCGACCAGATCGGCAAGGCCCTGGCCGCTACCAGCATGCCGAGCCTGCTGGCCCAGCTGGGCCTGGCCATGATGCTGGTCGGCCTGGCCTTCAAGTTGTCGCTGGTACCGTTCCACCTGTGGACCCCGGACGTATACGAAGGCGCCCCGGCACCGGTCGCAGCCTTCCTGGCCACCGCCAGCAAGGTTGCGGTGTTTGCCGTTGTCGTGCGCCTGTTCATGCTCTCCCCTGCTGCCAGCAGCGGCGTGCTGAGCACCGTACTGGCAGTGATTGCAGTGGCCTCGATCCTGATCGGTAACCTGCTGGCACTGACCCAGAGCAACCTCAAGCGCCTGCTCGGTTACTCGTCCATCGCCCACTTCGGCTACCTGGTCATCGCCCTGGTCGCCAGCAAAGGCCTGGCCCTGGAAGCCATGGGCGTGTACCTGGTCACCTACGTGATCACCAGCCTGGGCGCCTTCGGTGTCATCACCCTGATGTCCTCGCCTTACGGCGGCCGTGACGCCGATGCGCTGTACGAGTACCGTGGTCTGTTCTGGCGCCGTCCGTACCTGACCGCGGTACTGACCGTGATGATGCTGTCGCTGGCGGGTATCCCGCTGACCGCCGGCTTCATCGGCAAGTTCTACATCATCGCCACCGGCGTCGAGTCGCACCTGTGGTGGCTGGTCGGTGCGCTGGTGATCGGTAGCGCCATCGGCGTCTACTACTACCTGCGTGTCATGGTCACCCTGTACCTGGTCGAGCCGAACCTGCGTCGCCACGACGCCCCGCTGAAGTGGGAACAGCGCACTGGCGGCGTCATGCTGCTGGCCATCGCCATTCTTGCCTTCGTGCTGGGTGTGTATCCGCAACCGCTGCTGGAAATGGTCCAGCAAGCTGGCCTGCAACTGATCGGCTGATCGCCCCGGCAAAACAAGACACCCCGCTCATGCGGGGTGTTTTTTTATCTGCACGTTTTGTATCCGTAGCCATGAAAGCTCATTCGCCGGGGTTGTCCTGCACGGCTGCCGGCAGCGCTGCCTTGCGCAAATCACCATTGGCCGAAGGCAGGTAGACTTCCGGGTTGGGCATGCCGCTGGGCGAGAGTTCATGGGTCATCTCGAACTCGGCGCGCACTGACCAGCCACAGGCCTCGGTGGTGCATTGCAAATAAGCGATCCGCAGGAAAATATGACGCCCTTCGCTGGTACGGATACGCATCCGGCTATGGCAATGCGGGCAAACCAGCTTGTAAGTACTCACGGCAAGTACCTGCAAGCATTGTTTGGCTTAATCTTCTGTAAGAATGATCGTTTCGCTGTGTCAGTATTAGCTGCAGATGTGTATCGATTGCTCAGCTTGATGTTTCTCATCTCAGAAATGCTCCTAAAAACGCAGGGCTGTATTCATAACGAGTAGTTTAAGCCCATGGAATATCATTAAACCAGTCATGGATATTTGTTATGAGTACTCACGTACTTGCTGCTGTGTTAACACGCCTCAAGCTTCTGACCGGTGCCCAGTCGGATGCCGAACTGTCGCGCAAACTGTCGATCAGCCCACAGACGCTGAGCAGCTGGAAGGTTCGCGACAGCATCCCGTACTCACTATGCGTAGATATCGCCAGGCAGCATGCCTGCTCGCTGGATTGGTTGTTGCTGGGCGAAGCCGGGCAGAGCCCTGCGGCCCAGGATGAAGCAGACTGGGAGTACGACATGCTCGAGCGGCTGCGAACGCTGTCACCAACCGATCGCCAGGCCATCCTGCTGGTCATCAAGGACAAGCAGCGCATCCAGCAACTGGAACAGAAACTGAATGCGCTTCGCGGGGCGGCCAATGACTAACCCCGGTGCCGCCAGCGCTGGATGAGCTCGCGTAGGTCCAGCGTATCCAGCCAGGCCATGACCTTGAGGCTGATGGGGATTACCACCACGGCAGCTACGAACGCCGCCATGCCACGAGTCAGCAAAGGCACCAATGACGAAACCAGCGGCTCGAACAGATGGCCAACCCCCACGGTCACGAACACCAGCAACAGTCTCTTGCCCAGCGTCAGACGCCTGGTCGTATTGGTGATCAACCGGTCACGCGCCGCACTCACCAGCAAAGCCCCCAGAAACGCGGCGAACAGTACATTGCCATCCATGCCCAGCAACTCCACCAGCGGCGGGGCCAGGCTGTCGAAAACAGATTGTTCAGCCATGGGCAGCCCCTCGGTGCGTCGCCGACAAATAGGCGGTCGAGCCCAGTTTATGCATGACCGCGGCTTCGACAAAGCGGATGTAGCACACCCGCAATGCACGCCCCTGATCATGCCCGGCCACATCCTCGAGGCGCTTGTAGCCCCGTTCTCGCAGCACCGCGCGCCAGCGTGCGAATTCGCGTGCCGCGTCGATGGCGGCGCAGCGTGCGGCCACTTCCAGCGCCGCCTCACTGACTGGCCGCTGCAGGTTCAGGCGCTCGCGCAGGGTGGCCAGGTCCACCCGTGGCCAGAATGGGTCATGGCAATCGGCAAAGCGCGATAACCGAGGATCGTTGCCCATGTGTCACCTCTCACTGCCCGACCAGCATGCCGTAGCGAATGGCCTTGATCACCGCCGCCACCCGGGTGGGCACATCGAACTTGCGCAGGATGTTCGACACGTGGAAGTTCACCGTCGATTCCTTGCATTCCAGGATCTGGCCAATTTCCCAAGAGCTCTTGCCGTAGGCGCACCACAAAAGCACTTGCTGTTCACGTGGTGTCAGGCGAACCGGGGCGTCCGCCAAGGGTTGCTGCGAGTGTCGCGCGTTGTCAGTCATGCTTGAACTCCACGGGTTATGAGAGGCATCGCTGCCGATCTGCAGTCACCTTACGAAGCGCTGGCCGCCCTGCTCCATCGCTGCGGCTTGTAAAGAACTTTCGTACAAAACCGTCTGACGAAGGCTGCGCGATATTTGTCGTCTTTCCTCGTGCTCCAAGCGCCATTTCGCTCGTCTCAACGCCGTTGTCCATTCGCCTTTCGCCTGGAGTCGTACAATGCGTTGCGTTTTGCCCCTGCCATCCTGCCTCGGCCTGCTGGCTGCTTTCGCTGCCTCCCAGCCTGCCCTGGCGGCATCTTCGCTCGAGTTGGGCCAAGTGCTGATCACCGATGAGGAGCAGAACGACCTGACCGCAGCCGCCGAACGCCTGCACGAAGTGCCGGGCGCCAGCAACCTGGTGGACATGCAGCGAGTGGGACAAGGCCGGGTCGCCAGCAATCAGGATGTACTGGCCTACCAACCCGGGGTATTCGCCCAATCGGCGGGCAACGATGGCATCAAGCTGTCGATCCGCGGTTCGGGCCTCAACCGCGCACCGGGGGCCCACGGTTCCGGGGTGTACACGATGTTTGACGGCCTGCCCCTGACCGGCCCGGGCGGTACGCCCTACGAGCTGTTCGAGCCGCTGTGGCTGAGCCGTGCCGAAGTGCTACGCGGCGCCAACGGCTTCGACCAGGGTTCCCTCGCCCTTGGCGGCGCGATCAACTATGTCACCCACACCGGCTACGACGCCGCGCCGCTGCAGGTGCGCTATGAAGTCGGCAGCCGCGGCTACCAGCACCGGCATATCAGCTCGGGGCAGGTGCTGGGCAACCTCGACTACTACGTGGCCCTGACCGATTCGGAATATGACGGCTACCAGGCGCACAGCAGTGGCAGCGCCAAGGGCGTTGCCGCCAACGTCGGCTACCGCTTCAACCCGAACCTGGAAACCCGCTTCTACTTGCGCTACCGGGAAACCGAGAACGAGCTGGCCGGGCGCCTGACCAAGGAGCAGATCAAGCACCACCCACGTGCGGCCAACCCGGCCTACCTGGCCCGCGACGACAGCCGCCCGCAGCCGGGCAGCACCTGGGTGGGCAACAAGACCACCTTCTACCTCGACGACGATGCGCGCCTGGAAGCCGGCCTGGTATACCACGACTACCCGATGGACCTGCGTGAAGGCCCGATGCGCCTGAAGGTGGCCTACACCGATGTCAGCGGCACGCTGAACTACTTCCGTCGCGATACCTTGTTCGGCCATGAGAGCAAGACCACCATCGGCTGGCGCACCACCAAGCACCTGCCCAACAGTGGTGCTTCGCAGTTCAACCGCAACGGCGATGTGTTCGGTGAGCGCACCCGTGACTTCACCTACCAGGGCTCGGACACGGTGCTGCATGTGGGCAACGACCTGGAACTGGTGCCGAACCTGTGGCTGACCACGGGCCTGGCAATGATCTATACCCGCCGCGAAAGTGATGTCACCTACCCTGCCGAGGGCGGCAAGGTAAGCATGCATGACTGGGACTATGCGCCACGCGTGGGGCTGCGCTATGACATCCGCCCAGACCTGCAGGTATACGGCAACCTGAGCCGCTCGGTAGAGCCGCCCCACCCGTGGTCGCTGATCTGGAGCTCGCCCAAAGTAGACGGCAAGCAGATCCAGCCGATCGAGATGCAGAACCAGACCGCCACTACCCTGGAGCTGGGCGCGCGTGGCGATTCGATGCTTGGCCGCTGGGACCTGGCCTGGTACTACGCGCAGGTGCGCCATGAACTGCTGGCCGTGGAAGTGGTGCCGAACTTCACCTCGGAGTTCAACGCCAGCCCCACCGTGCACCAGGGCGTGGAAGCCGGCCTCGACAGCGACCTGTGGGAGCGCGCCGGTACTGGCAAGCTCAGCCTGCGCCAGGCCTACACCTTCAGTGATTTCCACTACCGCGATGACGACCAGTTCGGCGACAACCGCCTGCCGGGCATCCCCATGCACTACTACCAGGCCGAGCTGCGCTATGACTGGCCGAGCGGCCTCTACGCCGGGGTCAACACGCAGATGGCGTCGAAGGTGCAGGTGGACTACGCCAACAGCTACCACGCCGATGAATATGCCTTGCTCGGCGCGCGCCTGGGCTGGGATTCACCGAAGCAGGACTGGCAGACCTGGCTGGACCTGCGCAACCTGACCAACAAGCGTTATGCGGCGACGGTGACACCGACCTATGACGATGCCGGCAAAGACAACGCCCGCTCGACGCCGGGCGAAGGCTTTGGCGTGTATGCCGGGGTTTCCTACAGTTTCCGCTAATCCGCTTTTTTGTAGGAGCGGCCTTGTGTCGCGAAAGGGCTGCGCAGCAGCCCCAGGATTTCAGCTTCGCAACATAAATTGCCGGGGCTGCTGCGCAGCCCTTTCGCGACACAAGGCCGCTCCTACAGGGATCGTGCGCTCAGCGATGATTGCTCAAGGCAGGTCAAACCGCCCGGTTCAACTTAACCCACGAAGCAAACTTGTCGACAAACGCCTGCAAGAACGGCCGGGTCTTGTCATTGAGCTTGCCTGCGTCATCGAACAGGCTCGCTGCGCCGCCGATATAGGCCTCGGGCATCTGCATGCACGGCATATCCAGAAACACCAGCGACTGGCGCACGGCATGGTTGGCACCGAAACCACCAATAGCCCCCGGCGACACACTGACCACCGCCGTTGGCTTGCCCCCCCAGGCGCTCTGCCCGTAGGGCCGCGACCCCACATCGATGGCGTTTTTCAGGCAGCCCGGCACCGAACGGTTGTATTCCGGGGTAACGAACAGCACCGCATCGCTGCGGCGGATTTCGTCGCGAAAACGCTTCCAGGCCTCTGGCGGTGCGTCGGCCTCGACGTCCTCGTTGTACAACGGCAGATCGCCGATCTCGACGATCCTCAGGGCAAGGCTGGACGGCGCCAGCTCCGAGAGTGCGCGGGCGACCTTGCGGTTGTAGGAATCCTTGCGCAAGCTACCGACGACAACCGCTACCGAATACACCTGGCTCATGGCAATTTCCAACCTTCGCTGAGTAAAGGGACGTTGTAGTTATAGATGACCGTTCCTCGGCGCCTTGGTTTTTTTTCCGCGGGGCGAAAACTTCCGACGCTGTTCCACGGTCTATGCCTGCAGACATTTCCCACGCAATTCAGAGGTTTCCACCCAAATGGCAGCAGTAATGGTCGGCCAATTCCACGCCCGTGACGCCGAAGGCCGCATCTACCCCGTGCACGAGTTCCAGGAGTCGACCCTGCAAACCGACGGCAGCACGCTGGGCGCCCCCATCACCACCTATCGCCTGGCCATCGGCGACAAGGTCAACCACCTGGGCGAAAACCGCTTCGAACTGGCGCGCAGCGGCGTCGAGATCATTCGCATTCCTTGATGCAATCCACCGTGTAGCGGCCGCTTTCGTTCTGCAGGCCGTGCACGTCGGCGACGAAACCTGGGAAGCCCTGGTTGAACGCCCGGGCGAATGCCAGGTAATCGAGTATCGAGCGGGTCGCCTCGGTGAACCGCTCGCCCGGCATGATCAATGGAATACCAGGCGGGTACGGCACCAGCATCACCGCCGCCACGCGCCCCAGCAGCATCTCGATCGGCACCGCTTCCACCTCACCGCGCACCATCTGGTCATAGGCCCGGGCCGGGCTCACGGCTACCTCCGGCAAGCGCGTGAACAGCCGCTTCAGCTGCTTGGCCGTGGCATTTGCCCGGTAGCAGCCATGCAACTGGTCGCACAGGTCGCGCAGGCCCATACCCTGGTAGCGTGAGGCATCGGCAGCCACCACGCTCGGCAGGCAGTTGTTCAGGGCGGTATTGCCGTCATAGTGGCGCTTGAACTCCAGCAACTCGGTAAGCAGGGTGCTCCACTTGCCCTTGGTGATGCCCATCGAGAACAGCACCAGAAAGCTGTAAAGGCCGGTTTTCTCCACCACCAGCCCCCGCTCCCAGAGGAACTTGCTGACCACCGCCGCCGGGATGCCATGCTCGCCCAGCGCACCGCCCGCGCTCAGGCCCGGCATCACCAAGGTCACCTTCAGCGGGTCGAGCAGCACATAGTCGTCCGCCACTTCGCCAAAGCCATGCCACTCCGCCCCCGGCTGCAGCAGCCAGTCCTGCGCGGCCAAACGGTGGATGCCTTCGGCACTCGGCGGCTGCCAGATGCTGAACCACCAGTCGTCGGCAGCGATATGCTCGCGCAGGTTGGCCAGGGCACGGCGAAAGCTCAGCGCCTCGTCGAACATTTCCTGCAACAGCGAACGCCCGGCCGGCCCCTCCATCATGGTCGAGGCCACATCCAGCGAAGCGAGGATGCTGTATTGCGGCGAGGTCGAGATGTGCATCATGAACGCTTCGTTGAAGCGGTCACGGTCCAGCTGGCGCCTGGCCCCGTCCTGCACATGAATCATCGAGGCCTGGCTGAACGCGGCCAGCAGCTTGTGGGTGGAATGGGTGCTGAACACCAGCGGGCTGTCTGCCGCGCAGGCCGTGCCCATGGCATGGCGCCCGGTGAAGAACTCGTGGAAGGCCGCATAGGCGAACCAGGCTTCGTCGAAGTGCAGCACCTCGACACTGGCGCCCAGGCTCTGCTTGATCAGCCCGGCGTGGTAGCACAGGCCGTCGTAGGTGGAGTTGGTCACCACCGCCAGCTTGATGCGCTGCCCGCGATCGCGGGCAAGAGGGTTGGCCTGGATCTTCGCCTGGATCGCCTCGGCGCTGAACTCGCTGAGAGGGATCGGGCCGATGATGCCCAGTTCGTTGCGCTCGGGGCACAGATAGAGGGGAATGGCACCGGTCATGATGATCGCGTGCACCACCGACTTGTGGCAGTTGCGATCCACCAGCACCAGGTCGTCGCGGCCGACCATGGCGTGCCAGACGATCTTGTTGGCCGTGGAGGTGCCATTGATGACGAAGAAGGTATGGTCGGCGCCAAAGTTGCGTGCGGCCCTGGCTTCGGCTTCGGCCAAGGGGCCGGTGTGATCGAGCAGCGAGCCCAGCTCCGGCACGGAAACGGACAAGTCCGAGCGCAGGGTGTTTTCCCCGAAGAACTGGTGAAAGGCCTGGCCAACCGGGCTTTTGCGATAGGCCACGCCGCCGCCGTGGCCCGGGGTGTGCCAGGAATAGTTGGACTGCGCGGTGTGCTGTACCAGGGCCTTGAAGAACGGCGGCAGCAGGCCGTCGAGGTAGATGTGTGCGGCACGCGCCACCTGGCGCGCAAGAAACGGCACGGTGTCTTCGAACAGGTAGAGGATGCCGCGCAGCTGGTTGAGCTCGCTCATGGCTTCGGCGGGGGCGTTTTCCAGGGTCACCTGTTCGCCCAGGGCGAAAATCGGCAGGTTGGGCGCACGCAGGCGGGCCAGTCGAATCAGCTCGGCCATGCTCTGCAGCAGGTGAGTATTCTCGCCGACGCCCTCGGCGGCAATCAGCATGCAAGCCAGGCCATGGTGGGTGGCGGCGACCAGGCAGGCCTCGGCATGGTCGGCGGCGGCGAGGATGGCAAAGCCGTCCTGGCGCAGTTCCTCGGCGATGCCCCGCACGCGTTCGCCAGCGACGCTGTCGGCCTTGATGGCACGGTGGACAATGAGGATGGGGAACTTGAGGTCCTTGTACATCAGGTGGCTACCTCCGAAGGACATGACGTCCATTTCAGGGTAGTTGAGCCTTGTACTGCCTGTACTGGCCTCTTCGCGGGTGAACCCGCTCCCACAGGGACTGGATTGTTTTCAAGACCAGTCGATTGTCTGTGGGAGCGGGCGCGCCCGCGAAGAGGCCGGTACAGGCTGAAAATCAGCTAGCAGGTGTCTCGGTCAAAGCCTGCCACATGGATGGCCCACCCGCCGACTTGGCAATGGCCGCCAGGCGCTCGGCATGCGCCTCCAGCTCCTCGGCACTGGCCATGATCACCCGCCCGGGCACACGCCCGGTAATACGGCGAATCTCGCTGCCGCCAGCACCGCCCCCTTCATCCCCCGATTCTGCCCCATGCCCGGCCAGCGACAGGCTGGTCTGGCCACCGGTCATCGCCAGGTAGACGTCAGCCAGCAGTTCCGAGTCGAGCAATGCGCCGTGCAGTTCACGGCCCGAGTTGTCGATGTCGTAGCGTTTGCACAGCGCATCCAGGCTGTTGCGCTGCCCCGGGTGGCGCGAGCGCGCCAGCAGCAGGGTGTCGAGGATGGTGCAGTGCTGGGAAATGTCCGCGCGGTCCTGCTGGCCCAGCAAGGCAAATTCGTTATTGATGAAGCCAACGTCGAACGCCGCGTTGTGAATGACCAGCGTGGCGCCCTGGATGAACTCGAAGAACTCCTCGGCCACATCGCCAAAGCGTGGCTTGCCGACCAGGAAGGCATCGGTGATGCCGTGGACGTTGATGGCGCCCTCGTCACTCTCACGGTCCGGCTGCAGGTAAACGTGGAAGTGCCGCCCGGTCAGGCGCCGGCCGATTACCTCGACACAGCCGATCTCGATGATCCGGTGGCCTTCGCTGACCGGCATACCCGTGGTTTCGGTATCGAGAATGACGAACCGTTTATCTTGCTGCTGCTCCACGCGGGGCGCTCCAACTTGCATCAGTTACAAAGGGCGCAATTGTACCCCAGCTCAACGCTTGGCGCGCACCTCATCGACGCCACGGTTGGCCAGCTGATCGGCGCGTTCGTTGCCGGGGTGGCCGATGTGCCCGCGTACCCACTTCCAGGTGACCTTGTGGCGGTTGACCTGCTCATCCAGCTGCTGCCACAGGTCGGCGTTCTTCACCGGCTCCTTGGCCGCGGTTTTCCAGCCGCGCTTCTTCCAGTTGGTCATCCATTCGTTGATGCCCTTCATCACGTACTGCGAGTCGGTGGTCAGCACCACCTCGCATTCGCGCTTCAGCGACATCAGGCCCTGGATCGCAGCCATCAGCTCCATGCGGTTGTTGGTGGTTTCACGCTCGCCGCCCCACAGTTCCTTCTCGACGCCCTTGTAGACCATCAGCACGCCCCAGCCACCAGGGCCCGGGTTGCCCTTGCAGGCACCATCAGTAAACATCTCGACGCTATCGCTCATGTACCACTCTTGAAGTCAGTGCTTGTCAGTTTCGGGGTTGGCCGCCGTGCGGTTGACCTTGGCCAGCGGCAGCGGCAGCAGTTTGCCCATCGGCTCGCGGCGCTCCGGGCGCAACGGCCGCAGGCCCACCACCATCTTGCGCGCCACCAGCAGGTACACCCCGCCTCCGGAGCCCTGCCAGCCGCCGGCCATCCGTTCCCAGCCCTGCAGGCGGTGCTGCCAGGCCGGCGAGGCAAGCGGCGGACGATAGCACCCGAAGCGGCGTTTCTCCAGCGCGAAGCCCAGCAGGTTGAGCCAGTCGCCCACCCGCGACGGCGAGATGCAACGGGCCTTGCGCAGGGCGCCGTGGCTGAAGAAATGGCGCATGCCCCAACTGCTCCAGGGGTTGATCCCGACGATCAGCAGGTGCCCGCCAGGGCGCACGGCGCTGGCCGCCTCGCGCAGCAGGCCGTGGGGCGACAGGCTGAAATCCAGGCCATGCTGCAGCACCACCACATCGGCGGCGTGCTCGCTCAGCGGCCAGGCCTGCTCTTCGCAGACAATCTCCACCCCCGGCAGCGGCGCGCCGAGGCGCACGTTGCGCTGCACCTGAGGCGCGCTGGGCGGTGGCTCGGCGCAGGGCCCGTAGTGCACAAGGTAACCCCCGAAGAAGCGCCCGAGTTCTTCTTCCAGCAGTTTTTCCTCCTCCTTGAGCATCAGTTGGCCGAGTGGGCCGTTGAACCACTCACGGGCCAGGCTGATCAGCTTGACCCACTCCGGGTCGGCCTGGGCAAAGGCTTGGTCGGTCATTGCGCTCTCCCTCGAAGGTTCTCGCACCGCGCCATCGCGGCTAAGATGCCTTCATGTGCCACGCTAGGCGAATCGGATCCGCACCATGATACAGATCGATGCTCTCCCCGCTTTCTCCGACAACTACATCTGGTTGTTACAGGATACTGCCAAACGCCGCTGCGCGGTGGTCGATCCGGGTGACGCCGGCCCAGTGGAACGTTGGCTGTCGGCGAACCCCGGCTGGGTACTGAGCGACATCCTGGTCACCCACCATCACAATGACCACGTCGGCGGCGTGGAGCGGCTCAAGCAACTGACCGGCGCCCGCGTCTGCGGCCCGGCCCGCGAGCACATTCCCTGCCGTGACCTGGCGCTGGACGAAGGTGACCAGGTGACCGTGCTTGGCGTGACCTTCCAGGTGCTGGCCGTGCCCGGCCATACCCTGGGGCATATCGCCTTGTTCAGCGACCAGCCGGCAACACCCGTGCTGTTCAGTGGCGACACATTGTTCGCCGCCGGTTGCGGGCGCATGTTCGAAGGCACCCCCGAACAGATGCAGCCTGCCCTCGCCCGCCTGGCAGCCCTGCCAGAGCACACCGAAGTGTACTGCGCCCACGAATACACCCTGAGCAACCTGCGTTTCGCCAAGGCGGTGGAACCCGGCAACCCGCACGTTCAACAGCGGTTCGAGGACGTTACCCGTTTGCGTGGCGAAAATCGCATCACATTGCCATCAACGATCGGTCTGGAGCGCCTGACCAATCCCTTCCTGCGCACCTCTGAAACATTAGTTAAACAAAAAGCAGACGAATGGAAGGGACATTCAAACCCCTCGCATGTCGCTGTTTTTGCTGCCTTGAGGTCTTGGAAGGACACCTTCTGATAACCTCAAGATATATCGCAAGCGATGGTCAAAGGTTGACCAGGCCCGGAGCGGTTTCTAGAATCGCCGAAATTTTTCACCCGGAAACCTGTGTCAGCCGATGTCTTCCCGTAGCCGCAGAACCTCTCATTCCGTCGCCCTGACGCGCCTGGCCCAAATCAGTGCGCTGGCCCTGGCCGCCACTTTGGTGGGCTGCCAGAGCACCCGTCAGCTCGACGAATCCGATAGCGTTCGCGCGCACAACTACCAGGCGCGGATCAAGCACAAGCCTTCGCCGCTGCTGGTCAAGCCGGCCGAGCAGGCACCCCAGGATGTATGGGAACGCATGCGCCAGGGCTTTGCCCTGCAGGACAACATCGACGTCAACCCGCGCATCGAGCAGCAGCGTCTGTGGTTCGCCAGCAACCCAAGCTACATCGAAAGCGCCGGCGAGCGTGGCAGCCTCTACCTGCACTACATCGTCGAGCGCCTCGAAGAGCGCGACATGCCGCTGGAGCTGGCCCTGCTGCCAGCCATCGAAAGCGCCTACAACCCGATGGCCTACTCGCGCGCCCACGCCGCAGGCATGTGGCAGTTCATTCCGTCCACCGGGCGCCACTTCAACCTGCGCCAAACCAACTTCTACGATGGCCGTCGCGACGTGACCGCCTCGACCAATGCCGCACTCGATTACCTCAGCCGCCTGCACGACATGTTCAACGGCGACTGGCTGCTGGCCCTGGCTGCCTACAACGCCGGCGAAGGCACGGTCAGCCGCGCCATCGAGCGCAACGAGCGGCTCGGCCTGCCCACCGACTACTGGAACCTGCCGCTGCCGCAGGAAACCCGCGACTACGTGCCCAAGCTGCTTGCCCTGTCGCAGGTGGTACTCACGCCGCAAGCCTATGGCGTGAACCTGAACCCGATCGCCAACGAACCTTACTTCGAGGCGGTGGCCATCAACGACCGCCTCGACCTGTCGCGGGTAGCAGCCTTCGCCAATATCGACGAAGACGAGCTGATCCAGCTCAACCCGGCATTCAAGAAGCGCATGACCGTGGACGGCCCGCAGCAGCTGCTGGTACCCACCGCCAAGGCGCAACTGCTGAGCGACAGCCTGTCCAACCTCAAGCCCGAGCAACTGGTCAGCCTGCAGCCGAACAAGGCCGTGTTCGCCCGCGCAGTGGCCGAAGCCAAGGCTCCGGTCGCGGCGCGCAGCTACCGGGTCAAGCGCGGCGACAATCTGGGCGCAATCGCCAAGGCCAACCGCGTTTCGGTCAAGGACATCAAGCGCTGGAACCGTCTCTCCGGCAACAGCGTGCGCGCTGGCCAGGTGCTGGCCCTGCGCGGTGGCAGCGCGCCGAGCGCTGCTGGCAATCGGGTAGCCGCCTCCGGGAAGCGCTCCACGCAGTACAAGGTACGCAAAGGCGACTCGCTGTACCTGGTGGCCAAGCGCTTCAACGTGGAAATGAAGCACCTCAAGCGCTGGAACCCACGCAGCGGCCATGCCCTGAAGCCAGGCCAGACCCTGACCGTCTACCTCTCGCATTGATGTAGTGCGGGGCCGCTGCGCGCCCCATCGCCGGCAAGCCAGCTCCCACACCGACCGCATCGACTTGAAGTCTTGTGCAGTACCTGTGGGAGCTGGCTTGCCGGCGATGGGCTGCAAGGCAGCCCCTTGCAATCCTCAAGTTCGCACTCTTTTTCCAACCCCACCAAGCTGTTACTGTACCCCGATCAAAGCCCAACGCCTCTGGATCGGATGCCGACTTGATACGTCCCCTCCTGCTGTCACTCAGCCTGGCCTTGAGCTTTCCCGCAGCCGCGATGGTGAGCGAAAGCCACGGATACGCGCAGTTCGGCACGCTCAAGTACCCAGCCACATTCACCCATTTCGACTGGGTCAACCCGCAAGCGCCCAAGGGCGGCACCTTGCGGGCCATGGCTTTCGGTACCTTCGACACCCTCAACCCCTACACCTTCAAGGGGTCGAGCCCGATTACCACGCCCAATTTCCAGCAATACGGCGTCAGCGAGCTGAACGAGCCGCTGATGGTCGGCACCGGCCAGTACGACCCGTCCGGCGACGAACCAACCTCCAGCTACGGCCTGATCGCCCGCTCTGTGGAGTACAGCGAGGACCGCAGCTGGGTAGTGTTCAACCTGCGCCCGGAAGCCCACTGGCATGACGGCAAGCCGATCACCTCGGCAGATGTGGCCTTCTCCTACCGCACGCTGCTCAAGGATGGCCACCCGATCTACCGCACCAACCTGCAGGAAGTGCAGCGGGTGGACATCCTTGGCCCGATGCGCATCCGCTTCGTGTTCAAGCGCGCCGGCAACCCGTTGCTGATCCTGCGCCTGGGCGAAATGCCGGTGCTGCCCAAGCACTACTGGCAAAAGCGCGATTTCAAGGCCACCACCTTCGAGCCCCCGCTGGGCAGCGGCCCCTACCGCATCACCCAGGTCCAGCCTGGGCGCCGGCTGGTGTTCGAACGGGAGAAGAACTACTGGGGCAAGGACCTGGCGGTGAACCGTGGCAAATACAACTTCAATCGCGTGGAGTACGAATTCTACCGCGACGCCACGGTCGCCTTCGAAGCGTTCAAGGCCGGCGAGTTCGACATCTATATCGAGCACCAGGCGAAGAACTGGGCCAACGGCTACAACTTCCCGGCCGTGCGCCGGGGCGAGGTAATCAAGGCACAGATCCCGCACCGCATCCCCACGCAAACCCAGGGCCTGTTCATGAACAGCCGCAGGGCCACCTTCAGCGACCCACGGGTTCGCCAGGCGCTGGGGCTGATGCTCGACTTCGAGTGGACCAACCGCGCGCTGTTCAGCGGCGCCTATCGCCGTTCGACCAGCTACTACCCCAACAGCGAGTTCGCCGCCACCGGCCTGCCCACCGGCAAGGAGTGGCTGCTGCTGGCGCCGTTCCGCGACCAATTGCCGGCCAGCCTGTTCAGCGAACCCTACAAGGTCAGCCAGACCGATGGCCGCGGTATCAGCCGCCACACCCTGCGCCAGGCCCTCGGCCTGCTCGCCGAGGCCGGCTGGAAACTGAACGGGCAGCGCCTGGTTGACAGCAAGGGCCAGCAGCTGCGCATGGAGCTGCTGCTGGTAAACCCCAACCTTGAACGCATCCTGCAACCTTATGTCGAAAATCTGGCCAGCATCGGCATCGATGCGCGCTTGCGTACCGTGGACCGCGCCCAGTACAAACAACGCCTGGACCAGTTCGATTTCGACATGATTCTGATGACCCTGAACCAGACCCTGAGCCCCGGCCTCGAACAGTGGCTGTACTTCCACTCCAGCCAGGCCACGACCAAGGGCAGCAAGAACTATGCTGGGGTCAAGGACCCGGTGGTCGATCATCTGCTCGACACCCTGCTCGCCGCCCGTACCCGTGATGACCAGGTCGCCGCCGCCCGCGCCCTGGACCGGGTGCTCTCATGGCAGTACTACATGATCCCCAACTGGTACCTCGACAATCATCGCCTGGCCTACCGCAACCGGTTCGCCTTCGTCACCACGCCGCCCTACACCCTTGGGCTGAACAGCTGGTGGATCAAGACCTCGGAGAAAGCCCAATGACGCCAACGCACCGACTGCGCCGGCTGGCCGGCAGCCTGTTGCTTGCCTGCCTGAGCCTTCCCGCCCTGGCCGCACCGCAGCACGCGCTCACGCTTTATGACGAACCGCCCAAGTACCCGGCCGACTTCAAGCACTTCGACTACGTCAACCCTGACGCGCCCAAGGGCGGCACCTTCCGCCAGTCCAGCTTCGGCGGTTTCGACAGCCTCAACCCGTTCATCAACAAGGGCGTGCCAGCCGAGAATATCGGCAGCATCTACGACACCCTGATGCGCCAGAGCCAGGACGAGCCGTTCACTGAGTACGGCCTGGTGGCCGGCAAGATCGAAAAGGCCCCGGACAACAGCTGGGTGCGCTTCTACCTGCGCCCCGAGGCACGCTTCCACGACGGCCACCCAATGCGCGCCGAAGACGTGGTGTTCACCTTCAATGCCCTGATCAAGGACGGCGCGCCGCTGTACCGCCAGTACTATGCCGACGTCGCCGAAGTGGTCGCCGAAGACCCGCTGACGGTGCTGTTCACTTTCAAGCACAAGAACAACCGTGAGCTGCCGCTGATTCTCGGCCAGCTGCCGGTGTTGCCCAAGCACTGGTACGAAAGCCGCGAGTTCAACCGCGGCAACCTGGAAATCCCGCTGGGCAGCGGCCCGTACAAGGTCGCCGAGGTCAAGGCCGGGCGCTCGGTGCGCTACGAGCGGGTCAAGGACTACTGGGCCAAGGACCTGCCGATCAACCGCGGCTTCTACAATTTCGACGTGATGACCTTCGACTCCTACCGCGACACCACGGTCGCCCTGGAAGCGCTCAAGGCCGGGGCGTTCGACTATGCGCTGGAAGTCAGCGCGAAGAACTGGGCCACTGCCTACAACGTACCCGCCGTGCGCGATGGCCGGCTGATCAAGGAAGAATTGCCCAACGGCAACCCCACCGGCATGCAGGGTTTCATCTTCAATATCCGCCGCCCGGTGTTCCAGGATGTGCGCGTGCGCCAGGCGCTGAGCCTGCTGCTTGACTACGAGTGGACCAACAAGCAGCTGTTCAACGGCGCCTACACCCGTACCGGCAGCTACTTCGAAAACTCGGAAATGGCCGCCCGCGGCCTGCCCGGCCCCAACGAGCTGAAAATCCTCGAACCGCTGCGCGGCAAGGTCCCCGAGCAGGTATTCAGCCAAGCCTTCCACAACCCGGTCAGCGACGGCAGCGGCATGATCCGCGAGCAGCAGCGCCAGGCCTACAAGCTGCTGCAGGAAGCCGGCTGGAAAATCGTCGACGACAAGATGGTCGACGCCCAGGGCAAGCCGGTGAGCATCGAGTTCCTGCTGGCACAGACTGAGTTCGAACGTATCCTGCTGCCGTTCAAGCGCAACCTCGCCGACCTTGGCATCGACCTGAACATCCGCCGGGTCGACGTTTCCCAGTACATTACCCGCCTGCGCTCGCGCGACTACGACATGATCGTCGGTGGCTACCCGCAGTCCAACTCGCCGGGCAACGAGCAGCGCGAGTTCTGGTCCAGTGCCGCCGCCGACAACCCTGGCAGCCGCAACTTCATCGGCCTGCGCGACCCGGCCATCGACCAGCTGGTGGAGCAACTGATCAATGCCGATTCGCGCCAGAGCCTGATCGACCACTGCCGGGCCCTCGACCGCGTGCTGCTGTGGGGCTACTACGTGATCCCCAACTGGCATATCAAGACCTGGCGCGTGGCCTACTGGAACCACATCGGCCACCCGGACGTCTCGCCCAAGTACGACATCGGCATCGACACCTGGTGGATCAAGCCTGGCGTAACCCCGGCCGCCAGCGCAGCCACTGCGGACGAGGCCGAATAACATGCTGGCCTACATCCTGCGCCGCCTGCTGCTGATCATCCCGACCCTGTTCGGCATCCTGATCATCAACTTCATCATCGTCCAGGCAGCCCCCGGCGGCCCGGTCGAGCAGATGATCGCCAAGCTCGAAGGTTTCGAAGGCGCCACCAGCCGCATTGCCGGTGGCGGCGCCGAAGTGTCCGTGGCCGGCTCCAACTACCGTGGCGCCCAAGGCCTGGACCCGGCACTGATCGCCGAGATCGAGCGCATGTACGGCTTCGACAAGTCGCCGCCCGAGCGCCTGTGGATCATGATCAAGAACTACGCCCGTCTGGACTTCGGCGACAGCTTCTTCCGCGATGCCAAGGTCATCGACCTGATCGTCGAGAAGATGCCGGTGTCGATCTCGCTGGGACTGTGGAGCACGCTGATCATGTACCTGGTATCGATCCCGCTGGGCATTGCCAAGGCCGTGCGCCACGGCAGCCACTTCGATGTGTGGACCAGTTCGGCGATCATCGTCGGCTATGCCATCCCGGCGTTCCTGTTCGCCATTCTGCTGATCGTGCTGTTCGCCGGCGGCAGCTACTTCGACTGGTTCCCGCTGCGTGGCCTTACTTCCAACAATTTCGACGAGCTGAGCACCACCGGCAAGGTGCTGGACTACTTCTGGCACCTGGTACTGCCGATCACCGCGCTGGTCATCGGCAACTTCGCCACCATGACCTTGCTGACCAAGAACAGCTTCCTCGACGAGATCAACAAGCAATACGTGGTCACTGCCAAGGCCAAGGGCCTGAGCCGGCCACGGGTGCTGTATGGCCATGTGTTCCGCAATGCCATGCTGCTGGTGATTGCCGGTTTCCCTTCGGCGTTCATCGGCATCTTCTTCACCGGCTCCCTGCTGATCGAGGTGATCTTCAGCCTCGACGGCCTCGGCCTGATGAGTTTCGAAGCGGCCATCAACCGCGACTACCCGGTGGTCTTCGGCACCCTGTTCATCTTCACCCTGCTGGGGCTGGTGGTGAAACTGATCGGCGACCTGACCTACACCCTGGTCGATCCACGCATCGACTTCGCCAGCCGGGAGCACTGACATGGCCTTGTCCCCCCTCAACCGCAGGCGCTTCGAGCGCTTCAAGGCCAACCGCCGTGGCTGGTGGTCGCTGTGGCTGTTCCTGATCCTGTTCGGCCTGAGCCTGGGCGCCGAGCTGATCGCCAACGACAAGCCGATTGCCGTGCGCTACGACGGCGAATGGTACTTCCCGGCGTTCAAGCGCTACCCGGAAACCACCTTCGGCGGCGAATTCCCGCTGGAAGCCAACTACAAGAGCCCGTACATCCGCGAACTGCTGGAGAAGAAAGACAGCTTCGTGCTGTGGGCACCGATCCCGTTCAGCTACCAGAGCATCAACTACGACCTGCGCGTACCCGCACCGGCCCCACCGTCGGCGGACAACTGGCTGGGCACCGACGACCAGGGCCGCGATGTGCTGGCACGGGTGATCTACGGCTTCCGCATCTCGGTGCTGTTCGCCCTGACACTGACCGTGCTCAGCTCCATCGTCGGCGTGATCGCCGGTGCCCTGCAGGGCTTTTATGGCGGCTGGGTCGACCTGGCCGGGCAACGCTTCCTGGAGGTCTGGTCGGGCCTGCCGGTGCTGTACCTGCTGATCATCCTTGCCAGCTTCGTGCAGCCCAACTTCTGGTGGTTGCTGGGCATCATGCTGCTGTTCTCGTGGATGAGCCTGGTGGACGTGGTGCGCGCCGAGTTCCTGCGCGGGCGCAACCTGGAATACGTGCGCGCAGCCCGCGCGTTGGGGATGCGCAACGGCGCGATCATGTACCGGCACATCCTGCCCAACGCCATGATCTCGACCATGACCTTCATGCCGTTCATCCTCACCGGCGCAATCGGCACCCTCACCGCCCTGGACTTCCTCGGTTTCGGCCTGCCGCCTGGCGCACCGTCGCTGGGCGAGTTGGTGGCCCAGGGCAAGTCCAACCTGCAGGCCCCCTGGCTGGGCATCAGCGCCTTCGCCGTGCTGGCGCTGATGCTGAGCCTGCTGGTGTTCATCGGCGAATCCGCCCGCGATGCCTTCGACCCGAGGAAGTGACATGAGTGAACAGAACCTGATCGAAGTGCGCGACCTGGCGGTGGAATTCGTCACCGGGGACCAGGCCCACCGCGTGGTGAACGGCATCAGCTTCGACATCCGCAAGGGTGAGACGCTGGCACTGGTGGGCGAGAGTGGCTCGGGCAAATCGGTCACCGCGCACTCGCTCCTGCGCTTGCTGCCCTACCCCCTGGCCCGCCACCCCAGCGGCAGCATCCGCTACGAGGGCAAGGACCTGCTGCAGCAGAACGAGAAGACCATGCAGCGCATTCGCGGCAACCGCATTGCGATGATCTTCCAGGAGCCGATGACCTCGCTGAACCCATTGCACTGCATCGAGAAGCAGATCAACGAAATCCTCCTGCTGCACAAGGGCCTGACTGGCAAGGAGGCCACGGCGCGCACCCTGGAGCTGCTGGAGATGGTCGGCATTCCCGAACCACGCAAGCGCCTGAAGGCCCTGCCCCATGAGCTGTCGGGCGGGCAGCGCCAGCGGGTGATGATTGCCATGGCCCTGGCCAACGAGCCGGAACTGCTGATTGCGGACGAGCCGACCACGGCGCTGGACGTGACCGTGCAATTGAAGATTCTCGACCTGCTGAAGAAACTGCAGGCGCGTCTGGGCATGGCCCTGCTGCTGATCAGCCATGACCTGAACCTGGTACGGCGCATCGCCCACCGTGTGTGCGTGATGCAGCACGGGCAGATTGTCGAGCAGGCCGAATGCGCCACGCTGTTCAGCGCGCCGCAGCACCACTACACGCAGATGCTGATCAATGCCGAGCCCAGCGGGCTGCCGGCGCACAACCCGGTGGGCGCGCCATTGCTGGAGGTGGATGACCTCAAGGTGTGGTTCCCGATCAAGAAGGGCCTGCTGCGGCGCACGGTCGACCATGTGAAGGCGGTGGACGGGGTCAACTTCAGCTTGCCGCAGGGGCAGACGCTGGGGATTGTCGGCGAGTCCGGGTCTGGCAAGTCGACGTTGGGGCTGGCGATCTTGCGCCTGATCTCCAGCCAGGGCGGCATTCGCTTCCATGGTCAGAACCTGGAAGGGCTGAACCAGAAGGCCGTGCGCCCGTTGCGCCGGGAGATGCAGGTAGTGTTCCAGGACCCGTTCGGCAGCCTGAGCCCACGCATGTGCGTGGCGGATATCGTCGGTGAAGGGTTGCGCATTCACGGCATTGGCAACGCGCAGGAACAGGAAGCGGCGATTATTGCTGCCCTGGAGGAAGTGGGGCTGGACCCGCGCACGCGGCATCGCTATCCGCATGAGTTTTCCGGTGGGCAGCGCCAGCGCATTGCCATTGCCCGGGCGTTGGTATTGAAGCCGGCGCTGATCCTGCTGGATGAGCCTACGTCGGCGCTGGACCGCACGGTGCAGCGGCAGGTGGTGGAGTTGCTGCGCAATCTGCAGCAGAAATACAACCTGACCTACCTGTTCATCAGCCATGACCTGGCGGTGGTCAAGGCGTTGAGCCACCAGTTGATGGTGATCAAGCATGGGCATGTGGTGGAACAAGGGGATGCACAGGCGATCTTCCATGCGCCGCAGCATCCGTATACCCGGCAGTTGCTGGAGGCGGCGTTCTTGGAGGTGGATGCGGCTAGTTAGCTTTTGGGGGCTGCTGCGCAGCCCATCGCCGCGGTTCCAAGCCTGCTCCCACCCCGACCGCGCTGGCTTCAAGCCATGCGCTATCCCTGTGGGCCATTTCCCAATCCTCGCCGAACCCAAGACTTGCACCAAGGCTGATTAATGTGTCGCCAGGGCCGGCCCTTTCGCGGGCACGCCCGCTCCCACAGGGTCAGCACAGGCTTCAACACTTGCGCAGTACCTGTGGGAGCGTGCGTGCCCGCGAAGAGGCCCGTCCAGGCAGTCGAGAATTTTCAGGGGATTCAAGAATGACCACGGAAGACACCCACTTCACTGTCAGCAAAACCACGTCTACCAAGGCGAACACGGCATACACAGCTCCGGGGCAGCAATCCAATCATCAAATTTTCTGACAACAATCGTCTTCCATCATCAGCCAGATCGAGCATAAATTCTCCACCGTCAACCCCCAGCAGCAACGGTAGAGCCCATGTCCAGCACACAATACCAGCCCGCCTCCCCTGCCCTGACCACGCTGATCCAGCGTTCCGGCCTGCCCAGCCCTGCGCTCGGCGAAGCCCAGGCACATGCCGTGCTGCAAACGCACTACGGCATTGCCGGCAACCTGTCGCCACTGGGCAGCCAACAGGACCTTAACTTCCGCGTAGACGCCCCCCAAGGCAGCTTCGTGCTCAAGGCCTGCCACGGCAGCTACGCCCAGCTCGAACTGGAAGCCCAACACGCGGCCCTGGCCTACCTGCGCGAACAGGGCTTGCCAGTGCCCGCCGTGTGCCCGGCAAGCGACGGCCAGATGCTGCTGGCGCTGGAAATAGACGGGCAACCGCTGCGCCTGCGCCTGCTCGACTACATCGAAGGCCAACCGTTGACCCGCCTCAAGCACATGGAGCCACGCCTGATGGCTGAACTGGGCGGGCTCTGTGCGAAGCTGGACAAGGCACTTGCCAATTTCGATCACCCAGGCCTTGCGCGCACCCTGCAATGGGACCCGCAGCATGCCCAGGCACTGATCGCTCACCTGCTGCCGGTGCTGCAGGACAGCGAGCAGCGCGCCCGTATCGAACACACCACCCGCCAGGCCAGCGAGCGCCTGACGCCGCTGGTTGCTCACCTGCCAAGCCAGGCCGTGCACCTCGACATCACCGACGACAACACCGTGTGGGCCCGTGATGCCCAGCGCCAATGGCAGCTGCAAGGGGTGATCGATTTCGGCGACCTGTTGCGCACGTGGCGCATCGCCGACCTGTCGGTAACCTGCGCGGCGCTGCTGCACCATGCCGAGGGCGACCCGCTGCGCATCCTGCCAGCCGTGCATGCCTACCAGGCGCTCAACCCACTGAGCGAAGCCGAACTGCGCGCCCTGTGGCCACTGGTGCTCAACCGCGCCGCCGTGCTAGTGCTGAGCAGCGAGCAGCAACTCGCCGTAGACCCCGGCAACCAGTACACCCGCGACAACATCGCCCATGAATGGGAAATCTTCGACACTGCCACCGCCGTACCCTTCGCGTTGATGGAAGCGGCCATCCTGCAAGCTGCGGGCCTGCAGCCTGCCACGCTGGACCTGAGCGGCTGCGCGCCACTGCTCCCTGAGCTGGACGGGCAGGCAGTGACGCGCGTCGACCTGGGCGTACTCAGCGTGCATTGCGAGGCGGGCAACTGGGAGCAACCGGGCATCGACCAGCACCTGCTGACCACGCAACCGGCCCCGGCCTGCAGCCTGCACGGGCAGTATCGCCTGTCGCAAACCCACATCGACCGCCCCGAAGAGCCCGCCACCTGCGCCTTGGGCGTCGAGTTGCATGTACCCAACGGCAGCCTGGTACAAGCGCCAGATGCCGGCACCTGGCAGCGCCATGGTGACGGCCGTGGCTGCCTGCGCAGCGCGCACTGGACCTTGTGGCTGCAGGGCCTGGAAGACGCGCCTGCAAATGGCCAGGCCGTGGAAAAAGGCCAGCCGCTGGGCAGCAGTTGTGGCTTCCTCAGTGTGCAACTGTGCCTGGATGACGGCATCCAGCCGCCATTCTTCGCCACGCCATCCCAGGCGACGGCCTGGCTGGCCCTGTGCCCGTCGCCAGCTGCCTTGCTGGGCTTCGACTGCAACGCCGAACCACTCCCTGACCCACAGGCCCTGCTGGCCCGCCGCGACGCCAGCTTCGCCCGCTCGCAGAAGCACTACTACGCGCAACCGCCCCACATCGAACGCGGCTGGCGCAACTACCTGATCGACATGCAGGGCCGCTCGTACCTGGACATGCTCAACAACGTCGCGGTGCTGGGCCACGGCCACCCGCGCATGGTCGCCGAATCGGCGCGGCAGTGGTCGCTGCTGAACACCAACTCGCGCTTCCACTACGCGGCCATCACCGAGTTCTCCGAACGCCTGCTGGCGTTGGCACCCGCAGGCTTCGACCGGGTGTTCATGGTCAACAGCGGCACCGAAGCCAACGACCTGGCGATTCGCCTGGCCTGGGCCTACAGCGGCGGGCGCGACCTGCTCAGCGTGCTGGAGGCCTACCACGGCTGGTCGGTGGCCACTGATGCCATTTCCACCTCCATTGCCGACAACCCGCAGGCCCTGGAAACCCGCCCGGACTGGGTGCACCCGGTCGAAGCGCCGAACACCTTCCGTGGCCGCTTCCGTGGTGCCGACAGCGCCACCGACTACCTGCGCGACGTCGACGCCAAGCTGGCCGACCTCGACGCCCGTGGCCGCCAGTTGGCAGGCATCATCTGCGAACCGGTGTACGGCAATGCCGGGGGTATTTCGTTGCCGGCCGGTTACCTGCGCGAGGCCTATGCCAAAGTACGTGCCCGCGGCGGCGTGTGCATCGCCGACGAGGTGCAGGTCGGTTATGGCCGCCTGGGCGAGTACTTCTGGGGCTTCGAGGAACAGGGCGTGGTGCCTGACATCATCACCATGGCCAAAGGCATGGGCAACGGCCAACCGCTGGGCGTAGTCATCACCCGCCGCGAGATTGCCGAAGCACTGGAAGCCGAGGGCTACTTCTTCTCCTCGGCAGGTGGCAGCCCGGTCAGTTGCCGCATCGGCATGGCGGTGCTGGACGTGATGCAGGAAGAAGGCCTGTGGGACAACGCCCGCGATACCGGGCGCTACTTCAAGTCGCGCCTGCAGGCACTGGTCGACAAGCACCCGCTGGCCGGCGCGGCGCATGGCTCGGGCTTTTACCTGGGGCTGGAACTGGTGCGCGACCGCGCAACCCTGGAACCAGCTACCGAGGAAACCATGACGCTGTGCAATCGCCTGCGTGACCTGGGCATCTTCATGCAGCCGACTGGCGACTACCTGAACATCCTCAAGATCAAGCCGCCGATGTGCACCAGCCGGGCGAGCGTGGACTACTTTGTCGACAGCATTGATCGGGTGTTGGGCGAAGGGCTGTAAGGAACTGGGTGGTGCTGGCGGCGTTGGCCTTTGGATATTCAGCGCCTGTGAGCCCCAGCGCTTTGTGGGAGCGGGCACGCCCGGGCACGCCCGCGAACACCGGCAAAGCCGGTGCCATCAACCGCGTCGTCTGTTTCGCGGGCGCGCCCGCTCCCACAGGTGCTGCGCTGGCTTGGAGTTGACGCTGTACCTGTGGGAGCGGCTTTAGCCGCGAATACCGGCGAAGCCGGTGCCCTACCCCGCGCAGGCTTCTTCGCGGGTAAACCCGCTCCCACAGGTACCGCACAGGCTTCAGGTTCACGTTGGACCTGTAATGCGCCGCACCAGCGGCGCTCGATCCCACAGGGGCCATAAAACTTTCGCCTCATCTATTACTATTCGCTCACACCCCCCACCTCAGGTTCAATGAACATGGCCTTTACCAGCGACTCCCTGGCAATCTTCCTCGCGGTGCTGGAGGCAGGCTCGTTCTCTGCCGCCGCGCGCAAGCTGGGGCGTGTGCCTTCGGCCGTGAGCATGGCCATCGCCCAACTGGAGGCGGAGCTGGACCTGGTGCTGTTCGACCGGGCCACGCGCAAAGCCTTGCCCACCAGCGCCGCCCTGGCCCTGGAACCCCAGGCCAGGCAGGTGATCTGCCAGCTCAACCTGCTCGACGCCCAGGCCCTGCAACTGCACAAGGGCCTGGAAAAGCGCCTGACCATCGCCATGGCGCCCGAGCTGCAGACAGGCCGCTGGAGCCAACCACTGGAAACCCTCGCCCAGGAATTTCCCAGCCTGGAAATCGAGGTGCGCTCGGCCACCCAGGCCGAAGCCATCCGCCTGCTGCACGACGGCAGCGTGCAGCTGGCGCTGGTCTTCGAACGGCCTGGCATCGACGAGCGCGAGTCATTCCTGGAAGCTGGCAGCCAGTTGCTGGTTGCCGTTGCCTCCCCCCGCCATCCGGCCGGGCAAAACAGCGGCACGCCATTACCTGAAGAGGCTTTCGCCGAACAGCGGCAGATCATCGTGGCCTCGGGCAAGGCCACCGGGTCGGACCCGCGCATGGTACTGTCGCGACGCATCTGGCTGACCGACAGCTACCTGGCCACGCTGGACCTGGTGCAATCGGGCCTTGGTTGGGCGTATCTGCCGCAGCCGTTGGTTGAACCGTTGATCGCTTCGGGCGCGCTGGCAGAGGTGCGTTTCGACAACATGGCCAGCCGGTTGCGCCTGTGGGTGGACATCATCTGGGTCAAGTCGCGCCCGTTGGGCCTGGGCGCCCGGCGCTACCTTGAGGTGGTGCGCCAATGCTTTGAAACAGAATCCCCGAGGTCCTGAGCGATACGCCTGCCTCGTCCGAAAGCGAAAAATCCTACAACTGGTTAGGAAGCCAATAACTACCTGCAGCATTGATTCCCCGTTAGGTTTCTGCTCGCCATCAAGGAGAAAAGGAACTTCTCATGTCGAGCCAGTCCGCGCAGGGCTACGTGCAGTCGGTCGATCACTTCGCCAACCTGCAGCGTCAGCCAGACGAGGCCCTCTACCTTTTACTGGACCCATTCGCCGGCTGCCCGCCTGAGCACCCGCTGGCCATCGCTGCCCTCGGTGAAGCGCTGGGTAGTGATGCCGTAACACGCGTCGACTGCAGCGGGCTGGTGCAGGATCCCGAATGCTGGCCAGCTCTGGTGCGGCTTGCGAAACCCGGCGATGCGCCCACAGCCCTTGCGTCATTGAGTGCGACCTGCGCCGCTCGTGAATCGGCAGCTACCTGGCACTACGTGTGTGGCTGGCTGATCAGCGACCAACCCGCCAACCTCATCGCCCGGCACATCAGCCAGCAGTGTCAGGTACTGCACCAACCAAAACCGCACGGTATCACCGCCTGGTTCGAACCGGTGCGGCTGGCGCTGCTGCGCGCGACCCTGAAAAACGCAGACGAAGTCCTCGGACCTGTTCGCAGCTGGCTACATCCCGATGGTCGGGGCAGTTGCGAGGTATTCGAGCGAAAACCCATGGCTGGCGAACTGGCCGTCCCCGAGGCCGTAAGGGCGACACAGCATGTCGCACCACAGATCATTCAGCTGCTCTGTGCCTGGCATCGCCTGAGTGCCGTGCAGCATTCCCATGCAGGCCTGCCGGAAAACGCCCCCACCCATGCCATGAACCTGATCCTCAAGGCGTTCAGGCAGGGCCTGCGCGACCGCGCCGATATCCAGTGCATGAGCCTGCACATGCTCATGGTCCACCCACTGCTCCTTCAGCACCCGACCATCCAGCACGCGGTGGAAAAGGCAGCTGCCGGCGAACAGCGCCTGGCAGACCGCTTCGCCAGCTACGACGACTGCACCTGGTCGCACATCGTCGCCAGCCTGCCGAAGGCAAGGAGTTACTCATGAGCATCAGCAAAACCATCCACATCACCATGCAGGAAGAGATCCCCAATACCTACGGCACCTGTAATGCCTGCGAACGCTCCGGCCTGCCGATTCTGCTGCTGCGCGAGGCCTACGCCCCACGCCCGGATACAGGGCGCCCCTATCGCCTGGCAGACGATAGCGAAATCATCTTCCACCCGATGCACACCGACCAGTTGCGCCTCCTGCGCCAGGGTTATGTCTACGTACTGCTCGACCAGGAAATCTGGCAGGCCTACGAGGTAGCGGCGGAAGGTACCTTGCAGCGCTTTCCGGTATCGCAGATGCCCTTGGGGCCACCCAGGTCGTTACCCAAGGTATGCGCCACCGAAGGCCACGATGTGATCGCCTCCTTCATCAACATCGATACCCTGCTCTACCGCAAGGCCTGGATCGCCTTCGCCAACGACCCCTGGCCCCGTGCGGTACTCGACCGCTATCGGCAAGGCAT
>NZ_JAFGYI010000096.1:0-1027 GCF_017490905.1 Pseudomonas sp. 32_A | reverse complement strand
CCGCTCCTTGTATGTTGTGTCTGGCCTAGCGGGAGAGGTTATTCTCGTCGGGCTGAAGAAGCACTTCCGGGGAGGCCGATCGCTCCTGAAGGCAGGCATTGCCCCTGACCTTGTATGTAGAGAGGCCCCCCGCCTCATTGCCCACTGCGAAGAGTATCGAGAAGCCGACAAGTCGGACTTCGCATTACAAGGTTGCAGCAGCATGAAGTTCGAGGTCGGGGAACCGGAGGCCATTGTTACCTAACTCGCTTGGAGAGGGAAGAAATGAGTGTCTGGGTTGGCGTCGATATCGGCTCACGTACTTCGGTCGTTGCGGTGCGTAAAGATGGGCGTCCGGCCGGACAGTGGGATATCGCTCAAACCCCTGCAGGCCGTAAGGCTGCGGTGAAAAAGCTGCTGGCACTCAAACCCAAGTCGATCGTGATGGAGGCGACCGGAATCTATTACCTGGACTTGGCCCTTGAGCTACATGCGGCTGACCTTCCTGTATCCGTGATCAACCCCAAGAGCTTCCACAATTTCGCCAAACTAATGCTGGTGAACAGCAAGACCGATGCAATAGATGCTCAACTGCTGTCCGAGTACGGCGAGCGTATGACACCGCGCTTGTGGACACCTCCAAGCCTTGTGCAGCTTGAGCTGAGGGCTCTGGGGCGACACATCAATCGTTTGGTGGGGCATCGTACAAGGGCGAAGAACGAACTGCATGCATTGCAGGCGACCGCTACAACCGTGTCGATGCTGATCGAGGATCAGGAGGAAGCGATTGCTTCACTGGATAATCGAATTGAGCGCTTTCGTAAGGCGGGCCGCGAGCTGGTCGCCCAGTGTCCGACGCTTACTCGGCAGTACAAGCAGCTGCTCGCAGGGCCTGGGATGGGAGAAGTCTCGGCACTTGCGGCATTGGCTGAACTGACCATCCTTCCTCAAATACTCAAGTCCTCGCAGGTAGCTCGCCACGCGGGTCTCGATGTTCGACAGACCCAATCGGGAACGAGCATTGATAAGCCCGGCAGACTCGGCAAAA
>NZ_JAFGYI010000095.1:0-1028 GCF_017490905.1 Pseudomonas sp. 32_A | reverse complement strand
TATCGCACCCGTTACCGCGCCCTGGTCGAGCCCGTGCTGGCCCGTGCCGGCTTGCGCTCGAACTGGCGCATCTTCCAGCAGAAAACCGTACCGCAGATTCTCGAACTGATGCTCAGGCGCCAGGGCATTGCCCGTTTCGAAATCAAGAGCATGGGCGAGCACCAGGTGCGCGAGTTCTGCGTACAGGCCGGTGAAACGGACCTCGACTTCATCGCCCGCCTGGCGGGTGAAGAGGGTTTTGTCTATCGCTTCGAGCACACACCGAAACACCACCTGCTGGTCATCACCGACCGGCTGCTGGCGCTGGGGCAGATCAGCCGAGGCGCGATCAAGGCCGACGACGAGGATGAAGACTTCTTCGATGAAGACGACATCGGCCCCGACCAGGTGCTGTACCGCGCCAACAGCGGTGGTGACCAGGCCAGGCCTTGCCTGCGCCGCCTGCGTTACAGCGAACAGGTGCGCACCGCACGCCAGGTGCAGCGGGACTACACCTTCACCAACCCGCAATACCGGCAGGAACACCGCGCAAGTGACAGTGGCATCACCCATCAGTCCCGGGACTATGAGCGCTTCGACTACCCCGGCCGCTACAAGCGCGATGCGGTCGGTGTGCCCTTCACCGCTACCCGCCTGACGGCCCTGCGCCATGACGCCCGTATTGCCGAAGTCGAGGGTGACGATATACGCCTGCAACCGGGGCTGAGCTTTACCCTCATCGAGCATCCGCGCAAAGACCTCAACGCCCATTGGCGCGTAATGCGTGTACGTCACGAGGGCAGCCAGTTCACCAGCCTGCAAGAAGAAGCTGCCGGGGCCGAACAAGGAACGCGCTACTCGCAGGAAGCCGTGCTGGTGCCCGGTCGGATCGAATGGCGACCGGCGCCATTGCCCAAACCACGCATCGACGGCCCGCACATGGCCACGGTCGTCGGGCCGCCCGGGGAAGAGATCTACTGCGACGAGTGGGGCCGGGTCAAGGTGAGCTTCCCCTGGGACCGGGAGAGCGAGAACAACGAGTTCAGCTC
>NZ_JAFGYI010000094.1:0-1046 GCF_017490905.1 Pseudomonas sp. 32_A | reverse complement strand
CCGGTCTCCAGGAAGAGAACCGTATCCGCGACCTCACGCGCAAAACCGATCTCGTGCGTGACGATGACGAGCGTCGTCCCCGAGCGCGCGAGCTCCTTGATCACGTCGAGTACCTCGTTGACGAGTTCCGGATCGAGCGCGGATGTCGGCTCGTCGAACAACAGCACCTTCGGCTTCAGCGCGAGCGCGCGCGCGATCGCGACGCGCTGCTGCTGGCCGCCCGAGAGCTCGGACGGATAGTGGTTCGCGCGCGCCTCGAGGCCGACTTTCGCGAGCAGCGCCATCGCCTGATCGCGCGCCTGCGCACGCGATGCGCCGCGCACCTGGATCGGCCCGAACATCACGTTCTCGAGCGCGGTCATCTGCGGAAACAGGTTGAACTGCTGGAACACCATGCCGGCTTCGAGCCGGATGCCGTGAATCACCGCGGCCTTGCCCTTCACGCTCTGCCCGTCGACGAGCAGATCGCCGCCCGTGATCTTCTCGAGCGCGTTGATGCAGCGAAGCATCGTCGACTTGCCCGAGCCCGACGGCCCGACCACCACCACCACCTCGCCCGCGTCGATGCGCAGGTCGATGTCCTTCAGCACCGGCACGTGACCGAAGCTCTTCGACACGTTGCGGAATTCGACCATGCTCATAAGATGCGCATCCTTTTCTCGACGAAGCGAAGCGTGAGCGTCATCACGCCGGTGAGCACGAGATAGATCGCGGCGACGGCGGTCCAGATCTCGACCGCCTGGAAATTGCCGGCGATGATCTCCTGGCCCTTGCGCGTGAGCTCGCCGACGCCGATCACGATGAACAGCGACGTGTCCTTCAGGCTGACGATGCACTGGTTGCCGAGCGGCGCAAGGAGCCGCCGGAAGGCGAGCGGCCCGACGATCTTCACGAGCACGCGCGGCATCGACAGCCCCATCGCGAGCCCGGCTTCCGTCAATCCCTTGGGAATCGACAGCAGCGCGCCGCGCACGACCTCGGCGAGATACGCGCCGGAGTTCAGCGTGATCGCGACGACCGCCGCGCTCAGGCCGTCGATGCGGACG
>NZ_JAFGYI010000093.1:0-1062 GCF_017490905.1 Pseudomonas sp. 32_A | reverse complement strand
ATCAACGCAGAGTACATGGGGGGAATTCTCCAGATTACTTCCATTTCCGCCCAAGCTGCTCACAGTATACGGGCGTCGGCATCCAGACCGTCGGCTGATCGTGGTTTTACTAGGCTAGACTAGCGTACGAGCACTATGGTCAGTAATTCCTGGAGGAATAGGTACCAAGAAAAAAACGAACCTTTGGGTTCCAGAGCTGTACGGTCGCACTGAACTCGGATAGGTCTCAGAAAAACGAAATATAGGCTTACGGTAGGTCCGAATGGCACAAAGCTTGTTCCGTTAGCTGGCATAAGATTCCATGCCTAGATGTGATACACGTTTCTGGAAACTGCCTCGTCATGCGACTGTTCCCCGGGGTCAGGGCCGCTGGTATTTGCTGTAAAGAGGGGCGTTGAGTCCGTCCGACTTCACTGCCCCCTTTCAGCCTTTTGGGTCCTGTATCCCAATTCTCAGAGGTCCCGCCGTACGCTGAGGACCACCTGAAACGGGCATCGTCGCTCTTCGTTGTTCGTCGACTTCTAGTGTGGAGACGAATTGCCAGAATTATTAACTGCGCAGTTAGGGCAGCGTCTGAGGAAGTTTGCTGCGGTTTCGCCTTGACCGCGGGAAGGAGACATAACGATAGCGACTCTGTCTCAGGGGATCTGCATATGTTTGCAGCATACTTTAGGTGGGCCTTGGCTTCCTTCCGCAGTCAAAACCGCGCAATTATCCCCGTCCTGATTTACTGGACTCGCAACGTGGGTCCATCAGTTGTCCGTATACCAAGACGTCTAAGGGCGGTGTACACCCTTTTGAGCAATGATTGCACAACCTGCGATCACCTTATACAGAATTATCAATCAAGCTCCCCGAGGAGCGGACTTGTAAGGACCGCCGCTTTCGCTCGGGTCTGCGGGTTATAGCTTTTCAGTCTCGACGGGCTAGCACACATCTGGTTGACTAGGCGCATAGTCGCCATTCACAGATTTGCTCGGCAATCAGTACTGGTAGGCGTTAGACCCCGTGACTCGTGGCTGAACGGCCGTACAACTCGACAGCCGGTGCTTGCGTTTTACC
>NZ_JAFGYI010000092.1:0-1073 GCF_017490905.1 Pseudomonas sp. 32_A | reverse complement strand
AGATACAGCATTCAAATTGACCTCCCTCAGGAAGCTAAGAAATACTATCTCGGCAATAGGATTGTAGCCCAGGATGAGTCCCTCAGCGTGACGCAGTAAACTAGTAGCATCCCGATCTTTTCCCTATCTAATTCACCTCCTATTAGGAGCCGATCGTGCTTGTGCGCCGGCAAAACTTTTCAGGCGAATTTCCGCCCCTGGCGCTCTAGGCTACTACGTGCGCGATATGACAAGTTAACAAGACGGCGCAGGTTGATGCTTCCAATAAACATGATCTTTCTGCTCCGCTGAGAAGTACACCTTTTTGCTAGCATCTCGCACGGCAAGAGCGATTGCCGAGCTTAGAGCGTATCTTCCGGGATCGGGCAAAGGGGCAACTCGAGCTAATCTCCCCAGCGGCTAGCATGTGTAGTGCGCCATATCATATCCAAGATAGTGTAGGACTCGTCGCATTGGATGACGATGCCTAGTACTGTGCGCCAATTAGGTCGTCATTGCGCCAGCTCGTCAGCGCTGGTCGTCTACCAGCTCGATAATTGGCGCAAGTTGTAGGTCGGGGGCACCACACCACGCTCGCTTGGCAGTAACGCGAGCAGGGGGCGTCCCTATACGCGATGGATCGAGGTCATGACTGGACACTGCATCGGAAGACACTTCGTGCCGACACGAAGCAGCCTCAATATCTAACACGAGGATGTTCCTGTTGATACCGTCTGCGATAGGCTAGTTCATAAACGAGGGGCGATGCCCGGGCTCAGAATCCAAGGAGCAAAACTGCGTCGGTTTAGCTGAGATTGCACCGTTGTTATAATCGACCCGGGCTGCGACAATCGGCCGTATGCGGCGGTTGTTCTGTGATCTACTAGCGCCAATCTATATTACTCACAATATCCTAAAAACGATCAGCCGGCAGGTTCATTTTAAACGCGGTGACTAGGATGCTCATTTGAATGTCCCCAATTCGCGTCATCGATCCGGGTAGCCTCGTAGGGGATAGGGGAGGCCACCGCGCTTAAGTCCCCTTGGGACATACTGTTTGACCGCTGTGCATGTTTGGTTACGAGCTATTCGTT
>NZ_JAFGYI010000091.1:0-1114 GCF_017490905.1 Pseudomonas sp. 32_A | reverse complement strand
GCGAAGGGGGAAGCGGGAGGTTTCGCGGCTCATGCGGTACGGTCGGCGGTAGAGGCGGCCGAGGGCGCGAGGCGGTGATCTGGGCGGTGCGCGACGCGGCAGTAAAAAAGTTGTTGACGCGCTGCGAATAAGTGATCATAATTTCGTTTCTCTGCTGCTGACAACGCAGCGCTGCTGAGAAGGGTGCGGTACGTAGTCGAATCTTCTCGCGGATATGCTCTTTAACAATGAACAGCCGATAAGTGTGGGCGCTTGATGGAAGCGGGCGATTTTCGGATCGCAAGCGAACGTATCAAGAGTCTCACACTAGAGTAAGTAAGGTTTATGACGAGATTCATATACCTGTCAGCTTTGAGTGAACGACCGGTTGGCACTACACGCAAACCGTAACAGGAACTGAACTGCAGAGTTTGATCCTGGCTCCGATTGAACGCTGGCGGCATGCCTTACACATGCAAGTCGAACGGCAGCACGGGCTTCGGCCTGGTGGCGAGTGGCGAACGGGTGAGTAATACATCGGAACATGTCCTGTAGTGGGGGATAGCCCGGCGAAAGCCGGATTAATACCGCATACGATCTAAGGATGAAAGCGGGGGACCTTCGGGCCTCGCGCTATAGGGTTGGCCGATGGCTGATTAGCTAGTTGGTGGGGTAAAGGCCTACCAAGGCGACGATCAGTAGCTGGTCTGAGAGGACGACCAGCCACACTGGGACTGAGACACGGCCCAGACTCCTACGGGAGGCAGCAGTGGGGAATTTTGGACAATGGGCGCAAGCCTGATCCAGCAATGCCGCGTGTGTGAAGAAGGCCTTCGGGTTGTAAAGCACTTTTGTCCGGAAAGAAATCATTCTGGCTAATACCCGGAGTGGATGACGGTACCGGAAGAATAAGCACCGGCTAACTACGTGCCAGCAGCCGCGGTAATACGTAGGGTGCGAGCGTTAATCGGAATTACTGGGCGTAAAGCGTGCGCAGGCGGTTTGCTAAGACCGATGTGAAATCCCCGGGCTCAACCTGTGAACTGCATTGGTGACTGGCAGGCTAGAGTATGGCAGAGGGGGGTAGAATTCCACGTTTAGCAGTGAAATGCGTAGAGATGTGGAGGAATACCGA
>NZ_JAFGYI010000090.1:0-1199 GCF_017490905.1 Pseudomonas sp. 32_A | reverse complement strand
GGTGCTGTCGCTTTCCAGCCGCCAGCGCTGGGTCACGGTGTAGGGCTGCTGGAAGTTGTTCAGCTGATACTCGAAACCGACGTTCGGGATTTCGTGGTAAACCGTCTCGGTTTCCTGGATATGCCAGTCCTGCTTGCGCGCATCTTCCGTCACATCTTCGATGACATCGCCGTACTGCGCGGTGGTTTGCAGGGTCAGCAGGTGATGGCGGTTATAGCGGTAGCTGGCCTTGCGCAACTCTTTGCCTTCGCTGGCCTCGCTGAGGTGGACTTCATAGAAGTAATCGCTGCTTGCCCGGTACAGGTTGTCCTTGTCCTTTTCCCAGTTCAGCCCGCTGCCAAAGCCCAGGAAGTTGCGGTCGTTGGGGTAGCTGTAGGTGGTAGTCAAGGCCGGCTGATTGGCAAGAGGATCGACCGTGTGGGTTTTGACCCGTGGGATGCGGGCCACGGGGGCGCCGGCGAGGAGCTGGTGACCGTCATCGTCGTAAGTGATCGTCTCGATGCTGCCCTGGGGCGTCTCGACCCTTGTCAGGCAGGTCATATTCTGTGTCGACGGGTTGCTGTCATATTTGAACCGCCAGCTACCACGATCATGGCTCGGCAGGGTCACGCACTCTACCCGACGGTCCTTGAGCGCTACCTCGTAACGGGTTTCGCCGAAATCTGGGTGCAGATGGTAGGTGATCAGGTTGTTCTCATAGGTGACGGACAGCAGCTTCAGGCCGCTACGGTCGACGATGCTGGACAGGCAGCGATGTTCGCCGAACCGGCCTTCATGGCTCAGCTCGATCCAGCGGCCCGATGGCGCATAGACCCGATGAGGCACGGCAATATCGAGCCCGCCCGAGCGGATGACTTTCAGCTGTTCCACCATGCCCGTGCGGTGCACGATCCTGTACTCGCCGTTGCCATCGTCCAGGAAGCGGAAGCTCTTGAGCTTCTGCTCGCTGATTTTCGGTTCGGCGCCACCGCCATCGACATGGAATTGTTCGCCGGTGTGTACCTGCAGCGAGCTGGTGGTGGGGGTGTAGCGGCTGAGGTTGAGGGTCCAGCCCTTGCCAAAGCCAGTGTCTTCTGGCGTCAGGGCATTGAAGGCCAGGCGCAAGGGGAGATTGGGGCCGATCAGGTAGTTACCGACCAGTGACAGCAGTTCGATGCCGAGGGTGTACTGGCCGGTGCGTGGGTCGACGCTGTGATTCA
>NZ_JAFGYI010000089.1:0-1232 GCF_017490905.1 Pseudomonas sp. 32_A | reverse complement strand
TGAATCGCCCCTGGTTTTCTAGACACTCTCCAAGCTCAGGAAATAGCGTTTCTCATACTCTACTGGAGACAGCTGCATAGCACTGCTGTGTCGGCGTTTAGGGTTATAGAACATCTCGATGTAATCGAAAATATCACTTCGGGCTTCTTCACGGGTTGTGTAGATCTTTCGTCGGATTCGCTCTCGCTTCAAAAGCTGGAAAAAGCTCTCGGCTACGGCATTGTCGTGGCAGTTTCCCCGCCGGCTCATGCTGCTGATTACATTGTTGGCCTTCAAAAAGCTTTTCCAATCCGAGCTACTGAACTGACTGCCTTGATCTGAGTGAATCATAACTTGCTGCTGAGGCTTGCGTCGCCAAACAGCCATCAACATCGCGTCGATAGCCAGGTCGCTGCACATCCTTGGCTTCATTGACCAACCAATTACTTGGCGTGAGAACAGATCCAGCACTACCGCGAGGTAGAGCCACCCTTCATAGGTGCGGATGTAAGTGATATCTGTCACCCAGACCTTGTTCGGCTCACTTACCTTGAACTGCCGCGCGAGGTGGTTGGGCGAGGCCACTGTTGGTTTTCCACCATAGAACCCTGGACGCCGCCGATAGCCCGTTTGAGAACGCAGCCCCTCCGCCTGCATCAAGCGCCTGACTCGATTTCGGCCGCATTCCTCTCCCAGCTCACGCAGGTCATCGTGAATTTTGCGGTAGCCGTATACACCTCCGCTTTCCAGCCAAGCGTGTTTGATCAAGCCAAGCAGACGTTGATCTTCTTTTGCTCGGGCAGATTGAGGCTCGGCCAGCCAGGCGTAATAGCCGCTGGGGTGCACCTTGAGGGTTTGGCAAAGGCGCCGCACCGGGTAATCAGTCGAGTGCTTCTTGATGAAGGCGTACTTCAGCCGCACTCCTTGGCAAAGTACGCGGCGGCCTTTTTTAAGATGTCTCGCTCTTCCGTCACGCGCTTGAGTTCAGCGCGTAGCTTGCGCAGTTCGGCCTGCTGATCGTCGTCTTGCTGACGCTGCTCTTGGGGCTTGCTGTAGACCTTGATCCAGGCGTAAAGACTGTGCACGGACATGCCCAGGCGCTGGGCGACATCGGCGACAGGTTTGCCTTTCTCGGTCACTTGCTTGACCGCTTCGATCTTGAATTCTTCGGGGTAACGCTGACGACTCATGGCACCTCCTATTTGGGCCTCATTATGAGGCTTGGAGGTGTCTACGAAACCAGGGGCGATTCA
>NZ_JAFGYI010000088.1:0-1250 GCF_017490905.1 Pseudomonas sp. 32_A | reverse complement strand
TCGCGACACAAGGCCGCTCCTTGTATCTCGACTTTCGCCTCACAAGAGGCGAAAGTTCTCGACTGATCATCGAGGGAGGGTCATGAAGCGGAGCCGCTCCAAGGGCATCGAGCCCGTATTGTAGATAACGCTCTGGCCCTCCAACCCCACTCGAACAGTTCGAACGGTATCTAGTGCCGCCCCCCGGCGTGAGCACGCATTCGCAAGGTTGAACCGAGTGCTGGGTGATCGAAACTTCGTTGTCTGAGGGAGAAGATCATGTCTGTTGTTGTTGGCGTCGATGTAGCCAAGCGATCTTTCGATATTGCAACTCCACTTCCCAATGGGAAAGTCCGTACCAAAGCCAAGCTGGCCAATAATCCGAGTGGTTTTGAGCAATTCGCAACCTGGCTTGAGCAACATGCCGAACCACGTGCCTGGGTTATCATGGAGGCCACTGGCACTTATCACGAAGCGCTTGCTGAGTGCTTTCATGCCAAGGGTTACCGGGTGTGTATTCTGAATCCCGCCGTGATTGCCAAGTTTGCCGGAGCGGACCTTCGACGCGTCAAAACTGATAAGGCTGATGCCAAGGTTATTGCTGCTTACGGTCAGCAGAAAAAAGATTTGCTTCGTCAGTGGAAGCCTGAGCCGCCAGCTCAGCGGCGCTTGCGGGCCTTGGTGCGGCGTCTGGACGACCTGAAAGAGATGCAGCAGATGGAGCAGAACCGTCTGGATGTGTCGCAGATCGCTGTCCAGGAATCGATCAGAGCTGTAATTGGGCACATCAGCGAAGAAATAGCGAAAACCCGTAAGGCTATTGAGCAGACGATCGATGACGATCCAGACCTGCGCCAGCGACGAGAACTGATTACGTCGATTGATGGCCTGGGAGACACCACGGCCGCGCTGATCCTTGCAGAACTGGGTGATCCGCTGAAGTACGAAAGCCCGTCAGCCATGGTTGCGTTTGCAGGCCTCAACCCGATGATCCATCAATCGGGAGAGAAGATTGGCCAATCGACCATTTCCCGTACAGGAGCCCCAAGATTGCGCGCCGGCTTGTGGATGCCAGGCACTGTCTCGATCAGATACAACCCGGTCGTGAAGGCACTGGCAGAGCGTTTGAGCAATCGGCGTAAAGCCTACAAGCAGATAGTCTGCGCTGCTATGCGTAAGCTTTTGCACCTGGTGTATGGCGTAGTGAAATCCGGCAAACCGTTTGACCCTCAAATCGCTCTTGCGGGGTGAGGGTCAAGACGGTATCTACA
>NZ_JAFGYI010000008.1:0-146130 GCF_017490905.1 Pseudomonas sp. 32_A | reverse complement strand
GGTGAACCCGCTCCCACAGGTACTGCGCTGGCCTTGAAATGGCGGCGGTACCCATGGTCTCCATAGGTACTGCACCAGCCTTGAAAGCGGCGCAATTCCTGTGGGAGCGGGTTCACCCGCGAAAGGGCCGTCAGCTGTAAGAAGATTCTGAACTTGATACCAAATGCTTCAGGTTCTCTAGAATTGGGAATTATCCTACGACCTCAGTCGGATGCCGTCTGATAGGCAGGGAAGAATCACAGCGGTAATTTCGCCGTTCGCCCATATGGCGAGCGAGTGTGAGAACTCGTTGTTGGTTGTCTTCCTGCCAGTTCATGGCAGCTGTGCGCGTGCAGGCTTCGGCCTGACCGTGGTGACTCCAACACGGGCTTCTCACCACGCGCACGGCTGCCGCCCAAATCTGTGAGAAGGATTCAGGTGGTTGCTCCTTTGAACCCATTGGAGTTGATCATGAACAAACCCGTACCTGACCCACCCGTTTCAGACCTTACCTATCAAGCCGCCAAGTCCCAGGCCACTCAGGTCATGGACAACCTCTCCGGTACCATCCTCCAATACCTCGACGCCGAAGCCCCAGCCCTGCGTTCCAGCCTGCTGGAAGCGATGTCTGCCCAGACCGACCTGCTACAAGCCCTGCTAGCCCAGATGAAAGCGCAGGAGACGAAGGCATGAGCGAGCACCTGAAATCCCGCACCACCGCCGGCGTGGAAAAGTTCCTCGAGCTGTACCGGGTAGAGCCGGGCGTTCCGCTGGATCTGGCATTCGATGAACTGTCGGTGCTGATCGGCTGCATCAAGCACCTGAACGAAGAGGCCGAGATGGAGGGTGACAAGATCGCTGGCAGCGCAGCGAGAATTCTCAGTGCCATGGCCAAGGCGCTGATCAATGATATGGAAGTGGGCCTGAATCGCGGCGCCTGAAACTTTAACCGGGGCTGCGCAGCAGCCCCGGGATGCTCGAACCATACGCATGCCGTTAAACTGTCATCTCCCCAGCAATGGACAGGAGATCCGGCGTGACCCCACCCCGCAGTTTCCCCAGTGACCTCTGCCTCGACAGCCCGCGTCTGCAATTGCGCCCCATGCGCCATGCCGATGCCGCGCAATGGCTGGCGATCATGGCCGATCCCGAGGTGATGCGCTATTGGCACCATGCACCTTGGCAAGACCTGGCCGAAGCCGAAAGCGCCCTGGCCGCCGACCGCGAAGCCTATGCCAATGGCGACCAGCTCAAGCTCGGCATGTACCGCCGCGACAACGGCGAGCTGATCGGCATGGTCCAGCTGTTCAACATCGACGATGTGTCCCGCCGTGGCGAGATCGGTTACTGCCTGGCCAGTGCAGTGCAAGGCAGGGGGTACATGGACGAAGCCTTGACCTGTTTCATCGATTACCTCGCCCATACCCTGCACATGCGCCGCCTGGAGGGCGAGATCGACCCGCGCAACCTCGGCTCGGCGCGCACCCTGGAGCGCCAAGGGTTCGTCCTCGAAGGCACTTTGCGCGCGCGCTGGTGCGTAGCCGGTGAGCTGTCTGACTCAGGCATCTACGGCCTGTTGCTGGAGCCGCCGGTTGCCTGATCGGCCTGTCACCCCATAGAAGGTTTGGAAGCGGGGCGAGCCCTGGGTTATGGTCGCAGCCTGTCCCGTTTCCCCCAGGAATCCCCTTTGCCTGTCTTCTACCTGAGCATCAGCCTGGCGCTGTACCTGTCCGCCCTGTTTTTCGATGGCGCGCTGATGAGTGGCGACCGCCACATGCCGGCCCTGCAGATGCTGCTGTACGGGCCATGGGGCATGCCCTTCGGCCTGTACCAATGGTTCGCCAACCCGCTGCTGGCCCTGGCGATCCTGGCCCATCGACGCTTCCGGCGGCTGGCGTTGCTGGCTGGGTTGGTGGCGGTGTATCTGGCGGCCAGCAGTTTCGGAATTGACCGCTTGCCGGACAACCAGAGCTACGCGTTTCATGAGCTGACCGGCCTGGGTGCCGGTTTCTACCTGTGGCTGGCGGCGATGGTGGTGTTCTGCATGGGGCAGGCCTGGCATTGCTGGAAGGCACGCAGCGCCGATGACATGCCGGGCTGGACCTGGCTTGATGTGGTGCTGATTGCGGCGCTGGGTGTGGCGTTTTATGCGGCTACGCAGATGCCAGCGTTGCGCTTCGAGCCGGGCAACGTACTGATGCCGCCGGAGCAGCCGCAGACGCTTTGATATTCACCAGGGGAGCATGAACATGAGCAAGCGTTACCTGAGCGGCCTGGGACTGGCCTTTGTACTACCCTTGGCCATGGCGGAGGACTACACGCCGGGTTACCAGCAATGCATGGACCAGGCTTCGAGTACCGTGGCCATGGGCGAATGTATCAAGGCTGAGACGCAAATGCAGGACCAGCGGCTGAACCGGGTTTACAAGCAACTGATGGGCAAGCTGGACGCCGCGCAGCAGAAGAGCCTGCGCGATGTGCAGCGCAAGTGGATTGCCTACCGCGATGGCAACTGCCAGTTCCATGTGCAGGCCAGCGGCGGGACCATGGCACAGCTGGAAGGCGGGACATGTCTGATGAACATGACCCGAGACCGGGCGGCGGAGCTGGAGCGGGTGCTCAGCCCGGGGCAGTGAGGGCGACCGTTCCGGCCTATTCGCGGGTGAACCCGCTCCCACAGGGACCGCACCTGACGCGAATCCCATGCGGTCGGCTGGAGCAGCTGCCTTGCTCAAGTGTTGAAAGCTGATGCGATCACTGTGGGAGCGGGCTTGCCCGCGAACACGGGCGAAGCCCGTGCCATCCACTGCGTTGTCTGCTTCGCGGGCTCGCCCGCTCCCACAGGTATTGCGCAGGTCTTGAGAGCAGCGCTGTCGGGGTGGAAGCTGGCTTGTCGTGGCGACGAACCGCGGCGATGGGGCGCGAAGCGGCCCTGGTGCTACTTGCGCGGTTCGCGCAGGGCCCGGGCCTTGAGGTACTCGCGCACTTCCACCGCATCCCCGGCAAACTCGATGCGTTCTGCCTTCGCGGCCCGCTGGTACGCATACATCGGGTCGTAGTACTCGTTCAACAACCCTTCGATCCAGCCCCGATGCAGGTCCACCGCACCACTGCGCTGCTGCTCTTCCAGCGCCTCGCGCAGGATCTCCGACAAGCGCTGATAACGCTCGCCCCCCAGGCGCTTGTAGATATTGGCCATGCTCTGCAACATGCGCTCGGCAAACAACCGACGGCCATCCTCCTCGCCATGCACGCTGACAAACTCGGCACTCAGGTTGACCACGTAGTCGCGCAGGATGCGCTCCACCCGGTTGGCGAAGCTGTCTTCCAGCCACACCAGCGGGTAATGCTGCATGCCCTGATACAGCTCCAGCGGCACCGTGCAACTGCCCACGATGCGGCCTTCATCCTCCAGCACGAACTGCTCGATGCCACGGGCGCGCTTCTTCAATACGTCAATGGCCAGCTGGTTCTCGAAATCGATCTGCGCCGGCTGCGCGGTGGCGCGCTTGCCGAAGCTGGAACCGCGATGATTGGCATGGCCTTCCAGGTCCAGCACGTTATCCAGCTGGTGCAGCACGTCGGTCTTGCCGGTGCCGGTCAGGCCGCCCACCAACACGAAATCGCATTGCTCCACAGCCTGCTCGGTGGTCTCCAGCAGGAAGGTACGCATGGCCTTGTAGCCACCTTTGACGCGCGGGTACTGGATGCCCGCTTCGTCGCGCAACCAGCCTTGCACGATCTGCGAGCGCAGGCCGCCACGGAAGCAGTACAGGTAGCCTTCCGGGTGCGTCTTGGCGAACGCTGCCCAGGCCTCCAGGCGTGCCTGCTTGGTGGCGCCGCTGACCAATTGGTGGCCAAGGGCGATGGCGGCGGCCTGGCCCTTCTGCTTGTAGCAGGTACCGACCCTCTGCCGCTCCTGATCATTCATCAGCGGCAGGTTGACGGCACCGGGAAAGGCGCCCTTGGCAAATTCGACAGGTGCACGCATGTCCATCATCGGCACATCGTCGAGGAACAACTGGCGGAAGTCGGTGCAGTCGGGGCGCATCAGATCACCTCGACCGCATGGCTCTGTCGCTCGACCAGCTTGCCGATCGGCGCCAGTTGCAGGCCCAGTTCGGCGGCCACCGCCAGGAACTCGGCTTCACCTTCCGGACTAACCGCCACCAGCAGGCCGCCGCTGGTCTGTGGGTCGCACAGCAGGTGCTTCTGGTCGTCGCTCAGGGCGCCGATCTTGTGGCCGTAGCTGTCGAAATTGCGCAGGGTGCCGCCAGGGATGCAGCCCTCGGCCAGGTAGTGGTCGACGCTTGGCAGGCGCGGTACGGCAGCATAGTCCAGGTGCGCGGTAAGGCCACTGCCTTCGGCAAGTTCTACCAGGTGGCCGAGCAGGCCGAAACCGGTGACGTCGGTCATGGCCTTGACCCCGTCGAGCTTGCCGAAGCGGCTGCCGGGGGTGTTTAGGGTGCACATCCAGTCGCGGGCCAGGCCCTGGTCCTGGGGGCGCAGCTTGGCCTTTTTCTCGGCGGTGGTGAGGATGCCGATGCCCAGTGGCTTTGTCAGGTACAGGCGGCAGCCTGCGCTGGCGGTGTCGTTGCGCTTGAGGTGGCGCTTGCTGACCACACCGGTGACGGCCAGGCCGAAGATCGGCTCGGGGGCGTCGATCGAGTGGCCGCCGGCCAGCGGGATGCCGGCTTCGGCGCACACCGCTCGGCCACCGCGGATCACTTCGCGGGCCACTTCCGGCGGCAGCACGTTGACCGGCCAGCCGAGGATGGCAATGGCCATCAGCGGGTCGCCGCCCATGGCGTAGATGTCGCTGATGGCGTTGGTGGCGGCGATGCGGCCGAAGTCGTACGGGTCATCGACGATCGGCATGAAGAAGTCGGTGGTCGAGACCACGCCGCGCTCGTCGTCCAGCGCGTACACTGCAGCGTCGTCACGCGAGGCGTTACCCACCCACAGTTTCGGGTCCAGGGCCTGGGTGCCGCTTTCAGCGAGGATCACATCCAGCACCTTGGGGGATATCTTGCAGCCACAGCCGGCACCATGGCTGTACTGGGTCAGGCGAATCGGCTCGCTCATATGTACCTCAGCAGGTCAAATTGTCGCGCGATTGTAGCAAAGCTGGCCTTTGCGCCTGCGCCTCTTATAATTCCCGTCGTCGGCGCATAGACCGACCTTCCCCGCTATTGAACCGGAGAACACCCATGCTCAAACGCCCTCTGGCGCTCGCCGCCGGCCTCGTGCTGTCTTGCTGTGCCGTTGTCACCCAGGCCGCCGACATCCTGCGAGTCAGCGCCATTCCTGACGAAGCGCCGACCGAGCTGCAGCGCAAGTTCAAACCGTTGGGCGAGTACCTGGCCAAGCAGCTGGGCATGGAGGTGAAGTTCGTGCCGGTGGCCGATTACCCGGCAGTAGTCGAATCGCTGGCCTCCAACCGCCTGGACATGGCCTGGCTGGGGGGCTTCACCTTCGTGCAGGTGCACTTGAAGGACCCTGCCGCCACGCCGCTGGTGCAGCGTGAACAGGATGCGCAGTTCACTTCCAAGTTCATTACCGCCAACCCCGACGTGAAGAGCCTGGCCGACCTCAAGGGCAAGTCGTTTGCCTTTGGTTCCATTTCGTCGACCTCGGGCAGCCTGATGCCGCGTTACTTCATGCTCAAGCAGGACAACATCAAGCCTGAAGACTACTTCGGCCGTGTTGCCTACTCCGGCGCCCACGATGCCACCGTGGCCTGGGTGCAGGCCGGCAAGGTCGATGGCGGCGTGCTCAACGCCAGCGTGTGGCAGAAGCTGGTGGATGCCGGCAAGGTCGATACCGCCAAGGTGAAAGTGTTCGCCACCACACCGACCTACTTCGACTACAACTGGACCGTGCGCGGCAACATGGACCCGGCGCTGAAAGAGAAGATCAAGAAAGCCTTCCTCGGCCTCGACCCGGCCAACCCGGAGCACAAGGCGATCCTCGACCTGCAGGCAGCCAGCCGTTTCATCGAGACCAAACCTGAGAACTACGTGGGCACCGAGCAGGCTGCGCGCGAGGCCGGCCTGCTCAAGTGACATCGACAGTGGCTTCCAACGTGGCTATCCATCTGCATGGGGCTGGGCTGCGCCATGGCCAGGTACGTGCACTTGATGACGTAAGCCTGAGCATCGGCCAGGGCGAGCGCGTCGCCATCATCGGGCCGTCGGGGGCGGGCAAGTCAAGTTTGCTGCACCTGATGGCGACCGCCGTCCAGCCCAGCAGCGGGCGCCTGGAGCTGCTCGGCGAGCAGCCCTGGGCGTTGTCTGCCAGGGCCCGCCAGCGCCTGCGCGCGCGGGTAGGCCTGGTGCACCAGGCTCCGCCCTTGCCGCCGCGCCAGCGGGTGGTGACGGCGGTGCTGGCCGGCCGCCTGGGGCAGTGGGGCGTGCTGCGCGGTCTGCTCAACCTGCTGTACCCAAGTGATGTGCCGGGGGCGCGCCAGGCACTGGCCGAGCTGGGCCTGGCCGACAAACTGTTCGTGCAGTGCGGGCAATTGTCTGGCGGCCAGTTGCAGCGGGTGGGTATTGCCCGGGCGTTGTACCAGCGGCCGCAGGTATTGCTGACCGATGAGCCGGTTTCGGCCATGGACCCGGTGCTGGCCGACCACAGCCTGGCCTTGCTCAATCGCCACGCTCAGGCCAATGGCGTGACTCTGGTGGCGAGCCTGCATGCCGTGGACCTGGCGCTGGCGCACTTCCCCCGGGTGATTGGTATCCGCGAAGGGCAGGTGGCGTTCGACTGCCCGGCGCAAGCGGTGACCGAGCAGCTGTTGGACGCGTTGTACGCCAACGAACAACTGGCTTCACCACCGAGCCAGGGGGCGACCCTGACCGTGCAGATTCCGCGATGCTGAAGCTTGATGCTCGCGACCCGGCGCTGCTGCCGCGGCTGCTGCTGACCCTGCTGGCGGTGGCGGTGCTGTGGCCTGGCATCCGGTTGAGCGAACTGAACCCCGTGGTGCTGCTGCAGGCGGAGAACCGCCAGCAGATCGCCAGTTTTACCAGCGCTTTCTGGCCGCCGGCACACGATGCCGACTTCCTTTCGCTGCTGTACCAAGCCACCTTGCAGACCCTGGCCGTGGCCACGGTCGGCATGGCGTTGGCGTTGCTGCTGGCGGTGCCTGCCGGGTTGCTGGCCAGCCGTGCCTTGTCGCTGCGCGCCGCCTCCCGTGGCGGTCGCGCCGGTTTGTGGTCGCGCCTGCTGCGCCTGCCGGTACGCTGGTTGCTGATTTTCCTGCGCAGTGTGCCGGAAATCGTCTGGGCGTTGCTGTTCGTGCGGGCAGTAGGGCTGGGGCCGACGGCGGGCGTGCTGGCCATTGCCATCACCTACAGTGGCATGCTCGGCAAGGTCTATGCCGAGATTTTCGAGTCGGTCGACCAACGCCCGGCCCATGCATTGCTGCAGGCGGGTAGTGGCCGCCTGGCTGCATTTCTCTACGGCATCCTGCCCAGTGCGGTGTCCGAAGTGGTGTCCTACACCGTGTACCGCTGGGAGTGCGCGATTCGCGCCTCGGTGGTGATGGGCTTTGTCGGTGCTGGTGGGCTGGGGCAGCAGATCGACCTGTCGATGCGCATGTTCGCGGGAGCGGAAGTGGCAAGCATGCTGCTGACGTTCCTGGTGCTGGTGGTGCTGGCCGACCTGCTCAGCCGCTTCCTGCGTTGGAGGCTGGCATGAATCGGGTCATCAATTGGCTGGTGCTGGGCGCCATCGTGGCTGCGGTGATGGCCTCGTTCGCTTACCTGGAGCTGGACTTGCAGGCGCTGGTCGGCAACGGCGGGCTGGGGCAGATGGGCAAATATGCCGGGCGTTTCCTGCACCCGGACCTGTCTGCCGGGCACCTGCGCGCGGTTGCGCACGGGGCGCTGGAAACCCTGGCCATGTCGGGCCTGGGCACCTTGTTGGCCATGCTGTTGGGCATGCTGTTGGCGCTACCGGCCGCTGGCCGGTTCGGTTGGCCGTTGCAGGCCTGCGCGCGGTTGTTGCTGAATGCCTTGCGGGCCATCCCGGAACTGGTGTGGGCCGCGCTGACGGTACTGGCGGCCGGGCTTGGGCCGAATGCCGGTACCCTGGCGTTGGCGCTGCATACCGCTGGCGTGCTGGGGCGGCTGTTTGCCGAGGCGCTGGAAAACGCACCGCCGGAGCCGGCGGCAGCCATCCGCTTGCAGGGTGGTAGCCAGGTTGCGGCATTCTGCTTTGGCACCTTGCCCAATCTGTGGCCACAGCTTTTGGCCTACAGCCTGTATCGGTGGGAGAACAACATCCGCATGGCCAGCGTGCTGGGTTTTGTCGGGGCTGGCGGGTTGGGGCAGATGCTGTACACCACCTTGAGCCTGTTCCAGGAGGCCCAGGCCAGTACCGTGATCATGGGGATGCTGGTGCTGGTGTTGCTGGTGGATGCATTGAGTGATGTGTTGCGCCAGCGTTATGTGCGGGCCTGACAGATAGCCGGGGCCGCCTTGCGGCCCTATCGCGACACAAGGCCGCTCCTACAGGCGAAGCGCCGCTTGGATGCTTGCGCGGTCCCTGTAGGAGCGGCCTTGTGTCGCGATGGGCTGCAACGCAGCCCCGGATCCCTCAGGCACCAACAACGTCCGCGCACTGCGCTTCCCGCTGCATCGACTCCAGGTTCCGCTCGATCGTCTCGCAAATGCTGTCCATCTGGATCTGGTGCTCACTGAAGCGAAACGGGCTCTGCAAATCCGTCCCGATCCGCTCGATGGCCAGCAGCATGAAGCCCACCACCGTCGAAGCCAGCGGCGTGAACCAGCCCAGCGATTCCACCAGCCCCACTGGCACTATCAGGCAGAACAGGGTGATGAACAGCCGCGGAAAGTACACGTAAGGGTAGGGCAGCGGCGTATTGGCGATCCGCTCCATGCCACCCTGGGCATTGGACAGGTCGACCAGTGTCGACTCCAGCCTTGCCAGGCGAATGCTGTCCAGCCGCCCGGCCTGGTATTCCCGCGCCAGCAGCGCCGCCGACCCACTCAGAATGTCGTTGGCGAAGTTGTTCGAGCGGTTGCGTCGCTCGAATTCCGCCGGCGGGATGAACGCCATCAGTTCATCCGGGCAACGCTCACCCTTCAGGTGTGCCGCCAGGCAGTTCACATAGGCGATGTGCCGGCGCAGCAGGGTGGCTTTGACCGGATTGAGGCCGTCATCCGGGTCATCGATCAGGGTCAGTGTCTGCCGTGCGAAGCTGCGCGAGCCGTTCACCAACGCCCCCCATAACGTGCGCGCCTCCCACCAGCGGTTGTAGGCGCTGCTGTTGCGGAAGCTCACCAGCACCACCAGCGCCGAGCCGAGCAGCGTCAACGGAATCAGCGGCAGGCTGAACTTGCTGTTGAAGAACAGCATGAAGTCGATGGTGACCAGCACATCCCAGATCAGCAGCCAGAACAGCGACCAGCCGATGTAGCCGATGGTTTTCACAGCCAGGCGGTACTTGCGGGTGATGATGTCTTTCACATGGGGTACCTCGAAACGCGGGGGATGCAGGATCGGACGTCGAGGGATGGGCATGGTTCGGTGTGGTTCGTCAGGGGTTGTTACCAGACATGTTCACTGTCAAGCGAGTAAGAAAAGGACTGCAAGTTTTTAGGAGGGTGCGCTGTGGAGTACTTAACAGGGGGCTGTCACGCTCTTGTTGCCTGTTCAGGGGACGTCGATGCAAAAACTGATACCGTTTGACCTAATGGATTTGCTGAATTGCGAAGAAGCCATTCAAGAATATTTGTCTCAGGTTATGAGTGGTGCTGATCATGCTGAAATAGCCCGAGCCACTATTTACACAGAGGAAGCTCGGGCGAGAAATAAGCGGGTTGTTGAATCACCCGCTTTATCTTTAAAACGCCAGCCACGTGACATTACCGCATCCCCAATGCCGAACGGCACGAAGCCCAGCTGTGGATAAAACCTGAACCTGCGGTGTTTAGATAGAAGCACGACACCATTCTTCTGGTGCCGTGCTGCTGGTCATCGCATGCGGGTTTCGACGTCAAATCGGCGCTACTGCACCGGATCACTCACCGGCTTGGAAAAGATGGCCTTGAGTTCGCTGGTCATCGGGAATTCCAGGTTCAAGCCTTTGGGCGGAATCGGCTGTTGGAACCAGCGCTGGTAGATCCCGTTGATTTCCCCTGAGCTGTACAGCTCGCCCAGCGCTGCATTTACCAGCGCCAGGAACTGTGGGTCATCCTTGCGCACCATGCAGCTGTAGATTTCCCGCGACTGCTCTTCCCCGACCACCACCCAGTTGTGCGGATCACGGGCCTTGGCGCGCTCTCCGTAGAGCAGCGCATCGTCCATGTAGAACGCCGCCGCTCGGCCGGACTGCAACATCTGGAAGGCTTCACCGTGGTCCTTGGCGCTGATCACGTACATGTCCATCTTGTTATCGACGTTGTAGCTTTTCAGATAGCGTTCGTTGGTGGTGCCGGCGGTGGTCACCACATTCTTGCCGCGCAGGTCGGCGAAACTCTTGATCCCGCTGTCTTTGGCCGTCAGTAATTGACCTTTGACATAGATGAACCCATAGGAAAACGCCACCTGCTTCTGTCGCTCTGCGGTAACGCCAGTCGAGCCGCACTCCAGGTCAACGGTACCGTTCTGTACCAGCGGAATGCGGGTTTGCGATGTCACCAGGTTGTACTTCACCTTGAGCTGCGGCAACGCCAGCTTCTGCCGCACGCGCTCGACGATCTTGCTCGCCAGGTCTACCGAGTAACCCATGGGTTGGCCGGAGTGGTCGCCCACGTAGGAGAACGGCACCGAAGCATCGCGATAGCCCAGGGTGATGCTGTTGGCTTTGGCGATCTTGCTTAATGTAGGGCCCTGCGCTGCTTCATCGGCATGGGCCTGAGTCGCCAGCAAAAGGGCAAGGGTGCAGCCGATCAACGTGATTTTTTGCATTGTTGTTCTCCGTTGTGGGTAAAGGGGTCAGCGACGTGCGGCGATCACGGATATTTCCACCAACACCTGCGCACGCGCCAGTTCGGCCTGCAAGGTAGTGCGGCTTGGGGCCTGGCCGGGCGACAGCCAGGCGGACCATACTTCGTTCATCGCTGCGAAATCCTGGTCGATGTTTTTCAAGTAAATGGTTGCGCTGAGCAGGTGGTCCTTGTCGCTGCCCGCCTCGGCCAGCAAGGCGTCGATCTTTTCCAGTACCTGGGCAGTCTGGCCGCCTGCATCGGTGGCGTCGCCCGGCACCTGGCCGGAGAGAAACACCAGCTCGCCGAAGGTTACGGCGGCGGACAGGCGTGGGTTGGGCTGGATACGGACGATGGTCATCGGGTAGTCCTTTCAGGTGGCGCAGGGTTCAGGCCGCGCGGGGCGTGAGCCCCTGCAGGTCGATGGAGGGGCGGCGTTGGCCGATCAGTTCACTGAGCAAGCGTGCGCTGGCGCAGGCCAGGGTGAAGCCAAGCGCACCATGGCCGAGGTTGAGCCACAGATTGCGATAGGCCGTTGCGCCCAGCAGCGGCACGCCGCTCGGGGTGGCCGGCCGCATGCCGGCCCATTCGATGGCATGGTCGTAGTCACCGGCATTGGCGAAGGTTTCGCGTGCCTGGCGTTTGAGCAGGGCCAGGCGCTTGGGGGCCAGCGAGGCATCGAAGCCAACGATGTCGACCATCGCCGCCACGCGCAGCTGCTCACCGATACGGGCATAGACGATCTTGCGGTCGTAATCGGTGATGCTCAGGTCTGGCGCCCGGTGTTGCGTGCCGATCGGTACTGTCAGGCTGTAACCCTTGAGCGGATACAGCGGCAGGTCGATGCCCGGCAGTGCCAGCATCGTACTGCGATGGCCGGCAGCAACCACCAGTTGCTCCACCGGCAGCACTTCGTCGCCCAGTTCGATCGCACTCACCACGCCATGTGCATGGCGAATACCGGTCACGGCCTGGCCCAGGCGGAATTCGCAACGCCCCGACGCCCGCAAGCGCGTGGCCAGTTGCTGGCAAAAAGCGTGGCAATCACCCACTTCTTCATCCGGGGTATGGATGGCGCCAACGAAGGGCGTCTGCGCCAGGGCCGGGTCGAGGCGGGCGCAGTCTGCGTGCGACAGCACCTGTTGTTGCTGGGGGGCAGCAAGGTTCTTGCGCGCATGGTCGAAGCTGCTGGCCTGGCGGAAGGTGACCAGCTTGCCATTGCGCCGCCAGTGGAAACCCTCCAGGCCATCTTCTTCACGCCAGGCCTGCAAGGTGGCTTGGCTCAACAGCGCCAGGCGCAACAGGTGGCCTGCATTGGCGCGGTTGACCGAGGAGCGGCAAGCAGCGAGGAAAGCGGCCATCCAGCGCCACTGCGCAGGGTCGAAGCGCGGGCGCAATTTCAGTGGCGAGTCACCGCGCAGCATCCAGCCTATGGCTTGCAGCGGCACACCGGCGTCGGCCAACGGCGCCACGTAGCGATAGGACAACTGGCCACCGTTGGCGAAGCTGGTTTCACTGCCCAGCGCGTCGCGAGCCTCTATCAGGGTCACATCGAAGCCGTCGCGCACCAACGCATAAGCCGTTGCCAGACCAATGACGCCGCCACCGATGATGCTTGCATGCTGAGCCATGTCAGTCCTTGAATCGTTGTTGGAACGAGGCCGAGGTTAGGGCCAGGTGACAGGTGGCGAAAAATGAATAAAGATCGCTGAGCCATAAACAAAGGTTATGGACTTGCCATGCGTCTTCGCCATATCGAGATTTTCCAGGCTATCCGCCAGACCGGCTCGGTCAGCGGTGCCGCGCAGTTGCTGCACGTTTCCCAGCCTGCGGTCACCAAAGTGCTGCAACACGCCGAGCAGCAGCTGGGTTTCCCGTTGTTCCTGCGTGTGCGCGGCAAGTTGCAGCCCACGCCCGAAGCGCTGGAGCTGGAGCGTGAGGTGGACAAGGTCACCGAGAGCCTGCAAGGGGTGCGACGCCTGGCGCAAAGCCTGCGTCGCAAGCCGGGCCACAGCCTGCGCATCGGTGCGACGCCGGCACTGGCCCTGTCGCTGCTGCCGCCGGCGATTCACGAGTGGGTCCAGCGTTATCCGGACATCGCCTGCGAGCTGTCCAGTGCTCACAGCCGCGAACTGGTGCAGAACCTATTGATGCGCGAGATCGATGTTGCCCTGACCCTGCAACCACCCGATCACCCCGCGCTCAGCGCCCAGGCGCTGGCCAGCGGGGTGTTGGTGGCGTTGGCACCGGCAGGCTACTGGCCGCTGGAAGATGAAGGCAAACCGCTGTCGTTGACGGCCTTGGCCGATGCGCCCTTGATCGGGCTGTCCAGCGCCGACCCGCTGTCGGTCCGCCTCGACAGCTACCTCAAGGCGGTCGAGCCGCCGCCACGGGTCAGCATTGCGGTGCAGACCTATTCACTGGCTCGGGCGATGGTCGAATCCGGTGCAGGGCTGGCGGTCATCGACCCGTTCACCGCGCTTGGCGCATCGCCCGCGGCCACCACCATTCGGCCCCTGGCCCCGGCGCTGCCGATCACCTTGTATGCGGTGACCCGTACTGCCGAGCCGCCACCGCATACCCTGCGCGAGCTGCTTAGCCTGTTCAGCAGCCGTGCGCAGGGGCAGCTGGATCGTTGGCGCTACTGATGGACATGACAGAAAAGTTGGCGCGATCTCTGTAGGAGCGGCCTTGTGTCGCGAAAGGGCTGCAACGCGGCCCCAGGATTGATGCGCAAAAATTGAAATTGCTGGGGCTGCGTTGCAGCCCTTTCGCGACACAAGGCCGCTCCTACAGGGCTGGGCGCGGCCAAATCGCAGGCGAAAAAAAACCGACCATAAAGTCGGTTTTTTCCGGATCTTGGTGCCCCGAGGGAGACTCGAACTCCCACTCCTTTCGAAAACGGATTTTGAATCCGCCGCGTCTACCAATTCCGCCATCAGGGCATGTGGCGCGCAGTATAGAGAGCCACCGCTGGTCGGTCAATCGGCTTTCATGGTCAATTTTCACACATTGGGCTAAACTTCCCGGCCCTGCCGAACCGAACATCATCATGCGCGTCGCCGATTTTTCCTTCGAACTCCCCGATTCCCTGATCGCCCGCCACCCGTTGGCCGAGCGCCATGGCAGCCGTCTGCTGGTGCTCGATGGGCCAACCGGCGCGCTGGCGCACCGGCAATTTCCCGATTTGCTCGAGTACCTGCGCCCGGGCGACCTGATGGTGTTCAACAACACCCGGGTCATCCCGGCGCGCCTGTTCGGCCAGAAAGCCTCCGGCGGCAAGCTGGAAGTGCTGGTCGAGCGCGTGCTCGACAGCCACCGGGTGCTGGCCCATGTGCGTGCCAGCAAGGCGCCGAAAGAAGGCGCGGTGATCCTCATCGATGGTGGCGGCGAGGCCGAAATGGTCGCGCGCCATGACACGCTGTTCGAGCTGCGCTTCACCGAAGAGGTGCTGCCACTGCTCGACCGCGTCGGCCACATGCCGCTGCCGCCTTACATCGACCGCCCGGACGAGGGTGCCGACCGTGAGCGCTACCAGACCGTGTACGCCGAGCGCGCTGGTGCGGTCGCTGCGCCCACCGCTGGCCTGCACTTCGACGAGGCGCTGCTGGAAAAGATCGCCGCCAAAGGCGTCGAGCGGGCTTTCGTCACCTTGCACGTGGGCGCGGGCACCTTCCAGCCAGTGCGGGTCGACAAGATCGAAGACCACCACATGCATAAAGAGTGGCTCGAAGTGGGCCAGGATGTGGTCGATGCCATCGAAGCCTGCCGCGCCCGCGGCGGCCGGGTTGTCGCGGTGGGCACCACCAGCGTGCGCTCGCTGGAGAGCGCGGCGCGCGATGGCGTGCTCAAGGCCTTCAGCGGCGACACCGACATCTTCATCTACCCGGGCCGGCCGTTCCATGTGGTCGACGCGCTGGTCACCAATTTCCACCTGCCGGAGTCCACGCTGCTGATGCTGGTCTCGGCCTTCGCCGGCTACCCCGAGACCATGGCCGCCTACGCGGCAGCGGTCGAGCAGGGGTACCGCTTCTTCAGTTACGGTGATGCCATGTTCATCACCCGCAATCCGGCGCCACGCGGGCCCGAGGATCAAGCATGAGTCGCACCTGTCGAATGTCCTTCGAACTGCTGGCCACCGACGGCAAGGCCCGTCGTGGCCGCATCACCTTCCCACGTGGCACCGTGGAAACCCCGGCGTTCATGCCGGTGGGCACCTATGGCACGGTCAAGGGCATGCTGCCGCGCGACATCGAGGCCATCGGCGCCGAGATGATCCTGGGCAACACCTTCCACCTGTGGCTGCGCCCGGGCACCGAGGTGATCAAGAAGCACAACGGCCTGCACGACTTCATGCAGTGGAAAGGCCCGATCCTCACCGACTCCGGTGGCTTCCAGGTGTTCAGCCTGGGCGCCATGCGCAAGATCAAGGAAGAGGGCGTGACCTTCGCCTCGCCGGTCGATGGCGCCAAGGTATTCATGGGCCCGGAAGAGTCGATGCAGGTGCAGCGCGACCTGGGCTCGGACGTGGTGATGATCTTCGACGAGTGCACGCCGTACCCGGCCGAGCACGATGTGGCGCGCGCGTCCATGGAGCTGTCGCTGCGCTGGGCCCAGCGCTCGAAGAACGCCCACGCCGACAACACCGCGGCGCTGTTCGGTATCGTCCAGGGTGGCATGTACCAGGACCTGCGCATGCGTTCGCTGGAGGGCCTGGAAAACATCGGCTTCGACGGCCTGGCCATCGGTGGCCTGTCGGTGGGCGAGCCCAAGCACGAAATGATCAAGGTGCTGGATTACCTGCCGGGCCAGATGCCTGCTGACAAACCTCGTTACCTTATGGGGGTAGGCAAACCGGAAGATCTCGTTGAGGGTGTGCGCCGCGGCGTCGACATGTTCGACTGCGTGATGCCGACGCGTAACGCGCGCAACGGTCATCTGTTCGTCGATACAGGGGTGATCAAGATCCGCAATGCGTTCCATCGCCACGATGATTCGCCGCTGGATCCGACCTGTGATTGCTACACCTGCACCAACTTCTCCCGCGCCTATCTCCATCACCTGGACAAGTGCGGCGAAATGCTGAGCAGCATGCTGAATACCATCCACAACTTGCGCCATTACCAGCGCTTGATGGCCGGTTTACGCGAGGCTATTCAACAGGGTAAATTGGCCGCCTTTGTCGACGCCTTCTACGCCAAGCGCGGGCTTCCTGTGCCGCCTTTGGACTGACTGTCCGCATTCATTATTAGAAAATTACATTAGGAGTGCCCAATGAGCTTCTTGATCCCCGCCGCATACGCGGACGCTGCTGCACCTGCCGCCGGCCCAGCCGGTACCGGCTTCGAGTGGATTTTCCTGGTCGGTTTCCTGGTCATCTTCTACCTGATGATCTGGCGCCCGCAGGCCAAGCGTGCAAAAGAGCAGAAGAACCTGCTGAGCAACTTGCAGAAGGGTGACGAAGTTGTCACCAACGGCGGCATCGCCGGCAAGATCATCAAGGTTTCCGATGATTTCGTGGTACTGGAAGTTTCCGACAACGTCGAGCTGAAGTTCCAGAAGGGTGCCATCGCGGCCACCCTGCCAAAAGGTACGCTCAAGGCTATCTGAGTTACCGGTTTTTCTTTCCAGTCGGGGCGCGCAACGCGCCCCGCGTCTTGAACGGGCGGCGTGATGCTGAACAAATATCCTCTGTGGAAATATGCACTGATCGTGCTGGTACTGGTGGTCGGTTTCATTTATTCCGCACCCAACCTCTACCCGGATGATCCGGCGGTACAGATCAGTGGTGCCAGCTCGGCGCTGCAGGTGAACCAGGCCGACCTCGACCGCGTCAGCAAGGCGCTGGGCGATGCCAACATCGCCGTCAAGGGCGCCAGCCTGGGTGAGAAGGGCAGCGGGCTGATCCGCCTGACCAATCAGGAAGACCAGCTGCCAGCCAAGGATGTAGTGCGCAAGGCACTGGGCGATGATTACGTCGTGGCCCTGAACCTGGCCCAGACTACCCCGCAATGGCTGCGCAACCTGGGCGCAAGCCCGATGAAGCTGGGCCTGGACCTGTCCGGTGGTGTGCACTTCCTGCTGGAAGTGGACATGGACAAGGCCATGAGCGCCCGCATGAAAGTCTACGAAGGCGAGGTCAAGACCTTGCTGCGCAAAGAGCGCGTCCGCTACCGCAGCCTGCCTCAGCAGGATGGCGGCATCATGCTGGGCTTCGCTGACGATGCTACCCGCGAACAGGCACGTGCCCTGATCCGCAAGAATTTCAATGATTTCGACCTGACAACCACCGAGCGTAACGAGCTGGCGGTGCTGCGTCTGGCGCTGACCCAGGCGAAAGTCGCCGAGATCCGCGAATACTCGATCAAGCAGAACCTCACCACCGTCCGCAACCGTGTCAACGAGCTGGGCGTGGCAGAGCCGCTGGTACAGCGCCAGGGCGCCAACCGCATCGTGGTCGAGCTGCCAGGCGTGCAGGACACTGCCGAGGCCAAGCGTATCCTGGGTAAAACCGCCAACCTGGAGTTCCGCTTCGGTGCCGAACCGGGCGCGTCCAAAGCCACTACCGAGGTGTTCGAGTTCCGTGAGGGTGGCCGTTCCGCTGCGGTCGAGCGCGGCCTGATCATCACTGGAGACCAGGTAACCGACGCCCAGGCCAGCTTCGACGAACAAGGTCGTCCGCAGGTGAACATCCGCCTGGATGGCCACGGTGGCGAGCTGATGACCCGCGCTACCCGCAGCAACGTCGGCCGCAGCATGGCGGTAATCTTCATCGAGCAGAAGCCGGTTACCCGCTACGTCAAGCAGACCGTCGACGGCGTCGAGAAGGACGTTGCTGTACAGAGCTTCCAGGAAGAGAAGAAAATCATCAGCCTGGCGACCATCCAGTCGCCGCTGGGCAGCCAGTTCCGCATCACCGGCCTGAACGGCCAGGGCGAATCGTCCGAACTGGCCCTGCTGCTGCGTGCCGGTGGCCTGGCTGCGCCGATGTACTTCGCTGAAGAACGTACCATCGGCCCAAGCCTGGGTGCCGACAACATCACCAAGGGTATCGATGCGTCGCTGTGGGGCATGCTGTTCGTCTCGCTGTTCATCATCGCCATCTACCGCGCCTTCGGTGTGATCGCCACCATTGCCCTGGCGGGCAACATGGTCCTGCTGCTGGCGCTGATGTCGCTGCTGGGCGCCACCCTGACCCTGCCGGGTATTGCCGGTATCGTGTTGACCATGGGTATGGCGGTGGACGCCAACGTGCTGATCTTCTCGCGTATTCGCGAAGAGCTGAACGCCGGCATGTCGGTGCAGCGCGCCATCCACGAAGGCTTCAACCGCGCCTACACCGCGATCATCGACGCCAACCTGACCAGCCTGCTGGTCGGCGGCATCCTGTTCGCCATGGGTACCGGCCCGGTCAAGGGCTTCGCGGTCACCATGTCCCTCGGGATTTTCACCTCGATGTTCACCGCCGTCATGGTGACCCGTGCAATGGTCAACCTGACCTGCGGCGGGCGTGACATCAAGAAGCTGTGGGTTTGAGGGAGCTGCGATGAAAACCATCAACTTCATGGGCGTGCGCAATGTCGCGTTCGCCGTTACCGTGCTCCTCACCGTGCTGGCGCTGTTCAGCTGGTGGCAGAAGGGCCTGAACTTCGGCCTGGACTTCACCGGCGGTACGCTGATCGAGCTGACTTACGAGCGCCCGGCCGACCTCAAGGCGGTGCGTGCCGAACTGGTCAACTCCGGCTTCCACGAGGCGGTGGTGCAGAGCTTCGGCGCCACCACCGACCTGCTGGTGCGCATGCCGGGCGATGACCCACAGCTGGGCAACAAGGTAGCTGAAGCCCTGCAGAAAGCCGGTGGCGACAACCCGGCCAAGGTCAAGCGTGTCGAGTTCGTCGGCCCGCAGGTGGGTGAAGAACTGCGCGACCAGGGTGGCATGGGCATGCTCCTGGCACTGGGCGGCATCCTTATCTACCTGGCCTTCCGCTTCCAGTGGAAGTTCGCCGTGGGCGCGATCGTCTCGCTGATCCACGACGTGGTGGTGACTCTGGGTATCCTGTCGTTCTTCCAGATCACCTTCGACCTGACGGTGCTGGCGGCAGTGCTGGCGATCATCGGCTACTCGCTGAACGACACCATCGTCGTGTTCGACCGGGTGCGCGAAAACTTCCGCGTCATGCGCAAGGCCTCGCTGATCGAGAACATCAACGTTTCCACTACCCAGACTCTGCTGCGGACCATCGCCACCTCGGTTTCGACCTTGCTGGCCATTGCCGCGCTGCTGTTCTTCGGTGGCGACAACCTGTTCGGCTTCTCCCTGGCCCTGTTCATCGGCGTCATGGCCGGTACCTATTCGTCGATCTACATCGCCAACGTGGTACTGATCTGGCTGAACCTGAGCAGCGAAGACCTGATCCCGCCGGCCAAGACCGACGGTGTGGACGACCGTCCGTAAAGCGTGTTCCACGCCGTTTGGCGGCCAGAAAGGCGCGAGTATTGAACTCGCGCCTTTTTTTTTACTCCAAGGCTGGGAGAAGGCGGGTCGGACCCGCGGGTTTTGATCAGGAGGTTCATGTGAACAAATCAATGCTTGTGGGTGCGGTACTGGGTGCTGTCGGTGTGACTGCCGGAGGTGCTGTCGCGACCTACAGCTTGGTCAACAAGGGGCCTGAGTATGCGCAGGTCACCGATGTGCAACCGATCAAACAACAGGTAAAAACCCCCCGTGAGGTCTGCAAGGACGTCGCCGTGACGCGGCAGGCGCCGGTCAAGGACCAGCACCAGATTGCAGGTACCGTGGTGGGCGCCATTGCCGGTGGCCTGCTGGGTAACCAGATTGGTGGTGGTAGCGGCAAGAAGATCGCCACCGTGGCCGGTGCGGTCGGTGGTGGTTATGCCGGCAACAAGGTGCAGGAGGGCATGCAGGAGCGTGACACCTACACCACCACGCAAACCCGCTGCAACACGGTCAACGACATCAGTGAGAAAGTGGTCGGCTACAACGTGAAGTACACCATTGGCGACAAGGTGGGGCAGGTGAAGATGGATCACGAGCCCGGGTCGACCATTCCGGTGGACAAGAACGGCAAGCTGATCCTGAGCGAAGCCGGGCAGTAATTTGAGTTGCCTGTACCGGCCTCTTCGCGGGTGAACCCGCTCCCACAGTGATCGCACAATCCTGTGGGAGCGGGTTCACCCGCGAAGAGGCCGGCACAGGCAATGCAAAACTGTCAGGCACAAAAAAAGCACCCCGAGGGGTGCTTTTTGTTTGCCGGCAATCCGCGCTTAGCGCTTCATGTTCTCTGGCAGGTGCGGCTGGATAGCAGTCAGCACGGCCTTGAAGCACTTGATGTTGCCCGCAACGATATGGCCCTTGTCGAGGAAGTCGTGGCCACCGTTGAAGTCGCTCACCAGGCCACCTGCTTCCTGAATCAGCAGCACGCCAGCCGCCATGTCCCATTCGGACAGGCCCGATTCCCAGAAGGCGTCGAAACGGCCGGCGGCCACGTAGGCCAGGTCCAGGCTGGCGGAGCCGGCGCGGCGGATGCCGGCGGTCTGGCCAGTCAGGGCGCGGAACATGCCCAGGTAGTTGTCCAGGTCGGCCATCTGGCTGTCACGGAACGGGAAGCCGGTGCCCAGCAGGGCGCCTTCCAGGCTGGTGCGGGAGCTGACACGCAGACGGCGACCGTTGAGCTGGGCGCCACGGCCACGGCTGGCAGTGAATTCTTCCTGGCGAACCGGGTCGACGATCACGGCGTGCTCAAGGCGGCCACGGTATTTACAGGCGATGCTGACCGCGAAGTGCGGGATGCCACGCAGGAAGTTGGTGGTGCCGTCCAGTGGGTCGATGATCCACAGGTAATCCTTGCCTTCTTCGCCGCTACCCGCGTGCAGGCCGGTTTCCTCGCCCTGGATGGAGTGGTTCGGGTAGGCCTTGCGCAGGGCGTTGACGATGCTCTGCTCGGCGGCGCGATCGACTTCGGAAACGTAGTCCTTGGCCTCTTTCTCATCGACCTTGATGCTATCCAGGCGTTCGATGGAGCGGAAAATCAGTTCACTGGCGCTGCGAGCGGCGCGCAGGGCGATATTCAGCATAGGCTGCATGGGCGGGTCACCTGGAGATGTTAAAGAAGAAAGCCGATCATTCTAGCAGAAAACTTTGGCGGCAGAAGTGTCACATTTGCTTTCGTGGCGTTACGTCTGTCGGTTCTGTAAGATCGAACCCCCTGATTCCTGCATCTGTGAGCACAACACCTTGCTGCAAAATATTCGTGTTGTTCTGGTCAATACCAGCCACCCCGGCAACATCGGCGGCGCTGCACGTGCCATGAAAAACATGGGCTTGTCGCGTCTGGTGCTGGTGCAGCCGAAAGAGTTCCCCGCCGTGGATGCCAGTGCCCGAGCCTCGGGTGCCGACGATGTGCTGGACAACGCCCAGGTGGTCGACAGCCTCGAGCAGGCGCTGGTCGGCTGCAACCTGGTGATGGGCACCAGCGCCCGCGAACGGAGCATCCCCTGGCCGCTGATCGGCCCGCGCGAATGCGGGGCCAAGGCGGTGGAGCATGCCAACGGTGGCGAGGAAATCGCCCTGGTGTTCGGCCGTGAGCACGCCGGCCTGACCAACGAAGAACTGCAGCGATGTCACTTCCACGTGCACATTCCCTCCAACCCCGACTTCAGCTCGCTGAACCTGGCCGCCGCTGTCCAGGTACTCTCCTACGAGGTGCGCATGGCCTGGCTGGCCGCCGGTGCAGCGCCGGGCAAGGTCGAGAAGGTTGACGCCAGCGAGCTGGCGACAATGGACGAAATGGAGCTGTTCTACGACCACCTGGAGAAGACCCTGGTCGGTATCGGCTTCCTTGACCCCGAAAAGCCCAAGCACCTGATGCCGCGCCTGCGCCGGCTGTATGGGCGGGTGGCGGTCGAGCGTTCGGAAATGAGCATTTTGCGCGGCATCCTCACCGAGACCCAGAAAGTGGTCCGGGGCGAGCCGCATAAACGGAAGGACTGACAGATGTTCGAACGCCTGCGTGAAGATATTCAAAGCGTATTCCATCGTGACCCGGCCGCGCGCAATGCCTTCGAGGTGCTGACCTGCTACCCGGGCATGCACGCCATCTGGCTGCACCGCCTGGGCAATGCCCTGTGGAAGCGTGATTTCAAGTGGCTGGCCCGCCTGGTGTCGAACTTCGGCCGCTGGCTGACCGGCATCGAGATCCACCCCGGAGCCACCATCGGCCGGCGCTTCTTCATCGACCACGGCATGGGCATCGTCATCGGCGAAACCGCCGAGATCGGCGACGATGTCACCCTTTACCAGGGCGTGACCCTGGGCGGCACCAGCTGGAACAAAGGCAAGCGCCACCCCACCCTGGAAAACGGCGTGGTGGTAGGGGCGGGGGCCAAGGTGCTCGGGCCGTTTACCGTCGGTGCCGGGGCCAAGATCGGCTCCAATGCGGTGGTGACCAAGGCGGTGCCGGCCGGCGCCACGGCGGTCGGCATCCCTGGGCGAATCATCGTCAAGAGCGAGAACGATGAGGTCGAGGCCAAGCGCAAGGCCATGGCCGAGAAGATTGGCTTCGATGCCTATGGCGTCAGTGGCGACATGCCCGACCCGGTGGCCCGTGCCATCGGCCAGATGCTCGATCACCTGCAGGCAGTCGACGAGCGGCTGGAGGGCATGTGCGGCGCCCTGACCAAGATGGGCAGCGATTATTGCGCCAAGGAGCTGCCGGCCCTGCCGGAAGATGACTTCAAGGAAGTTGCCCAGGTGGCTGAGCGCGACACTCAATCGCATTGATTGCGCCGCGCTGAAATCACGGTGACATACGGGGCGTGTGCTCACGCCCCCTGTCTGCTACAATCGCGCCCGCCTCCCCGATGCAAACCCGACTAAAGCACTAGGTCTAATAGTTGACTTAAATGCTCGGGAATCGCATACTCGCTCACATCCTGTAACTCCCGTGGTACCCAATAGCCATGCGACTGACTACCAAAGGCCGATACGCCGTGACCGCCATGCTCGACCTGGCGTTGCACGCGCAGCATGGGCCGGTGTCTTTGGCCGACATTTCCGAGCGCCAGGGCATTTCCCTCTCTTATCTGGAACAGCTGTTCGCCAAGCTGCGCCGCAGCAGCCTGGTATCCAGCGTGCGTGGTCCAGGCGGTGGCTACCAACTGTCGCGTGGCATGGAAACCATCCAGGTGGCCCAGGTCATCGATGCGGTCAACGAATCGGTCGACGCCACCCGTTGCCAGGGGCTCGGGGACTGCCATGCCGGTGACACCTGCCTGACCCACCACCTGTGGTGCGACCTCAGCCAGCAGATCCATGAATTCCTCAGCGGTATAAGCCTGGCCGACCTCGTCATGCGCCGCGAGGTGCAGGAAGTCGCCCAGCGTCAGGACCTGCGTCGTGTCGCAGGCCGTACCGCCCAGCTGGACAAGATTGAGACGTCCGCCGTCGATTGATCCCACCGGGACGACGAGCGACGCCACCGCCTGATAGGAGAGACAAATGAAGTTGCCGATCTACCTCGATTACTCCGCGACCACCCCGGTCGACCCACGCGTGGCCCAGAAGATGGCCGACTGCCTGCTGGTCGACGGGAACTTCGGTAACCCGGCTTCGCGCTCCCACGTCTTCGGCTGGAAAGCCGAGGAAGCGGTCGAGAACGGACGTCGCCAGGTTGCCGAGCTGATCAACGCCGATCCGCGTGAAATCGTCTGGACCAGCGGTGCCACCGAGTCCGACAACCTCGCACTCAAGGGCGTCGCGCACTTCTATCAGACCAAGGGCAAGCACATCATCACCTCCAAGATCGAGCACAAGGCGGTACTGGATACCGCTCGCCAGCTGGAGCGTGAAGGTTTCGAAGTCACCTATCTCGAGCCAGGCGAAGACGGTATCGTCACCCCGGCCATGGTCGAGGCGGCGCTGCGCGACGACACCATCCTGGTTTCGCTGATGCACGTGAACAATGAAGTCGGCTCGATCAACGATATCGCCGCCATCGGTGAACTGACCCGCTCGCGCGGCGTGCTGTTCCACGTTGATGCCGCGCAGTCGGCCGGCAAGGTCGAAATCGACCTGCAAAAGCTGAAGGTCGACCTGATGTCGTTCTCGGCGCACAAGGTGTACGGCCCGAAAGGCATCGGCGCGCTGTACGTCAGCCGCAAGCCGCGTGTACGCCTGGAAGCCATCATTCACGGCGGTGGCCATGAGCGCGGCATGCGTTCGGGCACCCTGCCGACTCACCAGATTGTCGGCATGGGCGAAGCCTTCGCCATCGCCAAGCAGGAAATGGCCGCGGAAAACGTGCGCATCAAGGCCCTGAGCGACCGCTTCTTCAAGCAGGTCTCGGACCTCGAAGAGCTGTACGTCAACGGCAGCAAGACTGCCCGCGTACCACACAACCTGAACCTGAGCTTCAACTACGTCGAAGGCGAATCGCTGCTGATGTCGCTGAAGGACATCGCCGTATCGTCCGGTTCGGCCTGCACCTCCGCGTCGCTCGAGCCGTCCTACGTATTGCGCGCCCTGGGCCGCAACGACGAGCTGGCGCACAGCTCGATCCGCTTCTCCTTCGGCCGCTTCACCACCGAAGAAGAAGTCGACTACGCCGCGCAGAAAGTCTGCGAGGCCGTGAACAAACTGCGTGAGCTGTCGCCGCTGTGGGACATGTACAAAGACGGCGTTGACATCTCCAAGATCGAGTGGGCCGCCCACTAAGCAGTCGCCGGCAAGAGCGGCTCCCTGATGAGGAAGGAATTGCACCATGGCATACAGTGAAAAGGTCATCGACCACTACGAAAACCCGCGTAACGTCGGCAAGATGAATGCCGAAGACCCGGATGTCGGTACCGGCATGGTCGGCGCCCCGGCCTGCGGGGACGTGATGCGCCTGCAGATCAAGGTCAACGAGCAGGGCGTGATCGAAGACGCCAAGTTCAAGACCTACGGCTGCGGTTCGGCCATCGCTTCCAGCTCCCTCGCCACCGAGTGGATGAAGGGCAAGACCCTGGACGAAGCCGAAACCATCAAGAACACCCAGCTGGCTGAAGAACTGGCGTTGCCGCCGGTCAAGATCCACTGCTCGGTACTCGCCGAAGATGCCATCAAGGCAGCCGTACGCGATTACAAGCAGAAGAAAGGCTTGATCTAAGCCGCCTGTTGCGAGGTAAGGAGTCCAGATGGCTATCAGCATGACAGAAGCCGCCGCCAACCATGTGCGGCGTTCCCTGGAAGGGCGCGGCAAGGGCGAAGGCATTCGCCTGGGCGTGCGCACCACCGGTTGCTCGGGCCTGGCCTACGTGCTGGAGTTCGTCGACGAGCTGGCGGACGAAGACCAGGTGTTCGAGAACCATGGCGTCAAGGTGATCATCGATCCCAAGAGCCTGGTCTACCTCGACGGCACCGAACTGGACTTCGTCAAGGAAGGGTTGAACGAAGGCTTCAAGTTCAACAACCCCAACGTGCGCGGTGAGTGTGGCTGCGGCGAAAGCTTCAACGTTTGAGGCTGGCTGTGGGTACTCCTTGTCATTTCGCATTGTTTGACCTCCAGCCAAGCTTCCGCCTGGATCTCGACAAGCTGGCCACTCGCTACCGCGAGCTGGCCCGCGAAGTTCATCCAGACCGCTTTGCCGACGCCTCCGAGCGCGAGCAGCGCGTGGCGCTGGAAAAGTCCGCGGCTCTCAACGACGCCTACCAGACCCTGCGCAGTGCGCCGCGTCGAGCCCGCTACCTGCTGGCCATCGGCGGCCACGAAGTGCCTCAGGAGGTCACGGTCCACGACCCTGACTTCCTGTTGCAGCAGATGCAGTGGCGTGAAGAGCTCGAAGAACTGCAGGACGAAGCCGACCTCGATGGCGTGGCCGTGTTCAAGAAGCGCCTGAAAGTCGCCCAGGACACGCTGAACGAGGACTTTGCCGCCTGCTGGGACGCCCCAGGCGAGCGCGACAAGGCCGAACGCCTGATGCGCCGCATGCAGTTCCTCGACAAGCTCGCCCAAGAAGTGCGCCAACTGGAAGAGCGCCTCGACGATTAACCCGGTGCTGCCCGTGATGGCACCTAAGGTATTCAGATAAGCATGGCCCTACTGCAGATTGCCGAACCCGGTCAAAGCCCTCAGCCGCATCAGCGCCGCCTGGCGGTGGGGATCGACCTGGGTACCACCAACTCCCTGGTCGCCGCACTGCGCAGCGGCCGTAGCGAGCCCCTGCCCGACGCGCAGGGCAATGTCATTCTGCCGTCCGCGGTGCGCTACCTCGAAGGGCGCAACGAAGTGGGGCAGGCTGCACGCGATGCCGCTTCCAGCGACCCGCTGAACACCGTGCTGTCGGTAAAGCGCCTGATGGGGCGCGGCCTCGCCGACGTCAAGCAACTGGGCGAGCAGCTGCCGTACCGCTTCGTTGGCGGTGAGTCGCACATGCCGTTCATCGACACCGTGCAAGGGCCGAAAAGCCCGGTGGAAGTGTCTGCCGATATCCTCAAGGTGCTGCGCGAGCGTGCAGAAGCCACCCTCGGCGGTGAGCTGGTGGGCGCGGTGATCACCGTGCCGGCCTATTTCGATGACGCCCAGCGCCAGGCCACCAAGGACGCTGCGCGCCTGGCCGGCCTGAACGTGCTGCGCCTGCTCAACGAGCCGACTGCCGCTGCCGTGGCCTATGGCCTGGACCAGAACGCCGAAGGCGTGGTGGCCATCTATGACTTGGGCGGCGGTACCTTCGATATCTCCATCCTGCGCCTCACTGCCGGCGTGTTCGAAGTGCTGGCCACCGGTGGCGATACCGCCCTGGGCGGTGACGACTTCGACCACGCTATTGCCGGCTGGATCATCGAACAGGCCGGTCTCTCGTCCGACCTAGACCCGGCCACGCAGCGCCAGTTGCTGCAAACCGCCTGCGCCGCCAAGGAAGCCCTGACCGACGCCGATGTGGTCGACGTAAGCCATGGTGCCTGGCAGGGTCAGCTGAGCCGCGCCGGTTTCGAAGCCATGATCGAGCCGCTGATTGCCCGCAGCCTCAAGGCCTGCCGCCGCGCCGTGCGCGACAGCGGCGTCGAGCTGGAAGAAGTCAGCGCCGTGGTCATGGTCGGTGGTTCGACCCGTGTTCCGCGAGTGCGCGAAGCGGTCGGCACGCTGTTCGGGCGCGCCCCGCTGACGTCGATCGACCCCGATCAGGTGGTGGCTATCGGTGCTGCCATCCAGGCCGACACCCTGGCCGGCAACCACCGCGAAGGCGGCGAACTGCTGTTGCTCGATGTCATCCCGCTGTCGCTTGGCCTTGAAACCATGGGCGGGCTGATGGAGAAGGTGATCCCGCGCAACACCACCATCCCGGTGGCGCGAGCCCAGGAATTCACTACCTATAAAGATGGCCAGTCGGCCATGATGATCCACGTGCTGCAGGGCGAGCGCGAGCTGATCAGCGACTGCCGCTCGCTGGCGCGCTTCGAGCTGCGTGGCATCCCGGCGATGGTCGCCGGTGCGGCTAAGATCCGCGTCACCTTCCAGGTCGATGCCGACGGCCTGCTCAGCGTCGCTGCCCGCGAGCTGGGCTCGGGCGTGGAAGCGAGCATTCAGGTCAAACCGTCCTACGGCCTGACCGACGGCGAAATCGCCCGCATGCTCAAGGACTCCTTCGAACACGCCGGTTCCGACAAGCAGGCCCGTCAGCTGCGCGAGCACCAGGTTGACGGCGAGCGCCTGCTCGAAGCGGTACAGGGCGCCCTGGACGCCGATGGCGAGCGCCTGCTCAGCAGTGACGAGCGTGATGCCATCGAATTCCAGATGCAGGAACTACGTGATTTGCTGGCCGGCACCGATGGCGCAGCCATCGAGCAACAGACCAAGCGTCTGTCGCAAGTGACCGACGCCTTCGCCGCCCGTCGCCTTGATTCGACGGTCAAAGCCGCACTGGCCGGGCGCAACCTGAATGAGATCGAGGAGTAACCGATGCCGCTGGTGACATTCCTGCCGCACGAGAAGTTCTGCCCTGAAGGGCTGACCGTGGAAGTCGAACCCGGGACCAACATCCTGGAGCTGGCCCACGACCATCACATCGAGATGGAAAGCGCCTGTGGCGGGGTCAAGGCCTGCACCACTTGCCATTGCATCGTGCGCAAGGGCTTCGATTCGCTTGAAGAAGCCGACGAACTGGAAGAGGACATGCTGGACAAGGCCTGGGGCCTGGAGGCTCAATCGCGCCTCGGCTGTCAGGTGGTTGTCGCTGACCAGGACCTGGTCATCGAGATCCCCAAGTATTCGCTCAACCACGCCGCCGAAGCGCCGCACTGAGGTTTGCCCCATGAGCCTGAAATGGATTGATGTACTTGAGATCGCCATTCAGCTTGCAGAAAGCAAGCCGGAAGTCGATCCTCGTTATGTGAATTTCGTCGATCTGCACCGTTGGGTGCTGGCCTTGCCAGAATTCAGCGACGATCCGTCACGCGGCGGTGAGAAAGTGCTCGAGGCCATCCAGGCGGCCTGGATCGAAGAAGCCGACTGAACGCGTCCTGCAGGTTAGGCAATCCCCTGGAACCCGCGTATAATTCGCGGGTTTAATTTTTCGCAACACTCATATTTCTGGAGTTTTCCATGGCTGTTCAACGTACTTTCTCCATCATCAAGCCTGACGCCGTTGCCAAGAACGTCATCGGCGAGATCACCACTCGTTTCGAGAAAGCCGGCCTGCGCGTAGTCGCTTCGAAAATGAAGCAACTGTCCAAAGCCGAAGCCGAAGGCTTCTACGCCGAGCACAAAGAGCGCGGCTTCTTCGCTGACCTGGTTGCCTTCATGACTTCCGGCCCGGTCATCGTTCAGGTTCTGGAAGGCGAAAACGCCGTTCTGGCCAACCGCGAGCTGATGGGTGCCACCAACCCTAAAGAAGCTGCTGCCGGCACCATCCGTGCTGACTTCGCCGTTTCCATCGACGAAAACGCTGTTCACGGTTCCGACTCGGAAGCTTCGGCTGCCCGCGAAATCGCTTACTTCTTCTCCGCTACCGAGCTGTGCGACCGCATTCGCTAAGCGAAGCAGGTCTTGGGTGATTCCATGAGTGACATGACTGGCAAGATCAACCTGTTGGGCCTGACCCTGCAGGAAATGGAAAAATTCTTCGAGTCGATCGGAGAGAAGCGTTTTCGTGCCGGTCAGGTCATGAAATGGATTCACCACTTTGGCGTCGACGATTTCGCCGCCATGACCAATGTCGGCAAGGCCTTGCGCGAAAAGCTCGAGGCCGTTGCCGAGATTCGGGGCCCGGAAGTGGTCAGTGAAGACATTTCCGCCGACGGTACCCGCAAGTGGGTGGTCCGCGTTGCCTCCGGCAGCTGCGTCGAAACCGTCTACATTCCCACCGACGATCGCGGCACCCTGTGCGTGTCGTCGCAAGCCGGCTGTGCTCTGGACTGCAGTTTCTGCTCCACCGGCAAGCAAGGCTTCAACAGCAACCTCACTGCCGCCGAAGTGATCGGCCAGGTGTGGCTTGCCAACAAATCCTTCGGGACCGTTCCGGCCAAGATCGACCGCGCTATCACCAACGTGGTCATGATGGGCATGGGCGAACCCCTGCTGAATTTCGACAATGTCATCGCCGCCATGAAGATCATGATGGAAGATCTGGGCTATGGCATTTCCAAGCGTCGCGTCACTCTGTCCACCTCGGGCGTGGTGCCAATGATCGACGAACTGGCCAAGCACATCGACGTGTCGCTGGCCCTGTCGCTGCACGCACCGAACGACGAGCTGCGCAACAAGCTGGTACCGATCAACAAGAAGTACCCGCTGAAGATGCTGCTGGAATCTTGCATGGGCTACATGTCCACCCTGGGTGGCAAGCGCGTGCTGACCATCGAGTACACCCTGCTCAAGGACGTCAACGACCAGCCTGAGCATGCTGCGCAAATGATCGAGCTGCTGCGCGACGTGCCATGCAAGATCAACCTGATCCCGTTCAACCCGTTCCCGCACTCCGGCTACGAGCGGCCGAGCAACAACGCCATCCGCCGCTTCCAGGACCTGTTGCACCACGGTGGCTTCAACGTTACCACCCGTACCACCCGTGGTGAGGACATCGACGCTGCCTGTGGCCAGCTGGTCGGCCAGGTCAACGACCGCACCCGCCGCAGCGAGCGCTACATCGCTGTGCGCCAGCTGTCCGCGGACGCCGAGCTGCAAGACAGCCCCGCCAGCCACTGACCGGGACCTTGCCCATGAGCCTGCGCGCCGCGCTGTCGATCCTTGCGCTTTCGCTGCTGGCCGGCTGCGTGTCGGGCGGCGCGAGCGACCCCCTGGCCAGCCGCCAGGGCAGGGCAGAGGCGGGGCGGGCCTACGTGCAGCTTGGGCTGGGTTATTTGCAACAGGGGTTGACCGAGCAGGCCAAGGCGCCGCTGGGCAAGGCCCTGGCCCTGGATAGCGGTGATGCCGACGCCCACGCCGCCCTGGCGCTGGTCTTCCAGGCCGAAGGCGAGCCTGCGCTGGCCGAAGCGCACTTTCGCAAGGCGCTGCAGGCACGCACGGACGACACGCGAATTCGCAACAATTACGGCAGTTTCCTTTATGCTCAGGGGCGATTTGCCGAGGCCGAGCAGATGTTTCGCCTGGCCAGCGCCGATACCCTGTATCCTGAGCGTTCACGCGTGTACGAGAACCTGGGCCTGACCGCCCTGAAGCTCGAGCGCCGCGACCAGGCGCACGCGTATCTGCTGAAAGCTTTGCAACTCAACCAGCGGCAACCGAAAGCGTTGCTGGAAATGGCTGAGTTGTCCTACGAAAACAGGCATTATGTGCCGGCCCGGGACTACTACGATCGTTTCAGCCAGTTGAGCGACCACGATGCCCGTAGCCTGCTGCTGGGCAGTCGCCTTGCCAGGGTATTCGACGAGCAGGGCACACTGGCCGAGCTGGGCCAGCAATTACAACGACTTTATCCCGGTACGCCGGAATATCAGCAATACCTGTCGGAGCAACGATGAAAGCCGCGCATCCCGAAGTAGCAGTAGCGCCTGGCCAGAACCCCGGTGAGCTTTTGCGTCAGGCCCGTGAGAACCGGGACTGGTCACAAGCCGAGGTGGCCCGCAAGCTCAACCTCACTGTCAGTTCGTTGAACCACGTGGAAACCGGCGCCTTCGACAAGCTGCCGGGGCATACCTTCGCCCGTGGTTATATCCGCGCCTATGCCAAGCTGATGGACCTGGACCAGGCTGCCCTGGTGGACGCATTCGACCGTTACACCGGCACCCACGCCAAAGGCAGCGACGTGCACTCGCTGGGCCGTATCGAAGAGCCGGTGCGCCTGTCGCACAATATCCTGCGTGGCGTCAGCCTGCTGCTGCTGGTGGCGGTGGTCGGCGGCGGCTTCGTCTGGTGGCAGGATCAAGGCAGCCTGCGTGGCAAGGACCTGGCCAAGATCGCCCTGGAGCATGTCGAAGTCGAAAGCGCCGACGGTACCACCCAGATTCACCCGCTCGATGAGCCTGAAGACCAGGCTGTTTCCGCTGGGCAGCAGCCCGAGAGCGCGCCGCTGCCACTGGAGCAGGGCGCTGCCGAGCAGCCTGCCGCCACCGAACCGGCACCGGCACCGGCTAGCCCGGCACCTGCCGCTACCGCTGCCGCGGTGCCGGCACCGGCCCAGCAGGCGCCTGTGTCACCGGTCGCCAGCGCCCCTGCTGCCACGCCTGCGCCGGTAGCACCGGTTGCCCCGGCCCCGGCCCCGGCGGCGGTTGCACCTGCTACGCCCGTAGCGACCGTGGCCGCCACCGAGCCTGCCGCTCCGGTCGCAGTGCCGGCTGGCAGCGCCAAGGTCGCCATCCAGTTCGTCGCCGATTGCTGGACCCAGGTCACCGACGGCAACGGCAAGGTGCTGTTCAGCGCCATCAAGCGCAAGGGGGACAACCTCGAGCTGACCGGCACGCCGCCGTTCTCGGTACGCCTGGGCTTTGCCCGTGGCGCCCAGGTCAGCTACAACGGCCAGGCCGTCGATGTTGCCCCGTTCACCAGTGGCGAGACCGCTCGCCTGAAGTTGGGACAGTAATCATGCACGGCGAATCTCCGATCAAACGTCGCGAATCCCGCAAAATCTGGGTCGGCAATGTGCCGGTGGGTGGTGATGCCCCCATCGCGGTGCAGAGCATGACCAACACCGACACCAACGATGTGGCCGCCACCGTGGCGCAAATCCAGCGCCTGGTCGATGCCGGCGTGGACATCGTGCGCGTCTCGGTACCGGACATGGACGCCGCCGAGGCGTTCGGCCGCATCAAGCAACAGGTCAGCGTGCCGCTGGTTGCCGACATCCACTTCGACTACAAGATCGCCCTGCGCGTGGCCGAACTGGGCGTCGACTGCCTGCGTATCAACCCGGGCAATATCGGCCGTGAAGACCGTGTGCGCGCGGTGGTCGATGCCGCCCGCGACCGCGGCATCCCGATCCGTATCGGCGTCAATGCCGGCTCCCTGGAAAAGGACCTGCAGAAGAAGTACGGCGAACCGACCCCGGCGGCGCTGGTCGAGTCGGCCCTGCGCCACGTCGAGCACCTCGACCGCCTGGACTTCCAGGACTTCAAGGTCAGCGTCAAAGCCTCCGATGTGTTCATGGCCGTCGAAGCCTACCGACTGCTGGCCAAGCAGATCGTGCAGCCGCTGCACCTGGGCATCACCGAAGCCGGTGGCTTGCGTTCGGGGACGGTGAAATCCGCGGTCGGCCTCGGTATGCTGCTGGCCGAAGGCATTGGCGATACCATTCGTATCTCGCTGGCGGCCGACCCGGTCGAAGAAGTGAAAGTCGGCTACGACATCCTCAAGTCGTTGCACCTGCGCTCGCGCGGCATCAACTTCATCGCCTGCCCGAGCTGCTCGCGGCAGAACTTCGATGTGGTCAAGACCATGAACGAGCTGGAAGGGCGCCTGGAAGACCTGCTGGTGCCGCTGGACGTGGCGGTGATCGGTTGCGTGGTCAACGGCCCGGGTGAAGCCAAGGAAGCGCATGTCGGCCTGACTGGCGGTACGCCGAACCTGATTTACATCGATGGCAAGCCGGCACAGAAACTGACCAACGACAACCTGGTCGACGAGCTGGAAAAGCTCATCCGCCAGAAAGCGGCCGAAAAGGCCGAAGCCGACGCGGCGCTGATCGTCCGTGGCTGACACACAGAATTCGTAAGGACTTTTCGTGAGCAAATCGCTGCAAGCCATCCGTGGCATGAACGACATCCTGCCAGAACAGTCGCCGCTGTGGCGCTACTTCGAAGGCACCGTGGCCGGCCTGCTGGACACCTACGGGTACAGCCAGATCCGCACGCCGATCGTCGAGTTCACCGAGCTGTTCAAGCGCTCCATCGGTGAAGTGACCGACATCGTCGAAAAAGAGATGTACACCTTCGAGGACCGCAACGGCGATTCGCTGACCCTGCGCCCCGAAGGCACCGCTGCCTGCGTGCGTGCCGTGCTCGAACATGGCATCACCGGTAACGGTCAGGTGCAGAAACTGTGGTACATCGGCCAGATGTTCCGTCACGAGCGCCCGCAAAAGGGCCGCTACCGCCAGTTCCACCAGATCGGCGTGGAAGTGTTCAACCTGGACGGCCCGGACATCGACGCCGAGCTGATCATGCTGACCTGGCGCCTGTGGGGCCTGCTGGGCATCCAGGATGCGGTCAAGCTGGAGCTCAACAGCCTGGGCACCAGCGAAGCCCGTGCACGCTACCGTGACGCGCTGGTCGAGTTCCTCTCGGCGCGCCTGGAGCAACTGGACGAAGACAGCCAGCGCCGCCTGAAGAGCAACCCGCTGCGCATCCTCGACAGCAAGGACCAGAACACCCAGGCGGTGCTGGTCGGTGCGCCGAAGCTGGAAGACTACCTGGACGAAGAGTCGCGCGTGCACTTCGAGGGCCTCAAGGCCCGTCTGGATGCTGCCGGCATCCCGTTCGTGATCAACACCAAGCTGGTGCGCGGCCTGGACTACTACAGCAAGACCGTGTTCGAGTGGGTCACCGACAAGCTCGGCGCCCAGGGCACCGTCTGCGCCGGCGGCCGTTACGATGGCCTGGTCGAACAGATGGGCGGCAAGCCGACCCCTGGTGTCGGTTTCGCCATGGGCATCGAGCGCCTGATCCTGCTGCTGGAAACCCTGGGCAAGGTGCCCGAGTCCATCAGCCGCCAGATCGACGTCTACCTGTGCGCCTTTGGCGAACAGGCGGAGCTGGCCGGCCTGCGCCTGTCCGAAGGCCTGCGCGACCGTTTGCCGGGCCTGCGCCTGGCAGTCAACGCCGGTGGTGGCAGCTTCAAGAGCCAGTTCAAGAAAGCCGACAAGAGCGGCGCGCTGTTCGCACTGATCCTCGGTGACGACGAGCTGGCCAAGCAAGAAATCGGCTTCAAGCCCCTGCGTGGTCAGGGCGAACAACAGAACATTGCCTGGGATGCTCTGGCAGAGCACCTGGAAACCGCGATCGCGCAGGCGTAACGCGGTTCAACAAGCGAATAGGCGAAAAGGAGTATTGGGGTGTCGAGTACCGATGATGAACTGGCAGGGGTCAAGGACTGGTGGAACCGCAACGGCAAGCCGCTGCTGACCGGTGCCCTGCTGGCTGGCGTGGTGGTGTTGGGCTGGAATACCTGGCACAAGTACCAGAACAATCAGTCGCAAGGTGCCTCGCAGCTGTACCAGGCCTTGCTGGAAACCAGCCTGACGCCGACCGGCCAGCCTGACGCGACCAAGGTCGCGGAACTGGCCGGCAAGCTCAAGAGCGAGTTCGGCGGTACCGCCTACGCCCAGTACGGCAGCCTGTTCGTGGCCAAGGTCGCGGTCGAGAGCGGCAAGCTCGACGACGCTGCTGCCGAGCTGAAGAGCGTGCTGGACAAGCCGGCTGATGCCACCCTGGGCGAAATTTCGCGTCAGCGCCTGGCTCGTGTGCTGGCCGCCCAGAACAAGGCCGAGGACGCCCTCAAGCTGCTTGACGGCGATGCCGACAAGGCCTTCCTGGCCAGCCGCGAAGAGTTGAAAGGTGACCTGCTGGTGCAGCTGGGCCGCGCCGACGACGCGCACAGCGCTTACGAGAAAGCCAAGGCTGCGCTGTCCGATGAGGCGGCGGTCGGTGGCCTGCAATTGAAGCTGGATGACTTGGCCAAAGGGGACGCGTAAGTGATCGGTTGGAAACATGCAGCAGTGCTGACCCTGGCCGTACTGGCCGCGGGTTGCAGCAGCAACAGCAAGAAGGAACTGCCCCCGGCCGAGCTGACCAAGTTCACCGAGGAAGTGGTGCTGAAGAAGCAGTGGAGCCGTTCGATCGGTGATGGCCAGGGCGAGACCTACAACACCCTGGTGCCGGCCATCGAAAACGACCGTATCTATGCTTCCGACGTCAACGGCGAAGTCTTCGCACTCGACCGCATCAACGGCGACGTGGTGTGGAAGAAGGACCTCGAGCTGCCGGTATCCGGCGCTGTCGGCGTGGGCTACGGCCTGGTCATGATCGGCACCCTCAAGGGTGAAGTCATCGCGCTGGACTCCAGCACTGGTGAGGAGCGCTGGCGCTCCCGCGTGACCAGCGAAGTGCTGGCCCCGCCTGCCAACAACGGTGACGTGGTGGTGGTGCAGACCCAGGACGACCGCCTGATCGGCCTGGATGCCGCCACTGGCGACCGCCGCTGGATCTACGAAAACACCCCGGCCGTGCTGACCCTGCGTGGTACCGGCGCACCGATCGCCACCAATCGCCTGGCCGTCGCCGGCCTGTCCACCGGTAAGGTGGTGGCGGTGGACATCAACAACGGCGTGCCGGTGTGGGAAAGCCGTGTGGCGATTCCGCAGGGCCGTTCCGAGCTGGACCGTGTGGTCGATATCGACGGCGGTCTTCTGCTGTCGGGTGGTACCCTGTACGTCAGTACCTACCAGGGCCGCGTCGCGGGCCTGGACCTGGAAAGCGGCCGTGTGCTGTGGCAGCGCGATGCCTCCAGCTATGTGGGTGTCGCCCAAGGCTTCGGCAACGTCTACGTCAGCGAAGCTTCGGGTACTGTCGAAAGCGTCGACGAGCGCTCGTCCAGCGCCCTGTGGACCAACGACACCATGGCTCGCCGCCAGCTGACTGCACCTGAGGTGTTCTCCAGCTACGTGGCGGTGGGTGACTTCGAGGGTTACCTGCACCTGCTGAGCCAGGTCGATGGCCGCTTCGTCGGCCGTGAGCGTATCGACAGTGATGGCCTGCGTGCCCGCCCACTTGTGGTCGGCGACACCATCTACGTCTTCGGCAACAGCGGTAAGCTCGAGGCACTGACCATCCGCTGAAGCTATGCTTGAAGCCTTGGCGGGCTTCAAGCCGCGGCGCAGGACACGCCGCCCGAACTCCGGCCGCTGCCTTGCAGCGGCCTTTGCATTTTCAAGAATTCAAGAGTGGAGAGCCGAATGGTTCCCGTAATCGCCCTGGTGGGCCGCCCGAACGTCGGCAAATCCACCATGTTCAACCGCCTGACCAAGACCCGCGATGCCATCGTCGGTGACCTGTCGGGCCTGACCCGTGACCGCCAGTACGGTGATGCCAGCTGGCAGGGTCGTTCCTTCATCCTGATCGACACCGGCGGTATCACCGGTGACGAAGTGGGCATGGACGAGAAAATGGCCGAGCAGTCGCTCATGGCCATCGAAGAAGCCGACTATGTGCTGTTCCTGGTCGATGCCCGTGCCGGCATGACCGCTGCCGACCAGATGATCGCCGAACACCTGCGCAAGCGGAACAAGGAAGCGATCCTGGTTGCCAACAAGATCGACAACATCGATGCCGACGTCGCCCGCGCCGAGTTCTCGCCGCTGGGCATGGGCAACGCCATTCCGGTGGCCGGCTCCCAGGGCCGTGGCATCAACGCGCTGATGGAAGCCGTGCTTGGCCACATCCCGCGTGACCAAGTCGAGGAAGCGCTGGACGCCGAAGTCGCCGAAGGCGAAGAAGCGGTGCGTATCCCGGGCCCGAGCGAGAAGGATGGCATCAAGATCGCCATCATCGGCCGCCCCAACGTCGGCAAGTCGACGCTGGTCAACCGCATGCTCGGCGAAGAGCGCGTGGTGGTGTACGACCAGCCGGGTACCACCCGCGACAGTATCTACATTCCGTTCGAGCGCGATGACGAGAAGTACACCTTCATCGACACCGCTGGCGTGCGCAAACGCGGCAAGATCCACGAGGAAGTCGAGAAGTTCTCGGTGGTGAAGACGCTGCAGGCGATCAAGGACGCCAACGTGGTAATCTTCGTCATGGACGCCCGCGAAGGCGTGGTGGACCACGACCTGAACCTGCTGGGCTTCGCCCTGGAAGCTGGCCGTGCCATCGTCATCGCCCTGAACAAGTGGGATGGCATGCAGCCGGGCGAGCGCGACTACGTGAAGACCGAGCTGGAGCGCCGGTTGTTCTTCGTCGACTTCGCCGACATCCACTTCATCTCCGCCCTGCATGGCACTGGCGTGGGCAACCTGTACAAGTCGGTGCAGGCCGCGTTCAAGTCGGCGGTAACCCGCTGGCCGACCAGCCGCCTGACGCAAATCCTCGAAGATGCCGTGAGCGAGCACCAGCCACCACTGGTCAACGGCCGCCGCATCAAGCTGCGCTATGCCCACCTCGGCGGTGCCAACCCGCCGCTGATCGTGATCCACGGCAACCAGACCGACAAGATTCCCAAGTCGTACTCGCGTTACCTGGAGAACACCTACCGCCGCGTGCTGAAACTGGTCGGTACGCCGATCCGCATCGAGTACAAGGGCGGTGAGAACCCGTACGAGGGCAAGAAGAACACCCTCACCGATCGCCAGGTCAACAAGAAGCGTCGCCTGATGTCGCACCACAAGAAGGCCGAGAAGAAGCGTCGCGACAAGCGCTGATTCCGCGTCGACTTCTTCGCGGGTAAACCCGCTCCCACAGGTCCCCACAGTTTTCGAATTCTGTGAGTACCTGTGGGAGCGGGTTTACCCGCGAAGAGGCCCTTGAACCAGTATAACTTCCACCATCTTCAATCCTCCCCTGACAGCTCGATTCGCTATGCTCGAGCTCTTCTTCTATTGTCTCATCACGCCCATAAGCAGGGGCTGCTGACCCTGCCTGGTAAAAATGCTAGTTGTCCGTTGCTGTAGTCTTTGAAAGACTTGGGTTAAGTTGTCTGTCAATCAGGGGCTAAGTATGGAACTTCAGCGTAAAGCTTTGAGGCTGTTTTATTGTGGTCGTAATGTGCATGCGATCCTTCGTGATCAAGGTAGTGGTACTGTTTTTCGGGTCGGAGGGCAATTATTGGCCGAGTCGAGGAACAGTGCTGTAGATAGCATTGCCCTATTATCGGTTGATAACTCTGGCTCTGTAGTTGGCGTGGCGCATGAGAGTGGTCGGGAGACGTTTGATTATACCGCTTATGGCCATTGTTCCTCCCTTTCTTCGGGGCGCTCCTCGCTAGGGTTCAATGGTGAGTATTATGATGACTTGCTTCAAGGGTATATGCTGGGGAATGGCTACAGATTATTTAACGGTATGAGATTTAACTCCCCGGACAGTTTTGCACCTTTCAGGGTAATGAACGCATATGGGTATTGCAATGGGGACCCTGTCAATTATGTTGATCCTAGCGGGCATGCTCCGTGGGGGCTATTTTCTCGCAGATCCTATTTCAAGATGAAAAACGTGTTTAAAGATGTCTCGCGCTCTACCAAATCGATGAACAGTTTTCCTTTGATCGATTTTGATGAATCTGTACATCCGAACCGTATTGCCAGGACCATTGAAAACCACATGAAGGGAGTTAAGGAGCTGGGGGCCAAGCTGGAAAGTATTGGGGCGAAGGAAGGGAGCACCGCATTTCGTGTACTTGACCGTAAGTATAAACTCGGGCTAAGGGCGGCTAATTTTAGTGAGGCAGCGGAAACATTTACGAGTAATATGAAGATGTTGCAGGGTCGCCATTTACGCGCTCATGAGGACTACATCACTCGGGGTAACCATAATGCGCCGATTTATGGTGAAATCGCGGGTCGCGAGAAGCATATTGCGGTCTTGAAGGGTAGACGAATGAATGGTAGTAAATTTGATTATGACCTTTCGGATGCTGATTTACATAGTCTTGAACGGAGAAGGGAAATTCACAATCGTCCATACGATCTACAGATAGCGGAGCTTCAAAATGAAGTATACATATTGCGAGGAAAATTGCTTTGAAGTGGATACTCAATTAGACCCGTAACCCTGATGTGGGGAGCCCTGTCCCACCTGTGCTGGCGCCGAAACCAGTTGTCATTGGAGCACTCTGCTTTTTCCTGACCGCTCGATCCGCTATGCTCGGACTCCACCCCGTGCCGGATACCCCCCAGGAAAGAGGGCTCCATGATCCGCAGCAAACTGCCGAATGTCGGCACGACCATCTTCACCACCATGTCCCAGCTCGCCGTGCAGACGGGCGCGCTCAACCTGTCGCAAGGTTTCCCCGACTTCAATGGCCCGCAGGCGCTGCTCGATGCAGTCGGCCGGCATGTGGCCGCCGGGCATAACCAGTATTCGCCGATGACCGGCCTGCCGGCCCTGCGCCAGCAGGTCGCGGCCAAGGTCGCGCGGCTGTATGGCGCGCAGGTGGATGCCGACCAGGAAGTGACCATCACCCCTGGCGCCACCGAGGCGATCTTCTGCGCCATCCAGGCGGTGGTGCATGCTGGCGACGAAGTGATTGTCTTCGACCCTTGCTATGACAGCTACGAGCCGTCCGTGGAACTGGCCGGTGGGCGCTGCGTGCATGTACAGCTGAGCGACGGCGATTTCCGCATCGACTGGCAGAAGTTCAGCGATGCACTCAGCCCGCGCACGCGCATGGTCATCCTCAATTCGCCGCACAACCCCAGCGGTGCGCTGATTACCCGCGATGACCTCGACCAGTTGGCGCGGCTGATCGCTGACCGCGATATCTACCTGGTCAGCGATGAAGTGTACGAACACCTGGTCTACGACGGTGTGCGTCATGCCAGCGTGCTGGCCCACGAGCAACTGTACCCGCGTGCCTTCGTGGTCAGCTCGTTCGGCAAGACTTATCACGTCACGGGCTGGAAGACCGGCTACGTGATCGCCCCGCCGACGCTGAGCGCCGAGCTGCGAAAGGTGCACCAGTACGTCAACTTCTGCGGGGTGACCCCGCTGCAGTGCGCCCTGGCCGATTTCATGGCCGAGCACCCCGAGCATATCGATGAACTGCCGGCCTTCTACCAGGCCAAGCGAGACTTGTTCTGCGGCTTGCTGGAAGGCTCGCGGTTCCGTTTCACCCGTACGGCGGGTACCTATTTCCAGCTGGTGGACTATTCGCAGATCCGCCCGGACCTGAACGATGTAGACATGTCGCTGTGGCTGACCCGTGAGCACGGCGTGGCGACCATTCCGGTGTCGGTGTTCTACCAGCAGCCCATCCCCGAGCAACGCCTGGTCCGCCTGTGCTTTGCCAAACGAGAGGAGACGCTGCGTCAGGCAGCGGAAAGACTATGCGCGATCTGAGCACACTGCCGAACCTGAAAGTCGCCCTGGTGCAGACCACCCTGGCCTGGCACGACCGCGAGGCCAACTATGCGCACTTCGAGGTGCTGCTGGAGCAGGTGGGCGAAGTGGACCTGGTGATCCTGCCGGAAATGTTCACTACCGGTTTCTCTATGCAATCGGAAAGCCTGTGCGAGCCGGAGAATGGCCCGACCTACAAATGGCTGAAGGCCCAGGCGAAGAAGTACGACACGGTGATTACCGGCAGCGTGATCATCCAGGCCGCTGATGGCAGCCACCGCAACCGCCTGCTGTGGGCGCGGCCGGATGGCGAGATCCTGCATTACGACAAGCGCCACCTGTTCCGCATGGCCGGTGAGCACAAGCATTACACCCCTGGCGAGCGCCAGGTGCAGTTCGAGCTCAAGGGCTGGCGGATTCGCCCGTTGATCTGCTACGACCTGCGCTTCCCGGTGTGGAGCCGCGATGCCCAGGACACCGACCTGTTGCTGTACACCGCCAACTGGCCGGCTGCGCGCCGCCAGCACTGGAACCGCCTGTTGCCGGCGCGGGGTATCGAGAATCTGTGCTATGTGGCGGCGGTGAACCGGGTGGGCACCGACGGCAAGGGCTTTGCCTACTCCGGCGACAGCCAGGTGCTGGACTTCCAGGGTGAGAGCCTGCTCAGTGCCGGGGAGGCCGATGGGGTGTTCACCGCGGTGTTGAGCGCGGCGGAGCTTGCGGCCTACCGGGCCAAGTTCCCGGCCAACCTGGATGCTGACACCTTCGAGCTGCACTGATAGCCAGTACCGGCCTATTCGCGGGTAAACCCGCTCCCACAAGGTCCTCACAGATTCCGAAACCTGTGCAATACCTGTGGGAGCGGGTTTACCCGCGATGAGGCCGGTGCGGGCCTGCATCAACTATGAATCAGTACACATCCCGCCGATACCGCCCATCCTCGATCAGCTGCTGCACTAGCGCTTCACCGAGGACACCGTTGAGCGCCGCGTCCACCCCTGCCGCCATCCCTTGCAGGCTGCCGCAGACATACACACAGGCGCCTTCCGCCACCCAGCGCTTGAACTCTTCAGCCTGCTGCAGCAACACATCCTGCACATACACCTTCTCGGCCTGGTCCCGCGAAAACGCCAGGTCCAGACGTGCCAGGTCACCGCTGTCCAGCCAGCCTTGCAGCTCGCTGCCACATAGCAGGTCATGCGCCCGGTTACGCTCGCCGAACAGCAGCCAGTTGCGCTGCTCACCAGTATTCACCCGCGCGCGGAGCAGGCTGCGCAGGCCGGCCAGGCCGGTACCGTTGCCGATCAGTACCATTGGCGCAGCGCTTTGCGGCAGGTGAAAGCTGCTGTTGCGCCGCAAGCGCAGGCTCAGCATGCCATTCAACGGCAGGTACTCGGTCAGCCAGCCGGAACCCAGGCCCAGGCTGCCATCGGCATGGCGCTCCTGGCGCACGATCAGCTCCAGCACGCCATCGCTGGCGATCGAGGCGATCGAGTACTCGCGGCTGCCGATCGGCACCAGTGCATCGACCAGTGCTTGCGGCTGCAAGCCGACCAGGTGATCGCGCCGGGTCGGCAACTGGCGGCCGGCCAGGGCCTGGGCGAGGGTTTCGCCCAGGCCATTCACTTGCACCTTGGCCCCGGCGTCCAGCGCCATGCCATCGAGGAAGGTGTCGATCCTCGGCTGGCCATTGAGCGGCAGGATCTCCACCAGGTCGCCGGCTTCCCAGCTGGCGGGCTGTTCCGGTCGCAGGCCCAACAGGTACACCGGCTGGCCCTGGCTGCCCGGGTTGAGCAGTTCACGGTGCACCAGCGACCAGTTGCCGAAACCCGGCGGCTGCCAGGCGGTCACCGGCTGGGCACCGGTCAGTTGCGCCAGTTCCTGCTGCCACTGCTGCAGCGCGGCCTGGTCGGCGTTGTCCACTTCCACCGGGCTGAACGCACTGCTGGCACCGCGTTCACCCAGCCATGCCTGCAGGCGGCGGGCGAAGCCGCAGAAGTGCGGATACTGGCGGTCACCGAGGGCGAGCAGGGCATAGCTGAGGTTGTCCAGCGCCCAAGGCTGGCCGAGCACCTTGCGCTCGAAGGCGCGGGCGCTGTCGGGGGCTTCGCCGTCGCCGAAGGTGCTGACCACGAACAGCGCACGGCGGGCCTGGCGCAGGTCGCTTTCACCCAGTTCGGCCAGGGCGCGTACCTGCACTGGCAGGCCGGCGGCCTGAAGCTGCCCGGCGCTCTGCCAGGCCAGTTGTTCGGCAAGCCCGCTCTGGCTGGCAAAGCCGATCAGCCAGCTGTCGCCGCTGGCAGTGTTGCTGGTGACGTTGCCACGGGCCGCGCGTACCTGGCGCTTCTTGCGCCGGCGGTCGAGGTACAGCAGCCAGCCGGTGACGAAGAACAGCGGCATGGTCAGGCTGGCGATGGTGACGATGATGCGCCCCGGCAGGCCGAAGTATTCGCCCACGTGCAGGGCGTAGACGCTCTGCAGCAACTGGGCCTTGAAGGATTTGTCGGTGTAGCGGTCATGTTTTTTCACCTGGCCGCTGGCCGGGTCCAGCACCAAGGTATTGAAGGCACGCGGGTGGTCGGCGTTGTCCAGCAGGTAGAACAGGTTGGCTGGCCGGCCGCCTACCGGTGGCAGGCGCAGGTTGTACATGGCCAGGCCCGGGCCGGCGGCATCCTTGAGGTTGGCCCAGATCGCGTCGTAGTCGACCACCAGCGGCGGGGCGTTCTTGTCGATTTTCTGTGGCCCGTGGCGGCCACGGCCTTCGCCGTGCTTTTGCTGTTGGCCGGCGGCCGGCGCGTCGGCCAGCAGCTTGTTCAGGCCGTCGCGGTACCACTCGTAGGACCAGAACAGCCCGGTCAGGGCGAACAGCAGGTAGAACATCAGGCACCAGGTGCCGGCCACCGCGTGCAGGTCCCAGTTGAAGGCGCGGCCTTTCTTGGCCCAGTCGAAGGTCAGCCAGGTGCGCCAGTCCAGCGCCTTGCGCGGCCAGCGCAGGTACAGGCCGGAGAGGCAGAAGAACACCAGCATCAGGGTGCAGGCACCGGTGATCTGCCGGCCGCTGTCGCCCATGGCGAGGAAGCGGTGCAGGTTGAGCATGAGGTTGAAGAAGCCTTGCCCGGCCACTTCTCCCTTGAGTTCGCCGGTGTACGGGTCGGCATAGCGCAGCGGGCCGCGGCGCTCGCCTGGTGGCGGGGTGAAGGCGACCCGTGCGGCGTTGCCTTCGCGCACATCGACCCACAGCATCGCCACCTTGTCGTGTTGCTGGGCCTCGACCCGACGTACCAGCTCGGCCGGCGGCAACACGCCTTCGGCTCGCACTTCTATCTTGAGCACATCGGCATTGAACGCGCGCAGCAGTTCTTCCTGAAACGAGTACAAGGCCCCGGTGATGCCCATCAAGGCCAGCACCAGGCCAGCGGTGATGCCAAAGAACCAGTGCAATTGGAACAGCGTCTTCTTCACCACATGATCACCTTGTTTATGCCGCATGCCGCATGCCGCATGCCGCGCGGCGTGCATTATGCCTTGATACGCAAACGCCCCGCTCACGGGAATGAACGGGGCGGGGTGGGCTAGTCAGTCAGGCTTGTGTTGTCTGTACCGGCCTCTTCGCGGGTGAACCCGCTCCCACAGAGATATCACTGGACCTGAAGCCAGTGGAGTACCTGTGGGAGCGGGTTCACCCGCGAAAGGGCCGGCACAGGCGTAGCCCTCTCAAAAGATCAGCCCCGTCCTGAAATCAGAAGTGCACGCTGGTGGTCAGCAATGCCGTCCGCCCGGCCGCCTGGTTGGCGAAGTGGGTGGAGAAGGCCTTGTCGTAGTACACCTCATTGGTCAGGTTCTGCACGTTCAGCTGCAGGTCGACGTTCTTGGTCAGCTTGTAGGCGGCCATGGCGTCGTAGCGTACGTAGCTGTCGACCATGGTAGTGTTGGCCACGCTGCCGTACACGTCATCCACGTAGAACGCACCGCCACCAACGGTCAGCTTCGGCGTGATGGAATAGGTGGTCCACAGGCTGGCGCTGTTGTTCGGCGTGTTTGGCAGCTGGTTGCCGTCGTTGGCCTTGTTCACCGCGCCGCCGTCGATCTGGCGTGCTTCCATGTAGGTGTAGCCGGCGAATACCTGCCACTTGTCGGTAATCTTGCCGCTGGCCGACAGCTCGATGCCTTGCACGCGGGTTTCGCCGACGTTTTCGTAGGTGGTGGTGTCCACCTGGACACGGGCGTTTTCCTTCTCAGTGCGGAACAGTGCGGCGGCCAGGGACAGGCGCTGGTCGAGCAGGTCCCACTTGGTACCAATTTCGTAGTTGGTGGTTTCTTCCGGCTCCAGGTCGCTGCTCAGCAAGTTGCCGGCGCGGTCGGTGGTGTTGCCCAGCGGGTTGCCTTCCGTGCCTTCGCCCAGCATCGCACCGGGTGGCGTTGCCGAGGTGGCGTAGGAAACATAGATGCTGCCATTCTCGGTCGGCTTCCACACCAGGCCCAGTTGGCCGGTGACGAACTCGCTCGTATCCTTGCCTTTGGAAACCCCCCCCTTGCTGTTGACTACGGTGGCGCCGGTGGCGTCGTAGGTGCGGTACTGGGTATCGAAGTGGTCGTAACGCAGGCCCATGTTCAGCAGCCACTCGGGCGTCAGCTCGAGGGTGTCGAACACGTAGATTGCACGGGTGTTGCTTTTGGTGTCGGTGCCTGCGTAGTTGCGTGCGATGCTGCCGTTCCACGGATCATCCGGGTTCGGGTTGCTCAGCGAGGTGCAGTTGTAACCGCTGTTGGCACCGATCATGCCCGGGGTGCAGTTGGTGTTGGCAGCACCGCCCGGGACGGTGTCGGTATCGACGGTGTAGCTCGAACGCTTGCTCTCTTCACGGCTCAGCTCGATACCGGTCGAGAAGCTGTTCTTCATGCCGCCCAGATAGAACTCGCCGAACAGATCGGTCTGGTTGGTGGTGGTGGCGGTGTTGCCCACGCGGGTGTTGGCACGGCGCCAGACGCTGCCGTTGTTGACGTTGCCCTTGCTGTCGTCAGGCTGGGTCAGGATGTAGTCCTGCATGCTGTTGCCATGGCGCAGGGTGTTCTTGATGGTCAGCGAGTCTGTCAGGTCGTGTTCGATGGCGAAGGTGGCAATATCCACACGGCTCTTGCGGAAGTCGCGACCGGTCAGGCCATAGAAGTTGTCGCTGTCGCCGCCGTCGTACGGCTTGCTCGGGTGTGCCGAGGTGCGTGCGGCGCTGCCACCGGTTGGTATGGTGTACGGGATGCCGGAATCCGGCAGGTCGTCGCTTTCCAGGTGGTAGTAATCGAGGTTGACGCGGGTCGGCGTGCCCAGGCCGAAGGCCAGCGACGGGGCGATACCCCAACGGTCGTAGTTGACCTTGTCGCGGCCCGCGACGTTGCTTTCGTGGGTCATCAGGTTCAGGCGGCCGGCAACGCTGTCGCTGAACTGGTAGTTGCCATCGAAGGTGTAGCGCTGAGTCTGATCGCTGCCCCAGGTCCAGGCGCCATCCAGCGAGTTGCCCAGGTGCGCGCGTTTGCTCACCAGGTTGATGCTACCGCCAGCGGCACCACGGCCACCGATGGCCGAATTCGGGCCCTTGGCCACTTCCACCGATTCGATGGCGAAGATTTCACGGGTTTGCGCACCAGTGTCACGCACGCCGTCCAGGTAGGTGTCGCCCTGGGCGTCGAAGCCGCGAATGAACGGGCGGTCGCCTTGCGGGTTGCCGCCTTCGCCAGCACCGAAGGTGATGCCCGGCACGGTGCGCAGGGCATCCTGCAGGCTCAGGGCATTGGTATCTTTGATGACCTGCTGCGGGATCACGGTAATCGAGCGCGGGGTGTCTACCAGCGGCGCGGTGTACTTCTGCGAGGAGGCCTTGTCGACCTTGTAATCGGTGCTGGCCTGTTCAGCCTTGCCGTTGACGCTGGTGGCATCGAGGGTGATCGCGCTGCTGGCGGCCGGGTCGGCGGCGTAGGCCGACGAGGCGCTGAGGGCAACGCCGATGGCAGACACGATCAGGCGTGGTGAGCTCACTGCAGATGGTACGTACTGGCGCATTGCTAAGGCCTTCCCCAAGGTGTTAAGGCCGCGGATCTTAATGTAAGCAATAGTGAGTCACAATTGAGAGTCGTTACCATTCGTGAAGAATTTACAATCTTTACAATTTGCCTTTACGGTTTCATCAAGCTGAAACGTCTTAAGCGGCGAATGGGGCTTGTGAAGCGCAAAAGGGAATCAATATCATTGACGCCTTTACATTTTCCAACGGTAGTGCCGCCATGCTGCTTCACATCCCCGGCCTGTTCGACGCCGATGAACTGGCCCGTATCCGCGAGGCGCTGGAGCAGGCCGACTGGGCCGACGGCAAGGTCACGGCCGGCTACCAGTCGGCCAAGGCCAAGCACAACCTGCAGTTGGCCGAAGGGCACCCGCTGGCCAAGGAAATCGGCAGTGCGTTGATTGACCGCCTGTGGCAAAACCCGCGCTTCATGTCTGCAGCCTTGCCGCACAAGGTGTTCCCGCCGCTGATCAATTGCTACCGCGAAGGCGGCAATTTCGGCTTCCACATCGACAACGCCCTGCGCCAGCCCAAGGGCAGCCCGGAGCGGGTGCGTACCGACCTGTCCTCGACGCTGTTCCTCAGCGATCCGGACAGCTATGACGGCGGCGAGCTGGTGATCCAGGACACCTATGGCGTGCAGCAGGTCAAGCTGGCTGCCGGTGACCTGGTGCTGTACCCCGGCACCAGCCTGCACAAGGTCAACCCGGTGACCCGTGGCCAGCGTTACGCCGCGTTCTTCTGGACCCAGAGCCTGGTACGCGAGGACAGCCAGCGGGCGTTGCTGTTCGAGATGGACAATGCCATCCAGCAATTGACTGCCGATGTGCCGGACCACCCATCACTGCTGCAGCTGACCGGCACCTACCACAACCTGCTGCGCCGCTGGGCCGAGGTCTGAGCCGTGTCCTATCAGTTGCGGCGTGAAGAAGTGGTGGATGTGGCCGGTTTGCAGGCCATGCTGGAAGAAAGCCCTGGCAAGGCCGCCCAGGCGATCCTGGCTGCGGCGGGGCAGGGCGCGGTCGAGGCACAATTGCTGTTGGGGCAGATCCTCCTCGACGGGCGTGGCATCGAAGCGGACGCCAGCGTGGCCCGGCGCTGGTTCGGCATTGCCGCCCAGGGCGGCAGCGCAATGGCGCACAACATGCTGGGGCGTTGCCTGGAGCATGGCTGGGGTGGCAGCGCAGACCTTTCGCAAGCCGCCATCCACTATGCCCAGGCAGCCGATGCCGGGTTGGACTGGGGGCTCTACAACCTGGGCAACCTGTTCGCCACCGGGCGTGGCCTGCCGGCCAACCAGGCGCAGGCATTGGTGTGTTACGAGAAGGCCGCGCACATGGGGCATGCCAAGTCGATGAACCTGTATGGGCGTTACCTGGAGCAGGGTATCGCCACGGCGCCCAGCCCGGCTCGGGCGGTGCGCTGGTATCGGCGTTCGGCCGAGGCGGGGGATTTTCGTGGCATGTTCAGCCTGGGGCTGGTGCTGGTCGAGCGTGGGCAGGTGGCGGAAGCCGCGCCTTGGCTGGAGAAAGCACGGGTCGAGGGGAACATGAATTTCCTGCGCGCGGCACTGGTGACCTTGCAGGGTGCGGGGCCGGTGTTGATGGCCTTTGCGGGGCGGTATGCCGAGGAGATCGAACGGCGCGGAGCTTGAGGTTGCCTGTGCCGGCCCTTTCGCGGGTAAACCCGCTCCCACACGGTCCTCACAGATTCCGAAACCTGTGCAATACCTGTGGGAGCGGGTTTACCCGCGAAGAGGCCGGAACTGACAGCACACACATGAAAACGGGGCCTTGCGGCCCCGTCGTGCATTACAGGTAGTAGGCTTTCAGTGGCGGGAAGCCGTTGAATTCCACTGCGCTGTAGCTGGTGGTGTAGGCGCCGGTCGACAGCCAGTACAGGCGGTCGCCGATGGCCAGGTTCAGCGGCAGGCCATACTTGTAGTGCTCGTACATGATGTCGGCGCTGTCGCAGGTCGGGCCGGCGATAACCACTTCTTCGGTCTCGCCTTTCTTCTCGGTCCAGATCGGGAACTTGATGGACTCGTCCATGGTTTCGATCAGGCCGGAGAACTTGCCCACATCGGTGTAGATCCAGCGCTCGACGGCGGTGCGCGACTTGCGTGCGACCAGTACCACTTCGCTGACCAGGATACCGGCGTTGGCAATCAGCGAACGGCCCGGCTCGAGGATGATTTCCGGCAGGTCGTCACCGAAGTCTTCCTTCAGGAAGCGGATGATCTCTTCGGCGTAGGTTTCCAGGCTGTTGGTCCGGGTGATGTAGTTGGCCGGGAAGCCGCCACCCATGTTGATCAGCTTCAGTTCGATGCCGTCTTCTTCCTTCAGGCGCTCGAAGATCACCTTGACCTTGGCGATGGCTGCATCCCACACGCTGATGTCGCGCTGCTGCGAGCCCACGTGGAAGGAGATGCCGTAAGGCACCAGGCCCAGGTCGCGGGCGAGGATCAGCAGGTCCATGGCCATGTCGGTCTGGCAGCCGAATTTACGCGACAGCGGCCAGTCGGCGGTGGTGGAGCCTTCGGTGAGGATGCGCACGTACACTTTCGAGCCCGGGGCGGCCTTGGCGATGTTGCGCAGGTCGGCTTCCGAGTCGGTGGCATACAGGCGCACGCCTTTCTCGTAGAAGTAGCGGATGTCCTTGGACTTCTTGATGGTGTTGCCGTAGCTGATGCGGTCGGCAGTCACGCCGCGGCCCAGCACCTTGTCCAGCTCGTAGATCGAGGCGATGTCGAAGCTCGAACCTTTCTCTTTGAGCAGGTCGATGATTTCGACGGCCGGGTTGGCCTTGACCGCGTAGTACACCTTGGCGAACTCGAAGCCCGCGCGCAGGTCGTCATAGGCCTGGCTGATCATCTGGGTATCGATGAGTACGAACGGGGTTTCCTGCTTGTCGGCAAACGCCTTCATCTTCTGGAAGGTGTCACGCGCGAAATAGTCTTCGACCTGGATCGACATGCTCAGGGACTCCATGGGCAAACTGAAAATTTAAGTGGCTGCAAACTGAACGTCCTCCGTATCCCCACTTTGGTTCGCCTACTCAGTACTTGAGCCGGATGGATCGTTTCCAGCATGGACGTTCGGCGCGCACTTTAGGGCGTGAAGAATGCAGAATCAACAGGTAATCCGGGCCTGATCGGCGTCGATCGACGACCAGCCATTTGAATAACCGACTCGTGTGACCGGCTGATGTTCCCCGCAGTGTTTCAAGCGTAAAAAATTGTGGAATGGAACGCGTTGGCTCCTTCGCGGGTAAACCCGCTCCCACAGGGTTTCTGCTATCGCTGTGGGAGCGGGTTTACCCGCGAAAAGGCCTCAGGTGTTCATATTTATGGCCACATTCCCTGGCACTGCCGTGCATGAAAAAGACGATAAATTTTTTGTTACCGACTGGCGGAATTGCCGTACTTGATGAGAAACATTACTATTCGCACCCTTGTCTGCCTCCCTGATGACCCCGACCGTGTCCGGACCCAAAGGCTTCCTCGACCACTACCATGAGCTGATCGGCACCTGGACGCGCAAATTGCGCAGTCGACAGCAGGCCGAGGACCTCACCCACGATGCCTTTGTCCGGGTACTGGAAAACCCGCGCGAGCAGGTCGAACAGCCACGCGCCTACCTGCACCAGACCGCACGCAATATTGCCGTGGATGGTTTCCGTCGCGAGGACCGTCGCCAAGCCCTGGAGCTGGAAGCCTTCGACGAAGGCGTGGCCGGCCATGGTGACCCGGAGGCCTACATGCATGCCCTGGAACTGGCCGACAGCGTCGAGCGGGCGCTGGCGGAGTTGCCGCTCAATTGCCGGCAAGTGTTCATCTGGCAGAAGCTCGAAGGCCTGACCCAGGCCGAGATTGCCGAGCGCATGGGGCTGAGCAAGAACATGGTCGAAAAGTATATGATCCGCACGCTCCGGCATCTGCGTGAGCACCTGGATGTGTCGGCATGATGAGTCAGGAGACCTTTTCGATGAAACAGCACGGTACCGATACCGTCCGCGAGCAGGCAGCCACGTGGTTCGCCCGGGTGCAGGATGCGCCTCGCGATGCCGGGCTGCAGGCGCAGTTGCACGCCTGGCTGGAAGGTGATGCACGGCACCGTGAAGAGTACCAGCAGCTCGCCCGCCTTTGGCAGGCCGCCGGCTTCATCCCGCGCCAGCGCCTCGAAGCGCTGTGCCAGCCGGCCCCGGTACGCCAGTTGCCACGTCGGCGCTTCGTGCGCCAGGCCCTGGCTGCCAGCGTGGCCGCGCTGGCGTTGGGCCTGGGCTGGGGGGGCTGGCACTACCAGCAACTGAATCACCAGGGCAGCTTGCAGACCGCCTTCAACGAACGCCGCCAGGTCGAACTGCCGGATGGTTCGCACCTTGAACTCAACGGCGGCACCCAAGTGCAGGTCGCTTTCAGCGCCGGCCAGCGGCATGTCCGGCTGATTGCGGGTGAGGTGATGTTTACCGTCGCCCACGACAGTGGCCGGCCGTTCGTGGTCGACACTGCCCAGGGTAGCGTGACTGTCACCGGGACCCGTTTCGACGTTCGCCTGGACCCGGCCAGCACCCGCGTGGCAGTGGAGCAGGGCTCGGTGCGTGTGCAGGGCAAGGGCGCCTCGCTGGCGCAACTCACGACGGGCCAAGGCTCGCATATAGATGCGCAAGGCCAGGTGGCCGCGCCCTATGCGGTGAATACCGGTGCCCTGACTGCCTGGCGCAAAGGCAGGCTGGTGTTCGACGACGCCACCCTGGCCGAGGTGGTGGCCGAGGTTTCGCGCTACCGCAGTCAGCCGCTGCGGGTCGCCCCCGGCAAAGCCGCGCAGTTGCGGCTGTCCAGCACCTTCAGTACCGACGACACCGACGCGCTGCTGCGCGCCTTGCCGAGCATCCTGCCGGTGGCCATCAAGGCCCATGAAGATGGCTCGCGCGAAATAATCGCGAAATAGATTCAGGTTTTTTTCCGTTCGTTCGTCTTCCTCGCCAGCTGCAACTGCCAAGCATTTCCATTTGCATGCGGTTGGCGTTTATTCGGTATTCCAGGAAGTTCGACGACGTGAACAACAACAAGCCCTTCCCACGCTTCCGCGCCCTGGCGCTGGCCTTGGCGGTCAGTGCCGTGGCTGTCAACAGCCAGGCCGCAGAGGCCGGCAGCACCATCCAGATCCAGGCCCAACCGTTGGCTTCAGCGCTGAACCAGCTTGGCCAGCAGACCAACCTGCAGCTGTTCTTCAGCCCCGAGCTGGTGGCCGGCAAGCAGGCCCCGGCGGTATCCGGCCAACTGGCGCCCGAACAGGCGCTACAGCAGTTGCTGCAAGGCAGCGGCCTGACCTACGAAATGTCCCAGGGCGCCGTGATGGTCAAGCCGGCCCAGGCCGATGGCACCCTCACCACCGGCAGCCTGGAGCTGGCACCCACCGACATCAAGGTGGTGGGTGACTGGCTGGGCGATGCCCAGCAGAGCGTGGTGCAGAACCACCCCGGCGCGCGTACCGTAGTGCGCCGCGAGGCGATGGTGGAGAAGGGCGCAATGAATGTGCGCGATGTGCTGCGCGGCATCCCGGGCGTGCAGGTGCAAGACTCCAACGGCACCGGCGGCAGCGACCTGTCGTTGAACGTGGGCGTTCGCGGCCTGACTTCGCGCCTGTCGCCACGCTCCACGGTGCTGATCGACGGCATCCCCGCCGCCTTCGCGCCCTATGGCCAGCCGCAGCTGTCGATGGCGCCGATTTCCTCGGGCAACCTCGACAGCATCGATGTGGTGCGTGGCGCCGGCTCCGTGCGCTATGGCCCACAGAACGTCGGCGGGGTGATCAACTTCGTTACCCGGGCGATCCCGGAGAAGGCCTCGGCCGAGCTGTCCACCACCCTGGAAACCTCCCAGCATGGTGGCTGGAAACACACCGAGTCGGCCTTCGTCGGCGGCACGGCGGATAACGGCATGGGCGTGGCGCTGCTGTACACCGGGGTGAATGGCAACGGTTACCGTGAAAGCAACAACGGCAACGACATCGACGATGTCATCCTCAAGACCCACTGGGCGCCGACCGACGTTGACGAGTTCTGGCTCAACTTCCATTACTACGATGGCCGTGCCGACATGCCCGGCGGGCTGACCCAGGCCCAGTACGACAGCAACCCGTACCAGTCGTTGCGCGACTACGACTACTTCGCCGGCCGGCGCAAGGATGTGTCGTTCAAATGGCAACGGCAGCTCGATGACGCCACCCAGTTCGAAGTGCTGACGTACTACACCGACAGCTTCCGTGGCAGCAGCATTGCCTCGCGCGATATGAAGACCTTGTCGTCGTACCCGCGCAATTACCACACGTTCGCCATCGAGCCACGGCTGTCGCGGATCTTCTTCGCCGGCCCGACCACTCAGGAGGTCAGCGTCGGTTATCGCTACCTGAAAGAAGCGATGCGCGAGCAGACGACCCGCCTGGCGCTGATCGACAACGTGCCAACGCCAACCCCGAGCTCCGACGGCCATGTGTTCCAGGACCGCAGTGGCGGTACCGAGGCCAGCGCCTACTACATCGACGACAAGATCGATGTGGGTAACTGGACCATCACCCCGGGCATCCGCTTCGAACACATCAACACCGACTGGCGCGACCGCCCGGTGCTCGGCGCCAACGGCCAGCCGGTGGCGGAGAAGAAGCGCAGCATTACCAGCAACGAGCCGCTACCGGCGCTTAGCGTGATGTATCACATCTCCGATGCGTGGAAGGTGTTCGCCAATTACGAGACCTCGTTCGGCAGCCTGCAGTACTTTCAGCTGGGCCAGGGTGGTACTGGCAACAGCACGGCCAATGGCCTGGAGCCGGAAAAGGCCAAGACCTACGAGATCGGTACCCGCTATGACAATGGCGGCTTTGCCGGTGAGCTGACGGCGTTCTACATCGACTTCGACGACGAACTGCAGTACATCAGCAACGATGTGGGCTGGACCAACCTCGGCGCGACCAAGCACCAGGGTATCGAGGCCTCGGTGCGCTATGACCTGGACGGGCTGGACCCGCGCCTGGAAGGGCTGTCGGTGAGCGGCGGCTACACCTATACCCGCGCTACTTATGAAGGGGACATTCCTGGCTTCAAGGGCCGTGACCTGCCGTTCTATTCACGCCAGGTGGCCACTGCCGGCGTACGTTACGCGGTCAACCACTGGACCTGGAACCTGGATGCCTACGCCCAATCCAAGCAGCGCGCGCCGGGTACCGGGATCAATGCCGATGGCAGTTTCAACGGTGACTACATCACCGAGCCGAGTGCCGATGGCCAGTATGGAGATATTCCGGGCTACGTGACCTGGCATGCGCGCGGCGGGTATGAGTTCGGGCCGCAGATGTCCAACCTGAAGCTGGCGGCGGGGGTGAAGAACCTGTTCGACAAGCAGTACTTCACCCGCTCCAGCGACAACAATGCCGGCATCTATGTGGGTGAGCCGCGGACCTTTTATGTGCAGGCCAGTGTAGGGTTCTGACACCGCGTCGACTGCTTCGCGGGTGAACCCGCTCCCACAGGTACTGCGCAGGCCTTTAGTTTGCGCCGACCCTGTGGGAGCGGGTTTACCCGCGAAGAGGCCGGCTTAGGAAACCAGCGCCTCGGCCGGCGACACGATCGATGTCTTGGCCCCTCGCGAACGCCCCGAGCTCAGGTACGCCGCAATCGACTCCTGCGTCACCTCGCCCAAGAACACTTGCTCGGCATCCAGCACCGGCAGCCACGCCCGGTTGAACTCGTACATCCGCGACAACAGGATGCGCAAATGCTCATCATGCGCCGCCGTGGCATTGAACGGTCGCAGGAAGTCGCCACAGGTCCCTTGCTGGCGATGCATATCGCGCCGGCGCACGTAGCCCAGCGCCTTGTTCTGCGCATCGGTCACCACCACGTAGCGGCGGTCGTGCTCGTCCAGCAGCTCCAGCGCATCGCTTACCGGCGTCTGCGGGCTCACCGACGGCGCGTTGTCCGCCGCATCCTCCGCACGCACCAGCAGCAGGCGCTTGAGGGTGCTGTCCTGGCCGACGAAGTTGCTGACGAACTCATCCGCCGGGTGCGCCAGCAAGGTGTCCGGGTGGTCCAGCTGCAATAGCTTGCCGGCACGGAAGATGGCGATCTTGTCGCCCAGCTTGATCGCTTCGTCGATGTCGTGGCTGACCATGATCACGGTCTTGTTCAAGGCCCGCTGCATCTCGAAGAACTCGTTCTGGATCATCTCGCGGTTGATCGGGTCGACCGCGCCGAACGGCTCGTCCATCAGCAGTACCGGCGCTTCTGCCGCCAAGGCGCGGATCACGCCGATACGCTGCTGCTGGCCACCGGACAGCTCGCGCGGGTAACGCTGCAGGTACTGCTTGGGCTCCAGCTTGATCATGTGCATCAGCTCGCGGGCGCGCTCACGGCACTTCTGTTTGTCCCAGCCGAGCAGGCGCGGCACCACGGTGATGTTCTCCTCGATGGTCATGTTGGGGAACAGGCCGATCTGCTGAATGACATAGCCGATATGCCGGCGCAGGGTGACTTCGTCCAGCCCGGTGGTGTCTTCGCCATTGATGAACACCTGGCCAGAAGTGGGGGTGATCAGGCGGTTGATCATTTTCAGCGTAGTGCTCTTGCCGCAGCCCGAGGGGCCGAGGAACACGCAGATTTCCCCTTCGTTGACGGTGAGGCTTACCGAGTCCACGGCTTTGACGTCCTTGCCGTTGACGTTGAAGGTTTTGCTGAGGTTCTTCAGTTCGATCATGAGCGCAGTCCTTCTGGAGTCAGGGCACGTTGCAGGGTTTGCAGGAGCAGGTCGGCGATGATCGCCAGCAGGCTGACCAGCACGGCGCCGACCAGCAGCATCGACATGTCGCTGCGGCTGATGGAGGTGAGGATGAGTACGCCCAGGCCGCCGGCGCCGATGGTGGCGGCGATGGTCATCACGCCGATGTTCATCACCACGGCGGTGCGCACGCCGGCAAGTATCACCGGCACGGCGATGGGCAGTTCGACCATGCGCAGGCGCTGGCCGAAGGTCATGCCAATGCCGCGCGCGGCTTCACGGATGCCGGGTTCGACGTTGGTCAGGGCCAGGTAGGTGTTGCGCATGATCGGCAGCAGCGAATACAGGAACACCGCGGTAATCGCGGGTAGCGGGCCAAGCCCTTGGCCGAACCTGGAGTAGAACGGCAGCAGCAGGCCGAACAGGGCGATGGAAGGGATGGTCAGCAGCACGGTGGCGCTGGCCTGCAGCGGGCCGGCGAATGCCGGGAAACGGGTCATGAGGATGCCCAGCGGCACCCCGACCAGAATCGCCAGGCCCACGGCGACGCCCACCAGCATGATGTGCTGCCAGGTCAGTTGCAGCACCTGGGCCCAGTCCAGGTGGTTGAAAGTATCGATCAGGTTCATGGCTGGCCCTCGCTGTTCAGTGGGTGCTCACGCAGGAAGGTGGCGGCCACGGCAGTCGGGTTCTGGTGCTCGACATCGACCTTGGCGTTGAGCTGGCGCATGGTTGCGTCATCCAGCTGTTCGGCCAGTGGCTTGAGCAGGCCGGCCAGCTGCGGGTTGGCGTCGAGCACGGCTTTGCGCACCACCGGCGCGGCGGTGTAGTCGGGGAAGTAGTGCTTGTCGTCCTCCAGCAGCTTGAGGTCGAAGGCGTTCAGGCGGCCGTCGGTGGTGTACACCAGCCCGGCGAAAACCTGGTTGTTGCGCATCGCGGTGTACACCAGGCCACCGTCCATCTGGCGGATGTTGCGGCGGTCCAATGGCAGGCCGTACATCTCGCGCAGGCCGACCAGGCCATCGGGGCGGTTGGCGAACTCGGTATCCAGCGCCACCAGGTGGGTGTGCTGGCTTTCGGCTTGCAGTACCTCGTTGAGGTCGCTGATGGTGTTGACCTGTGGATAGGCCTCGGCCACTTGTTTGGGCAAGCCCAGCGCGTAAGTGTTGCTGAACTTCGACGGGGTCAGCCAGATCAGGTCCTTCTTCGCATCCAGCGCCTTCACCCTGGCGAAGGTTGCCTCGGCACTGGGCATGCGCTCGTCGATATGGTTGTACGACACCAGCGACACGCCGGTGTATTCCCACATCAGGTCGAGCTGGCCGGTTTCCTGGGCCTGGCGCGCGATATTGCTGCCAAGGCCGGTGGTGACGCGCACGTCATAGCCATTGGCGCGCAGGTATTGGGCGGTGATTTCGGCGAGTACGGTCTGTTCGGTGAACACCCGCGCGCCGATGCGGATCAGCGGTTTGTCCGCTGCCTGGGCAAATCCTGCGAACAGCAGGGCCGCGCCCAGCAGCAAGGCGATTCTCTTGTTCATACGTTCCCTATCTTTATTGGGCCAGGCCACGTTCCAGCCAGCGCTTGCTGGAGAAACTCACCGCCGCGTCCAGCGCCAGCGCCAGCAGGGCGGTGCAGGCGGCCCCCAGCAGCAGCTGTGGCTGGTTGTTCAGGGCGATGCCGGGGAAGATCAGGCTGCCCAGGCTGTTGGCGCCAATCAGGAACGCCAGGGGGGCGGTGCCGACGTTCAGCGCCAGGGCCACGCGCACACCGCCAACGATGATCGGCACGGCGTTGGGCAGTTCCACCTGCCACAGTTGCTGGCGCGGGGTCATGCCTATGCCGGTGGCGGCTTCCTTGAGCGAGGCGGGGACGTTTTTCAGGCCCTCGTAGGTGTTGCGCACGATGGGCAGGAGGGAGGCGAGGAACAGCGCGAAGATCGCGGGCCCGGCGCCGATGCCCAGGATACTCAGGGCGATGGCCAGAACGGCCAGGGGAGGGATGGTGTTACCAACGTTGAAGAACTGCATGAAACGCTCGGCTTTGTCGACCCGGTGCGGTCGACTCAAGGCAATGCCGGCAGGGATGCCCACGGCCAGCGCCGCCGCCATCGAAGCCAGCACCAGTACCAGGTGCGCTTGCAGGTAGAACCCAAGATCGTCGCGATAACGCGCGATCGTGTCGATGCCGATCCAATGGACCAGCAGGGCCAGGATGACGAGCACGGCGGCCCATCCCAACAGCCCTTTTCCGTAGCGTTTAGCCACAGGCGGACTCCTTGTGTAGTCGGCGAGCACACTTCTTGGTTGCCGACCAGTCCTGGCGGCGGGTGGTGTGTTCGCGAGTAGCAGCGTGACGCACGCCGAAGGCTGCGATCAGGCCATGAGCCGAACCCCGTCGGGCCCGAAAATGCTGATGAAAACAGCTCCCCAACCGAAGCGGGTTGCAGAGGAGTGGACGTCTCCGTGGGCGTAAAGGTTCCCATCTGGGGCGGCATTTGGCCAGCGTTAATCACTGCCCTTGCGGAAATTTGACGAGAAAAAACAGTGGCTTGATGCGCTGTAGGCGTTGAAACAACTGCCCTGTGGCCATTTGTCGTGATAAAGCGATTGCCTGGCGAACTTGTGGTGTCTGGACGGGCCCTTTCGCGGGTAAACCCGCTCCCACAGTGACCGCACCGCATTCGATACCTGTGCAGTACCTGTGGGAGCGGGTTTACCCGCGAAAGGGCCGGTACAGGCACCACGCATTCCTCAGGTTTTGGTCCCGGGCCCAACTTCAGGTATGATATCGCCCCTTTTTAATCCCCCAAGTCAGGCGATTTCCCATGACCAACCAGGCCGCCGAAGTCGCGAAGCGCCGCACTTTCGCAATCATTTCCCACCCCGACGCCGGTAAGACCACCATCACCGAGAAGCTGTTGCTGATGGGCAAGGCCATTGCTGTCGCCGGTACCGTGAAGTCGCGCAAGTCCGACCGCCACGCCACCTCCGACTGGATGGAAATGGAGAAGCAGCGCGGCATCTCCATCACCACCTCGGTGATGCAGTTCCCGTACCGCGAGCACATGATCAACCTGCTCGACACCCCCGGCCACGAAGACTTCTCGGAAGACACCTACCGCACCCTGACCGCGGTGGACTCGGCGCTGATGGTGCTCGACGGCGGTAAAGGTGTAGAGCCACGTACCATCGCCCTGATGGACGTGTGCCGCCTGCGCGACACGCCGATCGTCAGCTTCATCAACAAGCTCGACCGTGACATCCGCGACCCGATCGAACTGCTGGACGAGATCGAAGCGGTGCTGAAGATCAAGGCCGCGCCGATCACCTGGCCGATCGGCTGCTACCGCGACTTCAAGGGCGTGTACCACCTGACCGGTGACTACATCGTGGTGTACACCCCGGGCCACGGCCACGAGCGCACCGAAGCCAAGATCATCCAGAAGCTGGACTCGGACGAAGCCCGTGCCCACCTGGGCGACCAGTACGATTCGTTCGTCGAACAGCTGGAGCTGGTGCAGGGTGCCTGCCACGAGTTCAACCAGGAAGAGTTCATCAACGGCCAGCTGACCCCGGTATTCTTCGGTACCGCACTGGGCAACTTCGGTGTCGACCACGTGCTTGACGCCGTCGTCGACTGGGCGCCGCGCCCGCTGGGCCGTGTTGCCCACGAGCGCACCGTGGAGCCTGTGGAAGAGAAGTTCACCGGTTTCGTGTTCAAGATCCAGGCGAACATGGACCCGAAACACCGTGACCGCATCGCCTTCATGCGCATCTGCTCGGGCAAGTACGAGAAGGGCATGAAGATGCGCCACGTGCGGATCAACAAGGACCTGCGTATCGGTGATGCGCTGACCTTCTTCTCCTCCGAGCGTGAGCAACTGGAAGAGGCCTATGCCGGCGACATCATCGGCCTGCACAACCACGGCACCATCCAGATCGGCGACACCTTCACCGAAGGCGAGGCGCTGGGCTTCACCGGTATCCCGCACTTCGCCCCGGAGCTGTTCCGCCGCGTACGTCTGAAGGACCCGCTGAAATCCAAGCAGCTGCGCCAGGGCCTGCAACAGCTGGCCGAAGAGGGTGCTACCCAGGTGTTCTTCCCTGAACGCAGCAACGACATCATCCTTGGTGCGGTTGGTGTGCTGCAGTTCGACGTGGTCGCCAGCCGCCTGAAGGAAGAGTACAAGGTCGAGTGCGCCTACGAGCCGATCACTGTGTGGTCGGCCCGCTGGATTGGCTGTGACGACAAGAAGAAGCTCGAGGAATTCCAGAATAAGGCCATGGAGAACCTGGCCATCGACGGTGGCGGGCACCTGACCTACCTGGCGCCGACCCGCGTCAACCTGTCGCTGATGGAAGAGCGCTGGCCGGACATCAAGTTCCGCGCTACCCGCGAGCATCACTGATCTCGGGAGCTTGCTCCTGATTTCCAGGGCCTGCTCCTGGCTTCGAGAGTCTGCTACTGACCCTGTGGGAGCGGGTTTACCCGCGAATGCGATGTAGAATTTACCGACGCATTCGCGGGTGAACCCGCTCCCACAGGGGCCACGTTACGGCCGCATTCAATTCCCTGCCTTGATACTGGTCCAGATCCGCGTCCGAATACGGTCGATCTTGGCCGGCATTGCCTCCAGCGCATACAGCTTGCCCATCACCTCTTCGCTCGGGTAAATCATCGTGTTGCCCTTCATCGCCGGCTCAACCAACCCGTCCGCCTTGAGGTTGCCGTTGGCGTACTGCACATGGTTGCTAATGTTGGCCATCACCTCCGGCTGCAGCAGGTAGTTCATGTAGGCATACCCGGCCTTCTCGTCCGGTGCATCGGCCGGCATTGCCACCATGTCGAACCACATCGGCGCACCTTCCTTCGGGATCGAATACCCCACCTTCACGCCGTTGTTCGCTTCTTCGGCACGATTTTTCGCCTGCAACACATCCCCGGAGAAACCCACCACCACGCAGATATCGCCGTTGGCCAGATCGCCGGTGTACTTCGATGAGTGGAAGTAGCTGATGTATGGCCGCACCTGCATCAGCAGCGCCTTGGCCTTGTCGTAGTCCGCCGGGTTCTGGCTGTGGTGTGGCAGGCCCAGGTAGTGCAGGGCGATCGGCAACAGTTCGGGGCCGTTGTCCAGCACGGCGACGCCGCAGCTTTTCAGCTTGCTCATGTACTCAGGCTTGAAGATCAGGTCCCATGAGTCCAGCGGCGCGTGGTCGCCGAGCACCGCCTTGACCTTGTCGACGTTGTAGCCGATGCCGGTGCTGCCCCACAGGTACGGGAAGCCGTAATGGTTGCCCGGGTCGTTCACCTCCAGCGCCTTGAGCAGCACCGGGTTGAGGTTGTGCCAGTTGGGCAGCTGCGATCTGTCCAGGCGTTTCAGTGCCTTGCCCTGTATCTGCCGGGCCATGAAGTGGTTGGACGGAAACACCACGTCATAGCCGGAGTTGCCGGTCATCAGCTTGCCGTCGAGGGTTTCGTTGCTGTCGTAAACGTCGTAGGTGGGCACGATACCGCTGGCTTGCTGGAAGTTCTTCAGTGTGTCTGGGGCAACGTAGCTGGACCAGTTGTAGATCTTCACCGTTTCGGCGGCGCCGGCCACGCTGGCGGCCAACATCAGGGGGGCGAGAAGGAGCGTGCGCATGTCGGGGTTACCTTGCTTTGTCTGTTGTTATCGAAGGCAGGCGATCAGCGGATCAGAAAATAAGCACGTAGGTCTTGCGCACGGTCTCCTGGATATCCCAGGTGCCGGTGCTGTTGGCCGGTAGCATCAGTGCGTCTCCGGCTTCTATTGACAGGGGCTCGCCACCGTCCGGGGTGAAGGTGCAGCGCCCCTTGATGAAATGGCAGAACTCCTGCTGCACGATCTGCCGCCGCCAGCGCCCGGGGGTGCACTCCCAGATGCCGGTTTCGACGCCGTCGTTGCGCTCCACGCAGGTGACCGAGGTGATCGCCACGGGCTCGCAGAGTGGTACCGCAACGGGGTTGGAGCTATCGAGCACGGCGCTGTCGGTGTTCTTGAAATGGGTGATGCTCATGACCGGTAAATCCTGTGTCGGGAAAAGGGAAGTCAGTGCATGAAGCCTTCCATGAAGTCTGCGAGATTGCTGGCAAGGCGCCGCCTCCAAGGCGCACTTGCGGGGTTGGCGAGGGTCCGGTCCTCGTGGACGAAGCTCTGGATGATTGCGTTGTAGCCCAGCCAGCGGCAGGGCTCGGGTGGCCAACTTGCCAGGCTTGAAAGCGGGCGGTTGTCGAGCACCCAGGGTTGCGCGGTCAGTTCGTTGTGCTGGTTGAGGATCAGCGCCGCCAGGGTGCGCCCGCCCAGGTTGGTGGCGCCGACGCCTTCACCCCCGTACCCGCCCGCCAGGGCGATGCCGCGTTGACGGTCACAGAGCATGTGTGGGTGGAAGCGCCGCGCCATGCCCAGGTTGCCGCCCCAGGAATGGGTGATACGCACGTGCTTCAGTTGCGGGAACAGTTCGCTGAACAGGTAGCGGCGCAGTTGTATTTCCTGTTCGTCGAGGTTGAAGTTTTCGCGCAGGCGGCCACCGAAGCGGTAGCCACCACGGGCGCCGAATACCAGGCGGTTGTCGGCGGTACGCTGGCCGTAGGTGACCTGGCGACTGCTTTCGCTGAACGCCTGGCCCTGGTTCAGGCCGATCTGGTCCCAGGTAGACTCTGGCAGTGGCTCTGTGGCCACCAGCAGGCTCTGGACCGGCAGCTGATGTTTGCCCAATGGCGGCAGGCTGGCGGCGTAGCCCTCCACGGCGGGTACCATCCATTGGCAACGGATGCGCGCCAACGGCGTACGCACCTCACCCGGCTGCCAGTCGATGGCTGGGGTGTTTTCGTAGATGGGTACGCCCAGCGCTTCTACAGCCCGGGCCAGGCCACGCGCCAGCTTGGCGGGTTGGATGGTCGCGGTGTGCGGGCTGTAGATGGCGCCATAGGCATTGCTGACTCGCAATTGCGCGTCCAGCTGCTCGGGGCGTAGCCAGCGGTAGTCGTCCTCGCTCATGCCCTGACGGTAAAGATCGTCGAGGTAGGCGCGCAGGCTGCGCTCCTGTTCCGGGTAACGCGCGGCGCAGTACAGCACGCCGCCTTTGCGGTAGTCGCAGTCGATGCCTTCGCGTTGCAGCACGCTGTGCACTTCATCGGGTATGCCGTGCAGCAGGTCGATGCTGGCACGGCGTTGCTGCGGCGACAGGCTGGCCAACAGGCGGTCTTCGCCGAGCAGGTTGCCCATCAGCCAGCCGCCGTTGCGCCCCGAGGCACCAAAGCCGGCGATGTTGGCGTCGATCATGGCGATGTTCAGTTGCGGCGCCTGGCGCTTGAGGTAGTAGGCGGTCCACAGGCCGGTATAGCCAGCGCCGATGATGCACACATCCGCTACCAGGTCTTCACGCAGGGCCGGGCGGGTGCACAGTGGCTCTTCGAGCTGGTCCATCCACAGGCTGAGCGTGCGCAGGGGTTGCATCGGGTTCGGCTCCACATCCGTCAAGGTCTGTGGGCGATGCTAGTGGTGTCGGCAGGCGGCTGTCCTACGTGCGTGCACGCAGGGAAATTTGCTTCAGGTACGCCTTGGGCGTGAGCCCGGTATGTTCGCGGAAGCACTTGTAGAACGCCGACAGCGAGTTGAAACCTGCATTGAACGCCAGCTCGTCGATGGTGGCCTCGACGCTGTCGTCATCGAGGCTGGCCATCAGGTGCTGAAGGCGGGCCTGGTTGACGTAGCGGTAAAAGCTCTGCCCGAGCACCTGGTTGAGCAGGTAGGAGATCTGGTTGCGGCTGTAGCCACTGGCGTCGGCCACCTGCTGCAGGTCCAGCTCCGGGTCCAGGTAGGGGCGCTGACGCTGGAAGTAGTGTTCCAGGTCCTGGGCCATGGTCGATAGCTGTCGGGGAGACAGGCCCAGGCGGCTGGTCGCCGGGCGTGGGCCACTGCTGGTATGGCCACTGCCGTTCTGGCGAACCAGTGTGGCGTATTCGTTGACCCGCCAGATCAGGCCGTCCTTGACGGTGATCGCCTCACTGGACTGGAACGCCACCAGGCCATCGCCGCCCTGCACCGTGACCTGATACTGGATGAACGCGGTACAGCCATCGACGCGGATACGGTCGCTGTGGACGATGTCCTCGCCGGCTTCATGGGGCAGGCAGGCGCGTACATAGTCGCGCAGTTCCTGGTAGCCGAGCACGCGGTTCTGGAAGAAGTCGTGGTACTGGATGTCGGGATGGTAGAGCGCAATGACGCCGTCGAGGTCGCGGTGCTTCCAGCACAGGTGGTAGCGCAGCACGGTGTCGGCGGTGAGCGGAGCCTGCTCGGGGCCGTCGGGGAGGGTGGTGGCGGTCATGCGCCTGATAGTGCATTGCAGAACACCCAGCTGCAAGTGGGCGGATCCGGCATCTTGCACGGTTTTGCCAAGCGGCTTGGGAGGTAAGCTGTTGATTCGGCTGAGTATGATTTTTTGTCAGGGGTGGCATGGCGAGTGCACCGGTCTGTTCAACATCGAACAAGGAGAAAGGCCATGCGCTCGATACTACTGTGGATGATCGGGGTGCCGATTCCGGTGATTATCCTGATCTGGTTCTTTATGCATTGAAAAGCCGGGGCCGCTGTGCGGCCCTTCGCGGGTAAACCCGCTCCCACAGGGACCCCACAGATTTGAACACTGTGGAGAACCTGTGGGAGCGGGTTTACCCGCGAAGAAGTTCACGCCGCTCTAGAGAAACTGCTCCGCATAGTGACAGGCCACCTGCCGGGTACTCACCTGCCTGAGCGCCGGCACCTCCTTGGCACACCGTTCGGTCGCGTACGGGCAGCGCTTGTGAAACGCACATCCATCCGGCGGGTTCAGCGGGTTGGGCAACTCCCCGGCAATACGAATCTTCGGCTTCAGCGGATCAGGATGAATCGCCGGTGTCGCCGACAGCAGCGCCTGGGTATACGGGTGCAGCGGCTTCTCGTAGATATCTTCTTTCGGCCCCATCTCCGCCGGCCGCCCCAAATACATCACCAGCACCTGATCAGCCACATGCCGCACCACCGCCAGGTTGTGCGAGATGAACACATAAGCCGTGTTGAACTCCTTCTGCAAATCCATGAACAGGTTCAACACCTGGGCCTGGATCGACACATCCAGCGCCGAGGTCGGCTCGTCCGCCACCAGTACCTTGGGTTGCAGCATCATCGCCCGCGCCAGTGCGATACGCTGGCGCTGGCCACCGGAGAACATGTGCGGGTAGCGCTGGTAATGCTCGGGGCGCAGGCCGACCTGTTCCATCATCTTCTGCACCTTTTCACGCCGCTCGGCCTTGCTCAGCGAGGTGTTGATCAGCAGCGGCTCGGCCAGCTGGTCACCAATCTTCTGCCGTGGGTTGAGCGAGGCGTAGGGGCTCTGGAACACCATCTGCACGTCGCGGCGCAGTTGCTTGCGCTCGCTCTTGCTGGCGCCTTTCACTTCGGTGCCGGCAATTTGCAGCGAGCCGGACGACGGCTCTTCGATCAGGGTCAGGGCGCGGGCCAGGGTCGACTTGCCGCAGCCGGACTCGCCGACCACGGCCAGGGTCTTGCCGGCCTCAAGCTCGAACGACACGCCATTCAGCGCGCGGACCAGGGCATGGCCCTTGAACAGCCCGCGAGAGACTTCGTAATGCCGGGTCAGCTCCCGGGCGGATAGAACGACGGCCATCACGCCACCTCCTGGTTCAGCGGGTAGAAGCAACGCACCAGGCCATGGGCCTGCGGATCGAGGGGCGGGCGCTGGCGCCGGCAGTTGTCCTGCACGTACGGGCAGCGCGGTGACAGCAGGCAACCCACGGGGCGGTCGTAGCGGCCGGGGACGATGCCGGGCAGGGTGGCCAGGCGTTCGGCACCGATGCTGTGCTCGGGGATGGCCGCCAGCAACGCTTCGCTGTAGGGGTGGGCGGGCACATCGAACAGCTCCGGCACCTGGCCCACTTCCACGGCCTGGCCGGCGTACATCACGCACACCCGCCTGGCCGTTTCGGCGACCACGGCGAGGTCGTGGGTGATCAGGATGAGCGCCATGTTGCGCTCCTTCTGCAGGTTGACCAGCAGCTCCATGATCTGCGCCTGGATGGTCACGTCCAGCGCAGTGGTGGGTTCGTCGGCAATCAGCAGCTTGGGCTCGCCGGCAATCGCCATGGCAATCGCCACGCGCTGGCTCATGCCGCCGGACAGCTGGTGCGGGTAGGCGTCCAGGCGGCTTTCCGCAGCCGGGATCTCGACCTTCTTCAGCAGCTCCAGGGCACGCTGGCGCGCGGCCTTGCCCTTCAGGCCCAGGTGCTGGCGCAGCACTTCCTCGATCTGGTAACCCACGGTGTAGCTGGGGTTGAGCGCGGTCATCGGGTCCTGGAAGACCATGGCGATGTCCTTGCCCACCACTTTGCGTCGCTGGCGACCGCTGAGCTTGAGCATGTCGGTGCCATCGAAGGTGAGCGAGTCGGCGGTGATGCGCCCGGGCGCATCGATCAGGCCCATCAGGGCCATCATGGTCACGGACTTGCCCGAGCCGGATTCGCCGACGATGGCCAGGATCTCGCCGGCCTCCACCGTCAGGTCCAGGCCATCGACCACCGGTACCGCATTGGCGTCGCCGAAGCGCACGTTCAGGTTGTTGATCTGCAACAGTGACATGGCGTTCTCCTCAGGCGGCGTTCTTGAGTTTCGGGTCCAGCGCATCGCGCAGGCCGTCGCCCATCAGGTTGATTGCCAGCACACTGAGCAGAATGGTCAGGCCGGGCAGGCTCACCACCCACCAGGCGCGCTCGATGTAGTCGCGGGCCGAAGCCAGCATGGTGCCCCACTCCGGGGTCGGCGGCTGTACGCCAAGGCCAAGGAAGCCCAGGGCGGCGGCGTCGAGGATGGCCGAAGAGAAGCTGAGGGTGGCCTGCACGATCAGCGGTGCCATGCAGTTGGGCAGCACGGTGACGAACATCAGCCGTGGCAGCCCGGCACCGGCCAGGCGTGCGGCGGTTACGTAGTCGCGGTTCAGCTCGCCCATCACGGCGGCGCGGGTCAGGCGCACGTAGGATGGCAACGACACGATGGCGATGGCGATCACGGTATTGATCAGGCCTGGGCCGAGGATGGCGACGATGGCCACCGCCAGCAGCAGCGAGGGCAAGGCCAGCATCACGTCCATCAGGCGCATGATCGACGGGCCGAGCAGTTGCGGGAAGAAACCGGCCAGCAGGCCCAGCAGGATGCCAGGAATCAGCGACATCACCACCGACGACAGGCCGATCAGCAGCGACAGCCGCGCGCCCTGGATCAGCCGCGAAAGCAGGTCGCGGCCCAGCTCGTCGGTGCCGAGGATGAACTGCCAGCTGCCGCCTTCGAGCCACACCGGCGGGGTCAGCAGGAACTCGCGGTACTGCTCGCTCGGGTCGTGCGGGGCCACCCACGGCGCGAACAGTGCGCAGAACACCACCAGGCACATGAAGGCCAGGCCCATCACCGCGCCTTTGTTGCGCGCGAAGGCTTGCCAGAATTCTTTGTATGGCGAGGGGTAGAGCAGGCTTTGGTCCACCGGGCTGACCGGTGTGACGGATTTCGGAATCGGGCTAGTCATGGCGGGGGCCTCAGCGCTGATGACGGATGCGTGGGTTGGCCAGGCCGTAGAGGATATCCACGACGAAGTTGACCAGGATCACCAGGCAGGCGATCAACAGGATGCCGTTCTGGACCACGGGGTAGTCACGGGCACCGATGGCTTCGATCAGCCACTTGCCGATGCCCGGCCAGGAAAAGATGGTTTCGGTCAGCACCGCGCCGGCCAGCAACGTGCCGACCTGCAGGCCGAATACGGTCAGTACCGGGATCAGTGCGTTGCGCAGGCCATGCACGAACACCACGCGGGCCGGCGACAGGCCTTTGGCGCGGGCGGTGCGGATGTAGTCCTCGCGCAGTACTTCGAGCATCGACGAGCGAGTCATGCGGGCAATCACCGCCAACGGGATGGTGCCGAGCACGATGGCTGGCAGGATAAGGTGCATCACCGCGTCCTTGAACGCGCCTTCCTCGTCGCTGAGCAGGGTGTCTATGAGCATGAAGCCGGTCTTCGGCTCGATGTCGTAGAGCAGGTCGATGCGCCCGGATACCGGGGTCCAGCCCAGGCTTACCGAGAAGAACATGATCAGGATCAGGCCCCACCAGAAGATCGGCATCGAATAACCGGCCAGGGAAATGCCCATCACCCCGTGGTCGAACAGCGAACCGCGCTTGAGCGCGGCGATCACCCCGGCCAGCAGGCCGACGATGCCGGCGAACAGCAGGGCGGCGAAGGCCAGTTCGAGGGTGGCCGGGAACAGGGTGAGGAACTCGCTCCACACGCTTTCGCGGGTGCGCAGCGATTCACCGAGGTCACCCTGGGCCAGCTTGCCGACGTAGTCCAGATACTGGACCGGCAGCGGCTTGTTCAGGCCAAGGCGTTCCATGGCCTGGGCATGCATTTCGGGGTCGACCCTGCGCTCGCCCATCATCACTTCCACCGGGTCGCCGGGGATCAGGCGTATGAGCGCGAAGGTCAGCAAGGTGATACCGAAAAAGGTCGGTATCAGCAGGCCAAGGCGCCGGGCAATAAAGCTCAACATTGTCGGGGTTACCTCATCAGGCCGTGGGGCGATCAGCCCGCTACGGTGGTGCCGCCGGTTCCCGTGTGGGGTGCCGGCGGTCGTTGTTGTTCTACTTCACCTTGGTGGTGGCGAAGTTGTTGTTGGTCAGAGGGCTGACTACGTAGCCCTCCACGTTGTCACGCATGGCCGTGAACACCTTCGGGTGAGCCATGCTGATCCAGGGTTGGTCATCATCGTACACCTTCAATGCCTCGCTATAGAGCCTTGCGCGCTCGTCGTTGTCGATCACTTCGCGGGCTCGGCTGATCAGTTCCTGGAACTTAGGGTTGCACCAGCGCGCATAGTTCTCGCCGTTCTTGGCCGCCTCGCAACTGAGCAGCGGGCTGAGGAAGTTGTCCGGGTCGCCGTTGTCACCTGCCCAGCCAGTGGACACCAGGTCGGCTTCGCCCTTCTTGGCCCGGCGCAGCATTTCGGCCCACTCCATCACGCGGATATCCAGCTTCAGGCCTATCTGCTTCAGGTCGGCTTGCAGCATCTCGGCGGACAAGCGCGGGTTGGGGTTGGTCGGGCCGCCACCGTTGCGGGTGAACAGGGTGATCACTGTGCCTTCCGGCACCCCGGCTTCCTTGAGCAGTTCACGGGCCTTGGCCAGGTCGCGGGGCGGGTTCCTGTTCTCTCCGTTGTAGCCGATCATGCTCGGCGGGTACGGGTTCACCCCCACCTGAGCGTTACCTTTGCCAAACAGCTGGTCGACATGGGTCTGGCGGTCGAAGGCCATGTTGATGGCTTTGCGCACACGCACATCGCTCAGGTACTTGTGCTGGGTGTTCATCGAGATGTAGCCGGTGACCAGCGCTTCGGTCTCGGCAACCTTTAGCGTGGGGTCTGCCTTGATCGACGGCACATCCTCCGGCTTGGGGTACAACGCGACCTGGCATTCATTGGCGCGAAGCTTCTGCAAGCGCACATTGCTGTCGGTGGCGATGGCGAATATCAGGGCGTCGGCTGGTGGCTTGCCGCGGAAGTAGTCCGGGTTGGGTTTGAAGCGGACCTGGGCGTCTTTGTTATAGCGCTGGAAGATGAACGGGCCGGTGCCGATCGGTTTGCTGTTCAGCTCGGCGGTCTTGCCGGCCTTGAGCAACTGGTCGCCGTATTCGGCGGAGTAGATCGAGGTGAAGCCCATGGCCATGTCCCGCAGGAACGGTGCCTCGGGGCGGGTGAGGGTGATCACTACGGTGTGATCGTCGGTCTTGTCCACCGACTTGAGCAGGCTCTTGAAGGCCATGCTTTCGAAGTACGGGTAGCCGACACTGGTCTTGTCGTGCCATGGGTGCGCCGGATCGAGCTGGCGGCGCAGGCTCCACAGCACATCATCGGCGTTGAATTCGCGAGTGGGCTTGAAGTAGTCGGTGCTGTGGAACTTCACTCCCCGGCGGAGGTGGAAGGTATAGGTCAGTCCGTCCGGCGAGATGTCCCAGCCTTCGGCCAGCGCCGGCTGGACGTCGGTGGTACCAGGCTTGAAGTCGACCAGGCGGTTGAACAGCGTTTCGGAAGCGGCATCGAAGGTGACAGCTGTTGTGTACTGGACAACGTCGAACCCTTCCGGGCTGGCCTCGGTGCACACCACCAGCGGTTTGGCTGCCAGCTGCGTGGCGCCGCCCAGAAGCAGCGCGGTCAGGACCAGGCGCAGTGGACGCGATTTCATGAAAGCTCTCTGCATGGGTTGAAACTCCCTGCTTGCATTGATTCCAGCGTAGCCGCCACGGCCCGCAGCGAAGCAGGCCGTGGCGCCGGCGGTCAGAGAATGTTGAATGGAATGGTGGTAACCACCCGGAACTCGTCCAGGCTGCCATCGCCCTGGGCCTTGCTGGCGCGGTGCGCGGTGTAGGTGGCACGGATGCTGGTGTCTTTCAGCGGCCCACTCTGCACCGCATAACTGGTACCGAAGCCCCACTCGTAATGGGTTTCGCCATCCAGGCCGTTCACGTCATAGGCGGTACCGCGGTAATGGGTACCATCGATGCCCCAGCCGCGGGCGTTGTACAAGTTGAACTTCAGGCCCGGCACGCCGTACGGCGCCATGTTCAGCACGTAGGAAATCTGCAGCGATTTCTCGTTGGGTCCGTTGAAGTCCGACAGCAGCGAGTTGGCCAGGTAGATGCCGTTGGTTTCGTGCAGGTAGTCGAAGTACTCGTTGCCGTTGACCTGCTGCCAGGAGGCGCTGAGGGTGTGGGCCTGGTGGGTCAGGCCGAACGACAGGCTGTAGGTGTCGTTGTCGATCTCGCCCATCTTCTTGCTGCCGGCGTCGACGGTCTTGTAGTAGTTCAGGCCGGTGCTCAGGCTGAGCACCGCGCTGTCGCCGAGCACATGATTGGCGCCGAAGTAGTACTGGTTCCAGAAGTCGTCGACCTTGGTGGCGTACAGGCTGGTGCTCAGGCTCTTGAACGGCTGGTAGTTGATGCCGGCGGTGCTGGCGCGGTCGGTTTCCACGCCAGTGGCACTGTACTCGGTGCGGAACTTGCTGAGGCTCTGTTCGGTACGTGGCGAGACCCGGTCGAAAGTGCCCAGATCGAGGCTCAGGTTGTCGAATTCGGCACTGTGCAGGAATGCGCCCTGGAAGCTCGAGGGCAGGGCGCGGTTGCCGATGTAGGCGATCATCGGCGTGTCCACGGACTGGCGGCCGACGGTGAGGGTGGTGTTGGACACGCGCGCCTTGACGTTGGCAAGGCCCATCTTGCTCCACTGGCCGACCGGGTCGCCGTCGCTGTGGGTCAGGGTGCGGTTGTTGGGCCCTGCGATCGCTTCGCGGCTCTGCTGCAGGGCGATGGCGTTGTAGCCGGCGGCTTCGACGGCGAAACCGACGGTGCCCTGGGTGAAACCGGAGCTGTAGTTGAGGATGGTGCCCTGCACCCAGTTCTCGCGGCTGTGGGTGTCGTGGCGGGTGCCGTCGCTCTTGTAGTACTTCCACAGCGGGGCGCGTGCGGCGCGCTCGCGGGCGTACCAGTTGCGGGTGCTGCCGGACAGGCTCTGGCCGTCGACGAAGCCGCTGGCCTGCTCCTGCTCGCTGCTGCCTTTGAGGGTGATGGGCACGTAGTCCTGGCTTTGCGGGTCGGCCTGGGCCATGGTGGATAAGGCACTGATGGATAAAGCCAGTGCGGTCAAGGTGAATAGTCTCAAGGTTAAAGCTCCCTTTCTGTTCTTCTAGTTATTGCCTGGCCTTGTGGGCCGGGCTTCCTGCTGCGGTGTTGCCAGGGTTGCCCGGGGTCGCCGGGCAGAATCGGGGCGTTGTGTTGGCTGTGCCGGCCCTTTCGCGGGTAAACCCGCTCCCACAGGTGCACCACAGGTTTCGGCATGTGCGCCGTACCTGTGGGAGCGGGTTTACCCGCGAAGAGGCCCTTGAGGGCTAAAGATCAATCAACACTCACACCGGAAAAATCATTGCGCCCGAACGGGCTGACCTTGAACTCGGAAACCTTGACGCTGAGCGGTTGGTTGACCGTGGAGTGCGCCACCGGGGTAATCGGCACCTGTTGCTTGAGCCGCTGCTGGGCCTGCTGGTACAGGGCGGTGCGCTGCGTGCGGTCGGTGACTTGCTTGGCCTGCTTGACCAAGCTGTCGTACTGCGGATCGCACCACAGCGAGTAGTTGTTGCTGCCGATGGCATCGCAGTTGTAGAGGGTGCCCAGCCAGTTGTCCGGGTCGCCGTTGTCCCCGGTCCAGCCGATCAGGGCGATATCGTGCTCGCCGCTTTTCATGCGCTTGAGGTACTCACCCCATTCGTAGCTGACAATGCGCACCTTGAAGCCGAGCTTGCTCCAGTCGGCCTGGAGCATTTCCGCCATCAGCTTGGCGTTGGGGTTGTACGGGCGCTGTACCGGCATGGCCCACAGGGTGATCTCGGTGCCCGGCTTGACCCCGGCCTGCTGCAGTAGCTGTTTGGCCTTTTCCGGGTCGAAGGGCGCGTCCTTGAGGCTGTCGTCATAGGACCACTGGGTCGGCGGCATGGCGTTCACTGCCAGCTGGCCGGAATCCTGGTACACAGCCTGGATGATCGCCTGCTTGTTCACTGCCATGTCCATCGCCTGGCGCACTTCCAGGCGGTCGAACGGTGGGTGCTGGGTGTTGTAGGCGATGTAGCCGAGATTGAATCCAGGTTGCTGCAGCACCTGCAGTTTGCTGTCGGCCTTGAGCGCCGGCAGGTCGGCGGGGCGCGGGTGCAGGGTGACCTGGCATTCGTTGCGACGCAGCTTCTGGATGCGCACCGAAGGGTCGATGTTGATCGAGAACACCAGGTTGTCGATCTTCACATCCTGCGGTGACCAATAGGCCTTGTTGCCCTTGTAGCGGATCTGCGAGTCCTTCTGATAACGCTGGAACACGAACGGGCCGGTACCGATCGGTTGCTGGTTGATGTCGCTGGGGCGCCCGCTGGCCATCAGCTGTTCGGCGTACTCGGCAGAGAGGATGGAAGCGAAGCTCATGGCCAGGTTCTGGATGAACGCGGCATCGACGCTGTTCAGGGTGAACACCACGGTCAGTGGATCGGTCTTTTCGACACGGGCGATGTTCTTGTCCAGGCCCATGCTGATGAAATAGGGGAACTCGGTCGGGTAGGCCTGGCGGAACGGGTGGTTCTTGTCGAGCATGCGGTTGAAGGTGAACAGCACGTCGTCGGCGTTGAAGTCGCGGCTTGGTGCAAAGGCGTTGTTGCTGTGGAATTTCACCCCTTCGCGCAGGTGGAAGGTGTAGCGCAGGCCATCCTCGGACACTTCCCAGCGGGTCGCCAGGGCAGGGTGCACGGCGGTGCCGCCGCGTTCGAACTCGACCAGGCGGTTGTAGAGCGGTTCGGCGGCGTCGTTGTCGGTGGCGCTGGTGTACTGGGCGGTGTCGAAGCCGGCCGGGCTGCCTTCGGAGCAGAACACCAGGTTTTTGGCCAGCAGGGCCGGCGATTGGCTGATCAGGCCCAGGGCCAGCAGGGCGGAAAGGCGGGTGGTATGGCGCATGGAAAGTCCTTTTACGTCTGTTTGCGCCGCCTCGGGGTACGAATGGCGGCAACAGGTCGCCGACCCCGCTGCGGATGGCCGCGGGACGACATGAAGGGGTGCGAGGTTGGCGGGGCACCCGCCGCTCGGCGGGTGCCTTGGCTAGCCTATTTGTCCACGCTGACGCCGTAGAAGGAGTTCAGCGCGAACGGGCTGATCTTGAAGTCCTTCACCTTGGCGCTCATGGGCTGGTACACGGTGGAGTGGGCGATCGGGGTGATCGGCACCTGCTCCTTGAGGATGTGCTGTGCCTGCTGGTACAGCTCGGTGCGCTTGGCCTGGTCGGAGGTGGCCTTGGCCTGCTTGATCAGGTCGTCGTAGGGCTTGTAGCACCACTTGGAGAAGTTGTTGCCATTCATGGCGTCGCAGCCATACAGGGTGCCCAGCCAGTTGTCCGGGTCACCGTTGTCACCGCTCCAGCCAATCAGCATGGCGCCCTGTTCGCCGCTTTTGGAGCGCTTGATGTATTCGCCCCATTCATAGCTGACGATCTTCGCCTTGATGCCGACCTTGGCCCAGTCAGACTGCAGCATCTCGGCCATCAGCTTGGCATTGGGGTTGTACGGGCGTTGCACCGGCATCGCCCACAGGGTGATTTCAGTACCTTCCTTGACGCCGGCTTCCTTGAGCAGCTGCTTGGCTTTTTCAGGGTCGAACGAGGCGTCCTTGATGCTGTCGTCATAGGACCACTGGGTTGGCGGCATGGCGTTGACCGCCAGCTGGCCGGCACCCTGATAGACCGACTCGATGATCTTTTTCTTGTCCACGGCCATGTCCAGCGCCTCGCGGACTTTCAGCTGGGCCAGCGGGTTGGCCTCGTTGCTGCCCTTGACCTTGTCCATCACGTTGTAGGCGATGTAGCCGAGGTTGAAGCCGGCTTGCTGCGGCATCTGCAGCTTGGGGTCCTGCTTCAGCGGCTGGATGTCGGCCGGGCGCGGGAACAGGGTGACCTGGCACTCGTTCTTCTTCAGCTTCTGCATGCGCACCGAGGCGTCGGTGGTGATGGCGAAGATCAGGTTGTCGATCTTCACGTCATCGGGTTGCCAGTAGTCCTTGTTGCCCTTGAAGCGGATCTGCGCGTCCTTCTGGTACTTGCTGAACACGAACGGGCCAGTGCCGATCGGCTTCTGGTTGATGTCGGCGGCCTTGCCTTCCTTGAGCAGCTGGTCGGCGTATTCGGCGGACTGGATCGAGGCGAAGCTCATGGCCAGGTTCTGGATGAACGCGGCGTCGACTTCATTGAGGGTGAACTTGACCGTGTGTTCGTCGAGCTTTTCCAGCTTGGCGATGTTCTTGTCCATGCCCATGTCGGTGAAGTACGGGAACTCGGTGGGGTAGGCCTGGCGGAACGGGTGGTTCTTGTCGAGCATGCGGTTGAAGGTGAACAGCACGTCGTCGGCGTTGAAGGGGCGGGTGGGCTTGAAGTAGTCGGTGGTGTGGAACTTGACCCCTTCGCGAAGGTGGAAGGTGTAGGTCTTTCCGTCGTCGGAGACTTCCCACTTGGTCGCCAGGCCGGGGATGACTGCAGTGCCGCCGCGTTCGAACTGGGTGAGACGGTTGAACACGGTCTCGGCCGAGGCGTCAAAGTCAGTTCCTGTGGTGTATTGCCCCGGGTCGAAGCCGGCCGGGCTGCCTTCGGAGCAGAACACCAGGTTGGACGCGGCGAGGGCCGACGGTGCGGCGGAGAGCAAGCCTGCGCCTAGCAGGAACGGAATGACTGCGTGTTTGAGCATGGTGGCCTCATTGTTGTCATTTTTCGATTGAGGTGGCCTCGTGAGCCGACCTGCGGATACTTATGCAGGGGCTGTTCCCAATGCAATACGGGGAAGGATGATTGGCGCCAGAAAAGTGGTACGCGCGTACATGAATGTCGCATTGCTATAACTTTCAACGAAGTTGAACGTTTGCGCAGGCAAAATGATGGCTTTTTGCGGGAAATTTCGAGGCGGGGTTAGTGTAGGAAGCGCCTTTTTGGTGCGTAGGAAACTTCCGAAAATCCTAATTTGACGGACAACTGGATTCGCAAGCGATCCGCGTACCCTGTGGGAGCGGCTTTAGCCGCGAAGAATCCAACGCGGTGCATGGCACCGGCTGCGCCGGTGTTCGCGGCTAAAGCCGCTCCCACAGGGGTCCCTGCTAATTCAATGAGTTATGTGCCGTTCCATGAGAGCGGGCACGCCCGCTCCCACAGGTATTTCGTGGATCTAAGGCATCTGCACTTCGATCAGGCCATCGGCATTCATGCTCACTTCACTGGTCCCGGCCTCGATATCCGGCGCCGGCGCCGACTCATCAGCCCCCATGGCCTTCATTGCCATCGGCGCACTGCGCAGGTATGGGCGTGGGTAACCGCTGCTGTTCAGGTTCAGGCTGACCACTTTGTAGCCCTTGCCACCCAGCGCCTCGGTAGCCAATTGCGCGCGCGCCTTGAAGGCATCCACTGCATCCTTGAGCAGTGCATCCTCGCTGGCCTTGCGCGTAGCCGGGGCGATGGAGAAGTCCATGCCACCCATTTTCAGCTCCTGCAGCAGGTCGGCGGTCAACTGCGAGAGGGCCGGGAAGTTGGCGCTTTCCAGGCGCAACTCGGCGCGCTCGCGCCAGCCGGTGATCTTCTGGCCCTTGCTGTCATATACCGGGTAGCTGTTGCGGCTGCCCTGGCTGATCTTCACGTCCTTGACCTGGCGCGACTGCTGTACGGCCTTGTTCATGGTTTCGGTGATCTGTTTGGCGAGCTTGCCCGGGTCGGTGTTCTGCGCTTCGCTGTACAGGGTAACGACCATCAGGTCGCGCGCCACTTCCTTGCTGACTTCGGCACGCAGCGAGACCTGGTTGTAGCGCGGCTCATCGGCAGCCAGTGCCGGCAGGCTGGCGAGCAGGCCGCAGGAAAGGATCAGGGCGGTGCCGCGACGTGGGATTTGCATGTGGTACTCCTTGGCAATATAAGGCGTGGGTTGTGGTCATCCATTCCACGCATGGCCCATCAGACCGGCAACAGTGTAGTGGGTTCAAAAGTGCCATCATCAACCTGTGACAAAGTGTGGCGCTTTGCCGCATCGCTGCAGCAGGGCGCCCGGCTTCGGTATACTCCAGCCGATTTTTCTGGAGCACTCATCAGGAGAGCTCATGCTCGCCGCCGTACAACCGCTGTCTGCTACCCGCCAGAACCTCTGGCGCCTGACCGTCATTCGGGTCCTGGTCCTGGCTGCCCAGGCCGGCTCCGTGGGGGTCGCCTACTGGACCGAGCTGCTGCCCTTGCCCTGGCTGTCGCTGGCCGGCACCTTGGCCTTGTCTTCGCTGCTGTGCGCCTTCACGGCGCTGCGCCTGCGCCTGTCGTTGCCGGTCACCGAGCTGGAGTATGCCCTGCAACTGGCCTGCGACCTGCTGATCCACAGTGCCTTGCTGTATTACTCCGGCGGCTCGACCAACCCGTTCGTGTCGTATTACCTGGTGCCGCTGGCGATTGCCGCAGTCACCTTGCCGTGGTTGTATTCGCTGATCCTTTCCGGCATTGCCCTGACCGCCTACAGCCTGCTGCTGGTGCAGTTCTACCCGCTCGAAGGCCTGCCGATGGCGCGGGACAAGATGCAGGTCTATGGCATGTGGTTGAGCATTGCCCTGGCCGCCGCGGTGATCACCTTCTTTGCCGCGCGCATGGCCGAAGAGCTGCGCCGCCAGGAGCAGCTGCGTTCCGAGCGGCGTGAAGAAAGCCTGCGCGACGAGCAGCTGCTGGCCGTGGCCACCCAGGCCGCCGGTGCCGCCCATGAGCTGGGCACGCCGTTGGCGACCATGAGCGTGCTGCTGAATGAGATGCGCCAGGACCACGCCGACCCGTTGCTGCAGGAAGACCTGCAGATCCTTCAGGACCAGGTGAAGCTGTGCAAGGAAACCCTGCAACAGCTGGTGCGCGCCGCCGAAGCCAACCGCCGCCTGGCCGTGGTGGAGCAGGACGTGACGGCCTGGCTGGACGAAGCGCTCAACCGTTGGCACCTGATGCGCCCGGAAGCCAGCTACCGCTTCCAGCGCCTGCGTGACGGCCAGGTGCCGCGCCTGACCCCGCCGCCGGACCTGACCCAGGCGCTGTTGAACCTGTTGAACAATGCCGCCGATGCCTGCCCCGATGACCTTGAAGTGCGCCTGGACTGGGACGCCCATGACATCGTCATCAGCATCCGCGACCATGGCCCCGGCGTGCCACCGGCCATCGCCGAAGCCATCGGCAAACCCTTCATTACCACCAAAGGCAAAGGCTTCGGCCTGGGCCTGTTCTTGAGCAAGGCCAGCGTGACCCGTGCGGGCGGTTCGGTGAAACTCTATAGTCATGAACAGGGTGGCACCCTGACCGAACTGCGCCTGCCCTATGGCAAGCGAGGAGATGAATGATGAGCGAAGAAAACCAGGTCGAAGGCGAAGAGCTGCCGCACCTGCTGCTGGTGGATGACGATGCCACCTTCACCCGGGTCATGGCCCGTGCCATGAGCCGCCGCGGTTTCCGCGTGAGCACTGCCAGCTCTGCCGAAGAAGGGTTGATCCTGGCCCAGCAGGACCTGCCGGACTACGCCACGCTGGACCTGAAGATGGACGGCGACTCCGGGCTGGTGCTACTGCCCAAGCTGCTGGAGCTGGATCCGGAAATGCGCGTGGTGATACTGACCGGTTACTCGAGCATTGCCACCGCGGTGGAAGCGGTCAAGCGCGGCGCGTGCAACTACCTGTGCAAGCCGGCCGATGCCGATGATGTGCTGGCGGCGCTGCTGTCGGAGCACACCGACCTGGACACCCTGGTGCCGGAAAACCCGATGTCGGTCGACCGCCTGCAGTGGGAGCACATCCAGCGCGTGCTGAACGAGCACGAAGGCAATATCTCGGCCACCGCGCGGGCGCTGGGCATGCACCGGCGGACCTTGCAGCGCAAACTGCAGAAGCGCCCGGTTCGGCGCTGATTCAGTACCGGCCTCTTCGCGGGTAAACCCGCTCCCACAGGTATTTCACAAGCCTCCAGACCTGTGCAGTACCTGTGGGAGCGGGTTTACCCGCGAAAGGGCCGCAACTGACAGAAACTTCTCTTTATCACCCCGCGATCCCCGCAACTCCCGGCCGTTGGCGTATCATTAGCCCCCTAACGGCAACCCCTCCAGGATCGCTTGCGCATGCTTGCCCTTCTTATCCAGACACTGAACATCACGGCACCGGTCTTCGCCATGCTGTTCATGGGCGTGCTGCTCAAACGTATTCGCCTGATCGACGACAATTTCAACCGCGTTGCCTCACAGCTGGTGTTCAACGTGTGCATGCCGGCGCTGCTGTTCCTCGGCATCTATCACGCCGACCTGGCCACGGCGGTCAAGCCCGGTGTCCTTCTCTATTTCATCGTCGCCACCCTGGCCGGCTTCGCCATTGCCTGGGGCCTGGCCATCTGGCGCAGCCCGCTGGCCGACCGGGGCATCTATACCCAGGGCGCATTCCGCGGCAACAACGGAGTGATCGGCCTGGCCCTGGCCGCCAGTCTCTACGGCGACTACGGCATCTCCCTGGGGGCGGTGCTCGCCGGCCTGGTCATCCTCCTGTACAACTCGCTGTCGGCAGTGGTGCTGGCGGTGTACAGCCCGGACCTGAAGTCCGACCCGTGGAGCATCTGCAAAAGCATCCTCAGCAACCCGCTGATCATCAGCGTGCTGGTGGCCACGCCCATGGCCTACGGCCAGGTGCCGCTGCCCAACTGGCTGCTGACCTCGGGCGACTACCTGGCGCAGATGACCCTGCCGCTGGCGCTGATCTGCATCGGTGGCACGCTGTCGCTGGCGGCGCTGCGCGACAGTGGCAGGCTGGCCATCGACGCCAGCCTGGTGAAGATGGTCTGGCTACCGCTGTTCGGCACCCTCGGTGCCTGGCTGTGCGGCTTCCGCGGGGCCGAGCTGGGCATCCTGTTCCTGTACATCGGCAGCCCGACCGCAGCGGCCAGCTACGTCATGGCGCGGGCGGCCAACGGCAACCATGAGCTGGCGGCGTCGATCATCGTGATTACCACGCTGATGGCGGCGATCACCACCAACATCGGTATTTTCATCTTGCAGTGGGGCGGATGGATCTAGATCCTTGACTGCAAACAACACAAAAAACACAGCCTCACTGAGCTAAAGGACACTTCATGCAAGACCAGAGCACGCCCGAGCGGTTACAGCGCGGGCTGAAGAATCGCCATATCCAGCTGATCGCGTTGGGCGGGGCCATCGGTACCGGGTTGTTCCTGGGTATCGCCCAGACCATCCAGCTGGCCGGCCCCTCCGTCCTGCTGGGCTACGCCATTGCCGGCCTCATGGCCTTCCTGATCATGCGCCAGCTCGGTGAAATGGTGGTTGAAGAGCCGGTGGCCGGCAGCTTCAGCCACTTCGCCCACCAGTACTGGAGCGAGTTCGCCGGCTTCGTCTCGGGCTGGAACTATTGGGTGGTGTATGTACTGGTCGGCATGGCCGAGCTGACAGCGGTGGGTATCTACGTTCAGTACTGGTGGCCAGGCTTCCCCACCTGGGCGACGGCGGCGATCTTCTTCGTGGTGATCAACCTGATCAACCTGACCCAGGTGAAGGTATACGGCGAGATGGAGTTCTGGTTCGCCCTGGTCAAGGTGGTGGCCATCGTCAGCATGATCGGCTTCGGCGCCTGGCTGCTGAGCAGCGGCCATGGCGGCCCGGATGCCAGCGTGGCCAACCTCTGGCAGTACGGCGGCTTCTTCCCCAACGGCGTCACCGGCCTGGTGATGGCGCTGGCAGTGATCATGTTCTCGTTTGGTGGCCTGGAACTGGTGGGCATCACCGCCGCCGAGGCCGACAACCCGCGTCAGAGCATCCCCAAGGCCACCAACCAGGTGGTGTACCGCATCCTCATCTTCTACATCGGTGCCCTGGCGGTGCTGCTGTCGTTGTACCCATGGCAGAAGGTGGTGCAGGGTGGCAGCCCGTTCGTGATGATCTTCCACGAACTGGACAGTGACCTGGTGGCGACCATCCTCAATATCGTGGTGCTGACGGCTGCGCTATCGGTGTACAACAGCTGCGTGTACGCCAACAGCCGCATGCTGTTCGGCCTGGCCAGCCAGGGCGACGCACCGCGTCAGTTGCTGAAGGTAAGCCGTAGCGGCGTACCGCTGACCGCGCTGGGTGTGTCGGCTTTCGCTACCGGGCTGTGCGTGGTGATCAACTACCTGATGCCGGGCGAGGCCTTTGGCTTGCTGATGGCCCTGGCGGTGTCGGCGCTGGTGATCAACTGGGCGAGCATCAGTATTACCCACCTGAAGTTCCGCAAGGCCAAGCTGGCGGCCGGGATTACCCCGTTCTACAAGAGCTGGGGGCACCCGGTCACCAACTACCTGTGCCTGGCGTTCATCGTGCTGATCCTGGTGGTGATGTACCTGACCCCGCCGATTCGCATCTCGGTGATGCTGATCCCTGGGTGGATCCTGCTGCTGTGGGTGGCCTTCAAGATGAAGAAGGCTCGCCAGGCAAGGTAGGTAACACAGTACTGGCCTCTTCGCGGGTAAACCCGCTCCCACAGGTACCCCACAGGCCCTGAAACCTGTGCAGTACCTGTGGGAGCGGGTTTACCCGCGAAGAGGCCGGTACTGAAAAACCTATTTGTAACTGTCGATCACTTCCTGTGCCGCACGGAACGCATCGATCGCCGCCGGCACCCCCGCATACACCGCGCAATGCAGTAGCGCTTCGCGAATCTCCTCCACCGTACAGCCATTGTTCAACGCCCCGCGCACATGCCCCTTCAGCTCCTGCGGGCACTTGAGCGCTGTCAGTGTCGCCAGGGTAATCAGGCTGCGGGTTTTCAATGGCAGCCCGTCGCGGGCCCACACACTGCCCCAGGCATGTTCGTTGACAAAATCCTGCAGTGGCTGGGTGAAGTCGGTGGCATTGCCCAAGGCGCAGTCGACGAACGCATCGCCCATCACCTGGCGCCGAATCTGTTCGCCGGTTTTCTTGCTATCAGCCATGTTGTTTTCCTTAGTGTTGGCGGCGCCAGGCTCGTGCGGTGGTGTACAGCAACACCATGGCAAGCACCGGCAATACATAGAACAGCATCAACCGCTCCAGGCGGCCGGCCAGTGGCATGCCCATGGTAAACGCGGCTACATGCAGCCCATAAGCCAGGTACAGGCAGAGGAACACCAGGCCTTCGGCGCGGGTGATGCGGTAACCGGAATAGAACACCGGCAGGCTCAGCACAGCAACACCCAGCATTACCGGCAGGTCGAAGGCCAAGGCATTGGGTGAGATCGAAAGCGGCTCGGGCGTGACCAGTGCAGTCAGGCCCAGTACGGCCAGCAGGTTGAACAGGTTGCTGCCGATCACTGTGCCCACGGCGATTTCCCGTTCACCGCGCAGGGCGGCGATCAGCGCAGCGGCCAGTTCCGGCAGAGAAGTGCAGATGGCAACGACAGTCAGGCCGATGATGCGCTCGGACAGCCCCAGGTCGGTGGCCACCTCCACGGCGGCCTCCAGCAACAAGTGGCCTGCCAGGCTCAGCAGACCCAGGCCGGCCAGCACCTGCAGCAGCGTACCCGACCAGAAGCGCCCGGTACTGCTGGTGACGGTGGTCGGTGCGGGGTAGGTGCGGGCGTAGTGGCGCGACTGGTGCCAAAGCATTGCCAGGTAGCCGACCAGGCCGATCAGCAGTAGCCCTCCTTCGAGCCGGCCCAGGTGGCCGTTGGCGGATAACGCATAGACCAGGCCGCTGGCGACGATCATCAGGGGAATGTCCAGGCGCACCAGTTGCCGCGACACGCGCAGCGGGATTATCAGTGCGGCCAGGCCGAGAATGACCAGTACGTTGAAGATGTTGCTGCCGATCACGCTGCCCACCGCCACATCTGGCGCGCCCTGGTAGGCGGCCTGAAGGCTCACGGTCATTTGCGGGGCAGTGCTGCCGAAGGCCACCAGGCTCAGGCCGATGATCAGCGGGCGTACATGCAGGCGCTGGGCCAGGCGCAGGGATGCGCGCACCAGCAGTTCGGCACCGCCGATCAGCAACAGCAGCGCGATGCCCAGTTGCAGAAGGCTGAAGGTGGGAAGGGTAGCCAGGTCGAAAATGGTCGGACTCCTGTCGCGTCAGTCGCTAAGCCCTTGTAATCGCACGCGCGCGGTTCCGCTACGGATCATGCCGATTTTTTCTGCGGCGGCACGTGAAAGATCGATCAGACGGCCGCGGGTATGGGGGCCACGGTCGTTGATGCGCACCACGACGCTGCGTTGGTTGGCCAGGTTGGTCACTCGTACCCGGGTGCCGAAAGGCAGGCTGCGGTGTGCGGCGGTGAGGCCATGCTGGTTGAACGGTTCGCCGCTGGCGGTGCGTTTACCGTGGTGGCGAGCGCCGTAATAGGAAGCAGTGCCGGTCTTGTCGTAGCCGTCGGGGTCGACGTCGATGTCCTGGCTGGCGCAGCCGGCCAGCAGGGTGAAGAGGGCGAGGGTGCTCAGGGATCGCTTTAGCAACTCAGATGCTCCGATATGGCCCATTCGCGGCTAAAGCCGCTCCCACAGGTACACCACCGCTTCGAGAGCAGCGCTGTACCTGTGGGAGCGGCTTCAGCCGCGAACGAGGGCGAAGCCCTCGCAGGACTACAGGGATAAAACAATCACCCTTCGAGCTTGGCCTTGAGCAATTGGTTCACTTGCCCCGGGTTGGCCTTGCCTTTGGAGGCTTTCATCGCCTGGCCGACGAAGAAGCCGAACATCTTGCCGCGCTTGGCCTCGTCGGCTGCGCGGTACTGTTCGACCTGTTCGGCGTTGGCCGCCAGCACTTCGTCGAGCATCTTGTCGATCGCACCGGTATCGGTGACCTGCTTCAGGCCCTTGCTTTCGATGATGCTGTCGGCATCGCCTTCACCGGCGGCCATGGCCTCGAACACGGTCTTGGCGATCTTGCCGCTGATGGTGTTGTCGCGGATACGCAGCAGCATGCCGCCCAGCTGTGCGGCGCTGACTGGCGCCTGATCGATCTCGATGCCCAGCTTGTTCAGCAGGCTGCCCAGTTCGACCATGACCCAGTTGGCAGCCAGCTTGGCATCGCCACCGATCTTTACCACTTCCTCGAAGTAGTCCGCCTGTTCGCGGCTGGAAGCCAGCACGTTGGCGTCGTAGGCCGACAGGCCGTACTGGTTCTGGAAGCGCTCGACCTTCTGCGTCGGCAGTTCCGGCAAGCCGGCGCGGACGGTTTCGAGGAAGCTTTCCTCGATCACCACCGGCAGCAGGTCGGGGTCTGGGAAGTAACGGTAGTCGTTGGCTTCCTCCTTGCTGCGCATGGAGCGGGTCTCATCCTTGTTCGGGTCGTACAGGCGGGTTTCCTGTACCACCTTGCCGCCGTCCTCGATCAGGTCGATCTGGCGCTGGATCTCGCTGTTGATCGCGCGCTCGATGAAGCGGAACGAGTTGACGTTCTTGATCTCGCAGCGGGTACCGAACTCGGCCTGGCCTTTCGGGCGGATCGACACGTTGCAGTCGCAACGCAGCGAGCCTTCGGCCATGTTGCCGTCGCAGATGCCCAGGTAACGCACCAGCGCGTGGATCGCCTTGACGTAGGCCACGGCTTCCTTGGCGCTGCGCATGTCAGGCTCGGAGACGATTTCCAGCAGCGGGGTGCCGGCACGGTTCAGGTCGATGCCGGTGGAGCCGCTGAAGTCTTCGTGCAGGCTCTTGCCGGCGTCTTCTTCCAGGTGCGCGCGGGTTACCCCGATGCGCTTGATGGTGCCGTCTTCCAGGGCGATGTCCAGGTGGCCCTTGCCGACGATCGGCAGGTCCATCTGGCTGATCTGGTAGCCCTTGGGCAGGTCCGGATAGAAGTAGTTCTTGCGCGCGAACACGTTGCGCTTGCCGATCTCGGCATCGATGGCCAGGCCGAACATGCACGCCATGCGCACGGCTTCCTGGTTCAGTACCGGCAGTACGCCGGGCATGCCCAGGTCAACCAGGCTGGCCTGGGTGTTCGGCTCGGAACCGAATGTGGTGGCGCTGCCGGAGAAGATCTTCGACTGGGTGGCGAGCTGAGTGTGGATTTCCAGCCCGATCACAACTTCCCATTGCATGTGTGAATTCCTCAGAAGCCGTTGGGGGCGCGGGTGTGCCAGTCGGTCACTTGCTGGTAGCGGTGCGCGACGTTGAGCAGGCGGCCTTCCTGGAAGTATGGCGCCAGCAGCTGCACGCCGACCGGCAGGCCATCGACGAAGCCTGCCGGCATCGACAGGCCCGGCAGGCCCGCCAGGTTGGCGGTGATGGTGTAGACGTCTTCGAGGTAGGCGGCGACCGGGTCGCTGCTCTTGGCGCCGAGCTTCCAGGCCGGGTTTGGCGTGGTCGGGCCGAGGATCAGGTCGACGTCGTTGAAGGCGGCCATGAAGTCGTTCTTGATCAGGCGGCGGATCTGCTGCGCCTTGACGTAGTAGGCGTCGTAGTAGCCGGCCGACAGGGCGTAGGTGCCGACCATTATGCGCCGTTGCACTTCGACACCGAAGCCTTCGCCACGCGAACGCTTGTACAGGTCGGTGAGGTCTTTCGGGTTTTCGCAGCGGTAGCCGAAACGCACGCCGTCGAAGCGCGACAGGTTGGACGAGGCTTCAGCGGGGGCGATCACGTAGTAGGCCGGGATGGCGTGCTGCATGTTCGGCAGGCTGATTTCCTTGACCACCGCACCGAGCTTTTCCAGCTCCTTGACGCTGGCCTGAACCAGGTCGGCGATGCGTGGGTCGAGGCCGGCACCGAAGTATTCCTTCGGCAGGCCGATGCGCAGGCCCTGCAGCGAAGCATTCAGGCTGGCGCTGTAGTCCGGCACCGGCTCTTCGATGCTGGTGGAGTCCTTGGCGTCGAAACCGGCCATGCCTTGCAGCAGCAGGGCGCAGTCTTCGGCAGTACGGGCCAGCGGGCCACCCTGATCGAGGCTGGAGGCATAGGCGATCATGCCCCAGCGCGACACCCGGCCATAGGTTGGCTTGAGGCCGGTAAGGTTGGTCAGTGCCGCCGGTTGGCGGATCGAACCGCCGGTGTCGGTGCCGGTGGTGGCTGGCAGCAGGCGCGCAGCCACTGCCGCGGCCGAACCACCCGACGAGCCGCCCGGAACATGCTCGAGGTTCCATGGGTTCTTCACCGCGCCGTAGTGGCTGGATTCGTTGGCCGAACCCATGGCGAATTCGTCCATGTTGGTCTTGCCCAGGGTAACCATGCCGGCTTCGGCCAGCTTGGCGACCACGGTGGCGTCATATGGCGCCTTGAAGTTGTCGAGCATCTTCGAGCCGCAGCTGGTGCGTACGCCGTTGGTGCAGAACAGGTCCTTGTGGGCGACCGGGGCACCCAGCAGCGCGCCGGTTTCGCCAGCGGCGCGACGGGCGTCGGCGGCACGCGCCTGGCCCAGGGCCAGGTCTTCGGTGACGCTGATGAAGCTGTTGATCTGCGGGTCGAGCTGCTTGATGCGCGCCAGCAGGGCGCCGGTCAGCTCTTCGGAGGAAAACGACTTGTCGGCGAGTCCGCGGGCGATCTCGGCCAGGGTCAATTGATGCATGGCAGGCTCTATCCCTTACTCGATGACTTTGGGAACCAGGTACAGACCGCTTTCGGTCGACGGCGCGATAGCCTGGTAGGTATCGCGCTGGTTGCTCTCGGTGACCTGGTCGGGACGCAGACGCTGGCTGGCCTCCAGGGGGTGGGCCAGTGGCTCGATGCCGGTAGTGTCGACCGCTTGCATCTGGTCGACCAGCCCGAGAATGCTGTTCAGTGCGTCAGTAATGCGTGGCAGTTCGCCATCATTCAGGCCCAGACGGGCCAGATGGGCGATCTTTTCCACGTCGCAGCGTTCAAGCGCCATGGGGATCTCCAGGGGAAACAAAGACCGGAATTTGGGTCCGCAGTGAGGAACATGTCAGCTTTCTGGCGGTCTAACGGCCGCGAAATTCTGCTGGCTTGCTCGGAAAAACAGCCAATTTAACATATTGGCTCCTTGCCCAAAATCCCTGCCATTGTTAGAGTTTGCCGCACTTTTTTACCCACGCTTTCCCCAGGGTCACTTTCCCATGTTCAAGAAACTGCGTGGCATGTTTTCCAGCGATCTGTCCATCGACCTGGGTACTGCCAACACCCTTATTTACGTGCGTGAGCGCGGTATCGTCCTGAATGAGCCCTCGGTTGTTGCCATCCGTACCCATGGCAACCAGAAAAGCGTCGTCGCCGTCGGTACCGAAGCCAAGCGCATGCTGGGCCGTACGCCTGGCAACATTGCTGCCATTCGTCCGATGAAGGACGGCGTCATCGCCGACTTCAGCGTCTGCGAAAAAATGTTGCAATATTTTATCAACAAGGTTCACGAGAACAGCTTCCTGCAGCCGAGCCCGCGCGTGCTGATCTGCGTGCCGTGCAAATCGACCCAGGTAGAGCGCCGCGCCATCCGCGAGTCGGCCCTGGGTGCCGGTGCCCGTGAAGTGTTCCTGATCGAAGAACCGATGGCCGCCGCCATCGGTGCCGGCCTGCCGGTCGAGGAAGCCCGCGGTTCGATGGTTGTCGATATCGGTGGTGGTACCACTGAAATCGCGCTCATCTCCCTGAACGGCGTGGTCTATGCCGAATCCGTCCGCGTTGGCGGCGACCGCTTCGACGAAGCCATCGTCACCTACGTGCGCCGCAACTACGGCAGCCTGATCGGCGAGTCCACCGCCGAGCGCATCAAGCAGGAAATCGGTACCGCCTACCCGGGCGGCGAAGTACGCGAAGTCGATGTGCGCGGCCGCAACCTGGCCGAGGGCGTACCGCGTGCCTTCACCCTGAACTCCAACGAAGTGCTCGAAGCGCTGCAGGAATCCCTGGCGACCATCGTCCAGGCGGTCAAGAGTGCCCTGGAGCAATCGCCGCCCGAGCTGGCCTCGGACATCGCCGAGCGTGGCCTGGTGCTGACCGGTGGTGGCGCGCTGCTGCGTGACCTGGACAAGCTGCTGGCGCAGGAAACCGGCCTGCCGGTGATCGTCGCCGAAGACCCGCTGACCTGCGTCGCCCGTGGCGGTGGTCGCGCCCTGGAGATGATGGACAAGCACGCGATGGACCTGCTCTCCAGCGAGTGATCCCGCTCGCTGTCACGAGCGCCCGGTTTACAGGTAGCACACACAGTGCTACCTGTATGTGCTGGGCTGGCGCCCGTTCCGGGCGCCTTATCCGTCAACCCGCAACCAGGCTGGTGCGTTGTCCCATGTCCAATGACCTCCTGAGTCGTTCACGAGGAACGGCCCATTAAACCGCTTTTCTCCAAGGGCCCTTCGCTGGGCGTTCGCCTGCTCGTCCTGGTGGTGATGTCGGTCGCGTTGATGGTTGTCGACGCGCGCTTCGACGTGCTCAAGCCAGTGCGCAGCCAGATGGGCCTGGTGCTGATGGAGTCGTACTGGATCACCGACCTGCCGCAGCGTGCGTGGCAAGGTGTGGCCGGCCAGTTCGGCAGCCGCACGGAACTGATCGCCGAAAACGAAAAGCTCAAGACCGAAGCCCTGCTGCTGCAGGGGCGCCTGCAGAAGCTGGCGGCCCTGACCGAGCAGAACGTGCGCCTGCGCGAGTTGCTCAACTCCTCGGCGCTGGTCAACGAAAAGGTCGAAGTGGCCGAGCTGATCGGTGTCGACCCCAACCCTTTTACCCACCGCATCCTGATCAACAAGGGCGAGCGTGATGGCGTATTCCTTGGCCAGCCGGTGCTCGATGCCCGTGGCCTGATGGGCCAGGTGGTCGAGCTGATGCCGTACACTTCGCGGGTACTGTTGCTGACCGATACCACCCATAGTATCCCGGTGCAGGTCAACCGCAACGGCCTGCGCGCCATCGCCAGCGGCACCGGCAACCCGGAGCGACTGGAGCTGCGCCATGTGGCCGATACTGCCGACATCAAGGAAGGCGACCTGCTGGTCAGTTCCGGCATGGGGCAACGGTTCCCGGCCGGTTACCCGGTGGCCACGGTCAACGAGGTGATCCACGATTCCGGCCAGCCGTTCGCCATTGTTCGTGCCATCCCCACCGCCGCGCTCAACCGTAGCCGCTACATGCTGCTGGTGTTCAGTGACCGGCGTACCCCGGAGCAGCGCGCCACCGAGGCCGGCATGGCCCAGGAAGAAGCTGACCGCAAGGGCACTTCGGCCCCAGGCCAGCCGGCCACGACAGACGAGCAGGGTGCGCCTGCCGGTAGCGCGCCTGCCACACCAGCGTCCCCGGCAACCCCGGCTGCGCAGCCTGCAGTTCCGGTAGCCGCACCTGCCACGCCGGCTGCAGCGCCTGCCGCACCCGCCCAAACCCGGAGGCAATGATGGCTGCATCACGCCGCAACAACGGCTGGGTCATCTGGCTGACTTTCGCCATCGGCCTGCTGCTCAGCGTCTCGCCCATGCCGCAGTTCATGGAAGTGTTCCGGCCCATGTGGCTGGCCTTGCTGGTGTCGTTCTGGACCCTCGCCGTTCCGCACAAGGTCGGCATGACTACAGCGTTCGTGCTGGGCCTGGCCGAGGATGTGCTGTATGGCACCCTGCTGGGGCAGAACGCGTTGATCCTGACTCTCATCACCTTCCTGGTGTTGTCTCTGCAACAGCGCCTGCGCATGTTCCCCATGTGGCAGCAGAGCCTGGTGATCCTGGTAATCTTCGGCATCGCCCAGCTGATCCAGTTGTGGCTCAGCGCGCTCACCGGCAACCGCCTGCCCACCCTGGCGCTGGTCTGGTCGGCGGTGATCAGTGCCTTGCTCTGGCCGTGGATCAGTTTCGCCCTGCGCGACCTGCGTCGACGCTTGCATATCAACTGACGGCGCCGCCGCGACTGACAGGGAGATGTCTGCATGAACCCGCTATACCTGGCTTCCGGCTCGCCCCGTCGACGTGAACTGCTGACCCAGATCGGTGTGCCGTTCACCGTCATCAGTGCCCCCATCGATGAAACCCCGCTGCCCGATGAAGGTGTTTCGGCCTACGCCGTGCGTCTGGCACGTGCCAAGGCCGAGGCAGGCTTTGCCCGATTGCGTGGCCCTGGCGTGGTATTGGCTGCGGATACCGTGGTATCGGCACGCTGCCAGATTCTCGGCAAACCCCGTGATCGGGAACATGCCCTGGCCATGCTCGCCGAACTGTCCGATGACCATCATCAAGTGATCACTGCAGTGGCCGTGACCGATGGCACGCGCTGTCTCGACGTGTGCGTCGGCACCCATGTGTATTTTCGCGCTATCAGCCCACAGGAGGCTGAGCGCTACTGGGCTACCGGCGAACCGCTGGACAAGGCTGGAGGCTATGCAATCCAGGGCTTGGGTGCGGTTTTCGTCAGGGAGCTGATTGGCAGTTATTCAACCGTTGTCGGCCTTCCACTGTTCGAAACCGCCCGCTTGCTGGAGGCGTTTTCCATTCCATGCTGGCAGCAACACGAGGTATCAGCACCGCGCTAGCCAGCTACCCGACCGCGATCCATCATTACCGAATACCTTTGACGAGAGCCTGCCATGAGTGAAGAGATCCTGATCAACATCACCCCGATGGAGTCGCGCGTGGCGGTGGTGGAAAACGGGGTGCTGCAGGAAGTGCACGTCGAGCGCACCCAGCGCCGGGGCATCGTCGGCAATATCTACAAAGGCAAGGTGGTACGCGTGCTGCCGGGCATGCAGGCGGCCTTCGTCGACATCGGCCTGGAGCGCGCGGCGTTCATCCATGCCTCGGAAATATCCCAGCGCGAAGGCTCGGCGGTAGAGAACATCACCGCGCTGGTGCATGAGGGGCAAGCCTTGGTTGTGCAGGTGACCAAGGACCCGATCGGCACCAAGGGCGCGCGCCTGACCACCCAGCTGTCGATCCCGTCGCGCTACCTGGTGTACATGCCGCGCAGCAGTCATGTCGGCATTTCCCTGAAGATCGAAGACGAAGCCGAACGCGAGCGCCTAAAGCAGGTGGTCAGCGGCTGCATGGAAAGCGAGAACATCAAGGACGCCGGTGGCTTCATCCTGCGTACCGCCGCCGAAGGCGCACGCGCTGAAGAGATCCTGCAGGACATTCGCTACCTGCGCCGCCTGTGGGAGCAGATCGGCACCCAGATCAAGACCTGCGGCGCGCCGACGGTCATCTACGAGGACCTGGGCCTGGCCCTGCGCACCCTGCGCGACCTGGTCAACCCGAAGATCGAGAAGATCCGTATCGACTCGCGGGAAACCTTTCAGAAGACCACGCAGTTCGTTGGCGAGCTGATGCCGGAAATCGCCGACCGCCTCGAACATTACCCGGGCGAACGGCCGATCTTCGACCTGTACGGCGTCGAGGACGAGATCCAGCGCGCGCTGGAGCGCAAGGTGCCGCTCAAGTCCGGTGGCTACCTGGTGGTGGATCCGGCTGAAGCGATGACCACCATCGATGTGAACACCGGCGCCTTCGTCGGTCATCGCAACCTTGAAGAGACCATCTTCAAGACCAACCTCGAGGCCGCCACCGCCATCGCCCGGCAACTGCGCCTGCGCAACATTGGCGGCATCATCATCATCGACTTCATCGACATGGAAGACGAAGAGCACCAGCGCCAGGTGTTGCGCACCCTGGAAAAGCAGCTGGAGCGTGATCACGCCAAGACCAACATCATCGGCATCACCGAGCTGGGCCTGGTGCAGATGACCCGCAAGCGCACGCGGGAAAGCCTGGAGCAGGTGCTGTGCGAACCCTGCCTGGCCTGTCAGGGGCGTGGCAAGCTGAAAACCCCCGAGACCATCTGTTACGAAATCTTCCGCGAAATCCTGCGCGAGGCCCGTGCCTATCAGGCCGAGGGCTACCGCGTGCTGGCCAACCAGAAGGTGGTCGACCGGCTGCTGGATGAAGAGTCCGGTAACGTTGCGGAGCTGGAGGCTTTCATCGGCCGAACCATTCGTTTCCAGGTGGAGTCGATGTATTCGCAGGAACAATACGATGTGGTGCTGCTCTGAGGCCTTCTGAAATGCGCCGCGGGTGGCCCGGGCTGGAAAAACCGGGACGACGGGCCATCATGGATAAACGACCTGGAGGGCCATGGCCATGGGGCGTCTGACCCGCGTTCTTGTCGCCTTGACCCGCTGGGGGTTGGGTGCTTGCGCCCTGCTGGCGGTACTGGTGGCGCTGTATGTCAGCCTCGGCCGCGAACTGGTGCCGTTGGTGGCCGAGTATCGCGCCGATGTGGAGAGCAAGGCCGAGCAGGCTTTGGGCCTGCCCGTGCACGTGGGGGCCCTGGAAGGCCGCTGGAGCGGCCTGGCACCGGTGCTGCGGGTGCGCGACCTGCAACTGGGCGAGGGGGCCACGGCCCTGCGCCTGGACGACGTCAAGGTGGTACCAGATGTCTGGGCCAGCCTCACCGCCCGCGAAGTACGCCTGGCGCGTATTCAGTTGGGCGGCTTGCAACTGATCCTGCGCGAGAACGAGCAGGGCGCCTGGAGCCTCGAAGGCCTGCCGAAGAAGGACGATGCGGCGCTCGACCCTGCCGAGTTGTTGCAGCGCCTGCGCCAGTTGGGCCGCATCGATGTGTTCGACAGCCAGGTCACCCTGCACCCCTGGCAGCGTGACCCGTTGACCCTGACCTATGTGAGCGTCGGCCTGCAAGCCGGAACTTCGCGCCATGCCCTGGACCTGCGCGCGACCCTGCCCGATGGCCAACCCCTGTCGCTGAACCTGCGCAGTCGTGCGTCGGCCAACGCCTGGCGCGACGGCCAGGTCGAAGCCTACCTGAGCCTGCCACAGAGTGACTGGGCGCGTTGGCTACCGCCACGCCTGCTGGGCCAGTGGCATGCCGACGCCCTGCGGGCGGGAGGCGAGTTCTGGGTCGACTGGAGCAAGGGGCAGTTGCAGCAGGCCGTTGTACGCCTCAATGCACCGGAGCTGCACGGTGCCTATGCCGGGCGCAAGGCGGCCAAGCTGAACAACCTGGCCCTGGGCGCCTGGTTCCAGCGCCAGGAGCAAGGCTTCGATGTGGTGGTCGATTCCCTGGCCATGGATATCGGCAAGACCCGTTGGGAGTCGCATCTGCAATTGCAGCAGCGCCCCGGCGAGGATGCCGCTGCGGAAAGCTGGCAAGTGCAGGCCGACCGCCTGGACCTCACCCCGTTGACACCGCTGATCGATGCCCTGGCGCCGCTGCCGGACAAGGTCATGGCCGTGGTCGATGGCCTGAACGTGACCGGCGCGCTGCGCAATGTGCGCCTGGAAGCCCGGCCCAAGGCCGAGGGTGACCAGCGCCTGCAGTTCGAAGCCAACCTGGAGAAGGTCGGTTTCGATGCCTATCACAATGCTCCGGCAGCCGGTAACGTCAGCGGCAGCATCAGCGGTGACCTTGGCCATGGCGAACTGCGCCTCGATACCGATGCGTTCATGCTGCATCTGTACCCGATCTTCGCCAAACCCTGGCACTACCAGAAGGCCAATGCGCGCCTGACCTGGGCCTTGGACAAGGAAGGTTTTACCTTGGTCGCGCCATACCTCAAGGTACTGGGCGAGGAAGGCAAGATCGCCGGTGACTTCCTCATTCGCCTGCTGTTCGAAGAGGGCCGCGAGGACTACATGGACCTGCGCGTCGGCCTGACCGAAGGCGACGGCCGTTACACCGCCAAGTACCTGCCCGAGGTGCTCAGCCCCGCCCTCGACGAATGGCTGCGCAGTGCGATCGTCAAAGGCACGGTGGACGAAGGCTACTTCCAGTACCAAGGCTCGCTGAACCATGGCGTTGCGCCGGAAGCCCGCAGCATCAGCCTGTTCTTCAAGGTGCGTGATGCCGCCCTGGACTTCCAGCCGGGCTGGCCGCAGGTGCAGCACGTGGATGGCGATGTGTTCATCGAGGACAGCGGCGTGCGCATCAAGGCCCAGCGTGGCGTACTGCTCGACACCAAGGTCAGCGATGTGAGCGTCGATATCCCGCATGTCGACGAGGGCCAGCAAAGCCACCTGTACCTCGATGGCGACTTCGACGGCAGCCTGGGCGATGGCCTGAAGATCCTCAAGGAAGCGCCAATCGGCACTGGCGAGATCTTTGCCGGGTGGGAGGGCGAGGGGCCGCTCAAGGGCAAGGTCAAGCTCGACATTCCGCTGGCCCGCGGGCAGCGGCCGAAGGTGCAGGTGGACTTCGCCACCGACGATGCGCGGCTGAAGGTGGCGCCGCCGAGCCTGGAGTTGAGCCGCCTGAAGGGTGACTTCAGTTTCGATCTGGACAAGGGCCTGAGCGGCAAGGGCATCAGCCTGCAAGCGTTCGGCAAGCCGGTTACGGCGCAAATCACCGCCGAAGGCCAGCCCGGGCAGATGCAGACCCGCGTCAACGCCAGCGGCCAGGTGTCACTCAAGGCTCTGACCGACTGGCTGCAGTTCAAGCAGGCCTTGCCGGCTTCCGGCGACTTGCCGTACCAGTTGCAGGTCAGCTTGGGTAGCCGGGACAACCGCCTGCGTGTCGATTCCAGCCTCAAGGGCCTGGCCATCGACTTGCCGGCGCCCTTCGGCAAGGCAGCGGGTGATACCCGTGACACCCGTTTCAGCATGACCCTGCAGGGGCCGGAGCGGCGCTTCGATGTCGCCTACAGCGACCTTGCCCGCTTTGCCTACGCGGCACCGGCCGACAAGCTGGGCCAGGGCCGCGGCGAGTTGCTGCTGGGCACCGGCGACGCCCAGGTACCTGCCGGCCAGGGGCTGCGAGTGCGTGGGCACCTCGAGACGCTGGACCTGGCGCCCTGGCAGGAACAGGCAGCGCGCCTGGCCGGCGGCGACCCGGGCGGTAGCGCGCGGCAGAACCTGCAAGGCGTAGACCTGAGCATCGGCCAGCTGAAAGCTTTTGGCCTGGACCTGAACCAGGCTGTGGTGCGCCTGGCCCGTGGTGGCCCCGCCTGGGACTTGCGCCTCGACAGCAAGGAAGTCATCGGCAACGCCCGGGTGCCGGATGCCAAGGGCGCGCCAATGGTGGTGCGCATGCAGACCTTGCGCCTGCCCGCCGCCAGCGCCGAGGAAAAGCAGGCCGAGGAGGGTCCGGACCCGCTGGCTTCGTTCGACCCGCGCAAGGTGCCGGCGCTGGACTTGAGCATCGACAAGCTCTATCGCGGGGACGACCTTTACGGCAGTGCATCGCTCAAGCTGCGGCCGACCGCGCGTGGCGTGACCGCCAGTGATATCGACCTTGACTTCAAAGGCCTGCGTATTGATGGTGGTGGCGGCTGGGAAGGTGAGCCGGGCCGCACCAGCAGCTGGTACAAAGGGCGCCTGGACGGCAAGAACCTGGCGGACGTGCTCAAGGCCTGGGGCTTTGCCCCTACCGCAACCAGCCGCGACTTCCGTCTGGATGTGGATGGACGCTGGCCGGGTTCGCCAGCGTCGGTGAGCCTCAAGCGGTTCTCCGGCAGCATGGATGCAGCGCTGCGCACTGGCCAGTTCGTCGAGGTCGAAGGCAGTGCCCAAGCGCTACGGGTGTTCGGCCTGCTCAACTTCAACTCCATCGGCCGGCGCTTGCGCCTGGACTTTTCCGACCTGTTCGACAAAGGCCTGGCCTACGACCGGGTCAAAGGCTTGCTGGTGGCCAGTAACGGAGTCTACGTGACCCGCGAGCCAATCGCCGTGACTGGCCCGTCGAGCAACTTCGAGCTGGACGGTACTCTGGACCTGGTAAGCGACCGGGTCGATGCCAACCTGCAGGTAAGCCTGCCGGTGACCAACAACCTGCCGCTGGCGGCCCTGATTGTCGGCGCGCCGGCGGTGGGCGGGGCGCTGTTCCTGGTCGACCGGCTGATCGGGGACCGTGTGTCGCGCTTCGCCAGCGTGCACTACCGTGTCGAAGGTCCGGTGAAAGAGCCTAGAATCACATTTGTGAAACCTTTCGAGAAATCCCGCTAGGAGTGCCCATGAAGGCAGCTGTAATCCAGATGGTCAGCCAGGACGATGTGCTGGCCAACCTGCAGCGTGCCGGTGCCCTGCTGGAGCAGGCCGCGCTTGGCGGTGCGCGGCTGGCCGTGCTGCCGGAAAACTTCGCCGCCATGGGCCGCAAGGACGCCGCTGCCATCGGCCGCGCCGAAGCGTTGGGCGAAGGGCCGATCCTGCCATGGTTGAAACGCACCGCCCGCGACCTCAAGTTATGGATTGTCGCCGGTACCTTGCCATTGCCACCGGTCGGCCAGCCCGAAGCCAAGGCCCATGCCTGCTCGCTGTTGATCGACGAACACGGTGAGGTGGCGGCACGCTATGACAAGCTGCACCTGTTCGATGTGGACGTTGCCGACAACCGTGGCCGCTACCGCGAGTCCGATGACTACGCCCACGGCGCCCAGGTGGTGGTGGCTGATACGCCGGTGGGGCGGCTGGGGCTGAGCGTGTGCTACGACCTGCGCTTCCCCGAGCTGTACAGCGCACTGCGTGCCGCCGGCGCGGAACTGATCACTGCACCGGCCGCCTTCACTGCGGTAACGGGCGCGGCGCACTGGGAAGTGCTGGTACGCGCCCGGGCCATCGAGACCCAGTGCTACCTGCTGGCTGCGGCGCAAGGCGGGACTCACCCGGGGCCACGGGAAACCCATGGCCATGCGGCGATCGTCGACCCCTGGGGGCGCATCGTCGCGGAACAGGCGCAAGGTGGAGCGGTACTGCTCGCCGAGCGCGACATTGACGAACAAGCGTCCATCCGGGCGCGCATGCCGGTGGTATCGCACCGGCGCTTTTTCTCGCAGGGCGCGTTGCGGCCTGCGCACACCTCGGAGTGACTATGAGCCAGATGTTATCCACCGTCAGCGAGCAGCTCCTGGCCCCAGGCGGCTTGACCCTGGACAGCCTGCAGAGCGTGCTGGGTGAGTTGGCCGGCCCCGGCATCGACGCCGCCGACCTGTATTTCCAGGGGCAGATCTCGGAAACCTGGGCGCTGGAAGACGGCATCGTCAAAGAGGGCAGTTTCAACCTCGACCAGGGCGTGGGCGTGCGTGCCCAGTCCGGTGAAAAGACCGGCTTTGCCTACAGCAACGCGATCAACCTCGAAGCGCTGACCTCGGCCGCCCGTGCCGCCCGTTCGATCTCGCGTGCCGGCCAGAACGGCAAGGTGCAGGCCTTCCGCAGCCAGGATGTGGCCGCCCTTTATCCGGCGGACAACCCGCTGGATGTGCTCAGCCGTGCCGAGAAGGTCGAGCTGCTCAAGCGCGTCGACGCCGCCACCCGCGCCCTGGACCCGCGTATCCAGCAGGTCAGTGTGAGCATGGCCGGGGTCTGGGAGCGCATCCTGATCGCTGCGGCCGATGGCAGCCTGGCCGCCGACGTGCGTCCGCTGGTGCGCTTCAACGTCAGCGTCATCGTCGAGCAGAATGGCCGTCGCGAGCGGGGCGGGCAGGGCGGTGGCGGGCGTACCGACTACCGCTTCTTCACCGAAGAGCGGGTCATGGGCTATGCCCGCGAAGCGCTGCGCCAGGCCCTGGTGAACCTGGAGGCGATCCCGGCTCCGGCTGGTACCCTGCCTGTGGTGTTGGGTTCGGGCTGGTCGGGCGTGCTGCTGCACGAGGCTGTCGGCCATGGCCTGGAAGGTGACTTCAACCGCAAGGGCAGTTCGGCGTTCAGCGGCCGCATTGGTGAGAAAGTGGCGTCGAGCCTGTGCACCATCGTCGACGACGGCACCCTCGAAGGCCGCCGAGGCTCGCTGAGCGTGGATGACGAAGGCACCCCGACCGAGTGCACCACGCTGATCGAGAACGGAGTGCTCAAGGGCTACATGCAGGACAAGCTGAACGCACGCCTGATGGGCATGGCGGTGACCGGCAATGGCCGGCGCGAATCCTACGCGCACCTGCCGATGCCCCGCATGACCAACACTTACATGCGTGCGGGTGAAAGCGACCCGCAGGAAATCATCGCTTCGGTGAAGAAGGGCATCTACTGCGCCAACCTCGGCGGTGGCCAGGTGGACATCACCAGCGGCAAGTTCGTGTTCTCGACCAGTGAGGCCTACCTGATCGAAGACGGCAAGATTACCGCGCCGGTGAAAGGGGCAACCCTGATCGGCAACGGTCCGGAGGCGATGAGCCGGGTGTCGATGGTCGGTAACGACCTGGCGCTGGACAGCGGGGTAGGGACTTGCGGCAAGGACGGGCAGTCGGTGCCGGTGGGGGTCGGCCAGCCGACCTTGAAGCTGGATGCGATTACCGTGGGCGGTACAGGGGCGTGACGGCCATCTGGGACCGCTTTGCGGTCCTTTCGCGACGCAAGGCCGCTCCCACAGGGATTGCGCCATGCAGAAATGGCTGTGCACTTACTGTGGGAGCGGCCTTGTGTCGCGATTGGGTCGCAAAGCGGCCCCAGGGTGATCAGCGTAACCCGCGCTGCAGTTCGTCGAGGTCGCGGATGTACTTGAACACTTTGCGCGCGGCGGCAGGCGGCTTGTTCCGCGCCTTCTCGTGCTGGGCATGGCGTACCAGCGAGCGCAGCTGCTGGCGATCGGTGTCGGGGTACTCATTGACGAAGCGCTCGAGGTCTTCGTCGTTACCGTCGATCAGCCGGTCGCGCCAGCGCTCCAGGCTGTGGAAGCGCTCGTTGTACTGGCGAGTCGAGCTGTCCATCTGTTCGAGCAGGGCTTGGATGGCATCCAGGTCCTGCACGCGCATCAGCTTGCCGACAAACGACATGTGGCGTTTGCGGGCACCGTGAGCGGTGTGCTTGCTGGCTTCGGCCAGGGCCTTGCGCAGCTCGTCGGTCAACGGCAGGCGGGCCAGGGTATCGGCCTTGAGCGTGGTTAGGCGCTCGCCGAGTTCGACCAGCGCATGCAGCTCGCGCTTGATCTGGGTTTTGCTTTTTTCGCCGTCGAAGGCGTCGTCGTTTGAATCAACCATGGTGGCAGTCCGCTAGAAATCGCCGCCATGATAACCAGTCGGGGGCCGCTTGTCCGGCCCGGTCGTAGAATGACCCTCGCCGAACGCAGAATTTGAGTGGAGAGAACCATGAGTGCAGTCCAGAGCGTAGGTCCGAAAGACCTGCCAGCATTGCAGGAGCAGGTCGAGGCGATCATCGCCGAGGCGCGCCGCCAGGGGGCCAGTGCCTGCGAAGTGGCGGTGTCGCTGGAGCAGGGCCTGTCCACCACGGTACGCCAGCGTGAGGTCGAAACGGTCGAGTTCAACCGCGACCAGGGCTTTGGCATCACCCTCTATGTGGGCCAGCGCAAAGGCTCGGCCAGCACCTCGGCCAGTGGCCCGGAAGCGATCCGCGAAACCGTCACCGCCGCCTTGGCGATTGCCAGGCATACCTCCGAGGACGAATGTTCCGGCCTGGCCGACGCAGCGCTGATGGCCCGCGAGATCCCGGACCTGGACCTGTACCACGACTGGGACCTCGAGCCGGAGAAGGCCATCGAGATGGCCCTGGCCTGCGAGGCGGCGGCGTTCGACGCTGACCCGCGCATCCTCAACGCCGACGGCACCACCCTCAATACCCACCAGGGCTGTCGCGTGTATGGCAACAGTCATGGTTTCATCGGTGGCTACGCCTCAACCCGGCACAGCCTGAGCTGCGTGATGATCGCCGAAGGCGACGGGCAGATGCAGCGTGACTACTGGTACGACGTGAACCGCCAGGGCAACCTGCTGGCAGACCCGCGTAGCATCGGCGTGCGCGCTGCCCAGCGTGCCGCCAGCCGCCTGGGTGCGCGGCCGGTGCCGACGTGCGAGGTGCCAGTGTTGTTCTCGGCCGAGTTGGCCGGTGGCCTGTTCGGCAGCTTCCTGTCGGCCATCTCCGGCGGCAACCTGTACCGCAAATCCTCGTTCCTGGAGGGGACCATTGGCCAGCGGCTGTTCCCTGCCTGGCTGACCCTCGACGAGCGCCCGCATATTCCGCGGGCACTGGGCAGTGCCGCATTCGATGGCGACGGCCTGGCTACCTATGCCAAGCCGTTCGTCGACAAGGGCGAGCTGGTGTCGTACCTGTTGGGTACCTATTCCGGGCGCAAGCTGGGTTTGCCAAGCACCGCCAACGCCGGTGGCGTGCACAACCTGTTCGTCAGCCATGGGGTCGAGGACCAGGCGGCGCTGATCCGGCGCATGGGGCGCGGACTGCTGGTGACCGAGTTGATGGGACATGGCCTGAACATGGTGACGGGGGATTATTCCCGCGGCGCGGCAGGGTTCTGGGTCGAGAATGGCGAGATCCAGCACGCGGTGCAGGAAGTGACCATTGCCGGGAACATGAAAGACATGTTCCAGCAGATTGTCGCGATTGGCTGCGATCTTGAGACACGCAGCAACATTCACACCGGTTCGGTGCTGATCGAGCGGATGACCGTTGCTGGCAGCTGATCTTTAGCCTGTACCGGCCTATTCGCGGGTGAACCCGCTCCCACAAGTAATGCGCAGTCATCAAGTACGGCGCCGTCCCTGTGGGAGCGGGTTCACCCGCGAAGAGGCCGGTGCAGGCAGTAGAGATTTCTCAATGCAACAAAAAAGACCCGGCCCCCGCGCCGGGTTTTTTGTTTCATCATCTCCCTCTTGAAGTGATTATGTTTATCACTTAATAATGAATATCATTATCCAGTAACCCGGCGATGATGTTCATGAAACCCGTCCTCCGCGAACTGCCCTACCTGGAAAACTGGCGCTGGCTCAGCCGCCGCATCCGCTGTGCGCTCGAGCCCGACGAGCCGCGTCTGATCGAGCATTACCTGGCTGAAGGCCGCTATCTGGTGTGCTGCACCGAGACCTCGCCGTGGACGGTGGCACTGACCTCCTTCCGCCTGCTGCTGGATACCGCCTGCGACCGCATGCTGCCCTGGCATTGGCGCTGCCTGTGCCTGGACCAGGCCTGGCGCCCACTGCTGGACCTGCGCAACCTCGACCGCGAGGCGCAAAACCAGCGTTGGCAGCCCTATGCCCTGCAGTTGGCCAATTGCCGCCTGCTGCCGTCGATCTCTCCCGATGAACTGATGCAAGGATTTGATGATGAGTGATACCCGTATCGAGCGTGACAGCATGGGCGAACTGCAGGTGCCGGCCCAGGCCCTGTACGGTGCCCAGACCCAGCGCGCGGTCGACAACTTCCCGGTCAGCGGCCAGCGCATGCCGGCCCAGTTCATTCGCGCACTGCTGCTGGCCAAGGCCGCCGCAGCCAAGGCCAACGTCGAACTGGAGCAGCTGTCGAGCGCGCAAGGGCAGGCCATCGTAACCGCAGTCGAGCAACTGCTGGCGGGTGACTTCATCCAGCATTTCCCGGTGGATGTGTTCCAGACCGGCTCCGGTACCAGCTCGAACATGAACGCCAACGAGGTGATCGCCACGCTGGCCAGCCGCGTGCTGGGTGAGGCGGTCAACGCCAACGACCACGTCAACTGTGGCCAGAGCAGCAACGACATCATCCCGACCACCATTCATGTCAGCGCCGCTCTGGCCCTGCACGAGCAGCTGCTGCCTGCCCTGGCGCACCTGGTACAGGTGATAGAGGCCAAGTCGGCACAGGTGCATCAGTACGTGAAGACTGGTCGCACCCACCTGATGGACGCCATGCCAGTGCGCATGAGCCAGGTGCTCGATGGCTGGGCGGCGCAGATCAGTGGCGCCAAGGCACACATCGAAGCGACCCTGCCGAGCTTGCAGGCGCTGGCCCAGGGTGGCACTGCCGTGGGCACCGGCATCAACGCCCATCCACGGTTCGCTGCCGGTTTCGCCCATCAGCTCAGCGGCCTGACTCAGGTCGAGTTCACCCCCGGGCAGAACCTGTTCGCCCTGATCGGCTCGCAGGACACCGCCGTGGCCCTGTCTGGCCAGCTCAAGACTGCCGCCGTGGCGCTGATGAAGATCGCCAACGACTTGCGCTGGATGAACTCCGGCCCGCTGGCCGGGCTGGGCGAAATCGAACTGCAAGGTCTGCAGCCGGGCTCTTCGATCATGCCAGGCAAGGTCAACCCGGTGATCCCGGAGGCCACCGCCATGGTCGCCGCCCAGGTGATCGGCAATGACGCCACCATCGCCATCGCAGGCCAATCCGGCAACTTCGAGCTGAACGTGATGCTGCCGGTGATCGCCCGCAACCTGCTGGAGAGCATCGAACTGATGGCCAACGTCAGCCGCCTGCTCGCCGACAAGGCCATCGCCAGCTTCAAGGTCAACGAAAGCAAGCTCAAGGAAGCCCTGGCCCGCAACCCGATTCTGGTCACGGCGCTCAACCCGATCATCGGTTACCTCAAGGCCGCCGAAATCGCCAAGACCGCCTACAAGCAGGGGCGTCCGATCATCGATGTGGCGCTGGAGCATACCGACCTGTCGCGTGACCAGCTGGAAGCGCTGCTGGACCCGGAAAAACTCACTGCCGGTGGTATCTGACCCCGAGTCACGGCCCAAGCGCCAGCGATGGCCGCGTTGGTCATCGCCCAACCCATGCCTACGGAATTCACTGATATGCCCCATACCTTGCCTGCACTGCCTTACGCCTACACTGCGCTGGAACCGCACATCGACGCGCAGACCATGGAAATCCACCACTCCAGGCACCACCAGGCCTATGTCAATGGCCTCAACGCCGCCATCGAAGGCACCGAATGGGCTGAATGGCCGGTGGAAAAGCTGCTCGGCGCGGTCGGGCAATTGCCGGAAAACCTTCGTGGTGCAGTGATCAACCATGGCGGTGGGCACGCCAACCACAGCCTGTTCTGGACCGTGATGTCGCCGCAGGGTGGGGGAGAGCCGCAGGGCGCTCTGGCGCAGGCCGTCGACGCCCAGCTGGGCGGCTTCGCTGCCTTCAAGGAGGCCTTCACCAAGGCTGCGTTGACCCGCTTCGGCAGTGGCTGGGCCTGGCTCAGCGTGAGCCCGCAGAAAACCCTGGTGGTGGAAAGCAGCGGCAACCAGGACAGCCCGCTGATGCATGGCAACACGCCAATCCTCGGCCTGGACGTGTGGGAGCATGCCTACTACCTGAAGTACCAGAACCGTCGTCCGGAATACATCGGTGCCTTCTATAACGTCATTGACTGGGCGGAAGTGGAGCGCCGCTACCTCGAAACCCTGAAGTGAGTCTACCCGGTATGCGCTCTCAGATGATGTCTGTCAGCCGTGTGCGCCTGTTTCGCCTGGCGCTTGGGACTTTGCTGTTGCTGGCAGGCACTGCGCTGCTATTGGCGCGCGGCTTCGCCTGGTTGGACCTGGTCTGGCCAGCTTGGGGCTGTGCATCGGTTTGCGCCGGATGATGGGGTGTTCACCGGCTTCGCTGTGGGAGCGGCACATAACTCATTGAACTAGCGGGGACTCTGTGGGGGCGGCTTTAGCCGCGAACACCGGCTTAGCCGGTGCCATGCACCGCGTTGGATTCTTCGCGGCTAAAGCCGCTCCCACAGGGTACGCGTACCGCTTGCGAATTCAGTTCTCTACGCGATAGCGCAGCCCAAAGGACTGGGCAATCTCCCACAGGCGTTGTGCGCAAAAACGCTGTTCCCACACGGACCGTGCGGGCCAGCGAAATTCATTCGCCTTCGTCGAAGAAGTTGTTGATCAGCTCGACCAGCGCATCCATGGCTTCAACGTCCTGCTCACCTTCGGTATACAGGTGCACCTGGGTACCTTTGCCTGCTGCCAGCATCATCACCGCCATGATGCTCTTGCCATCCACCAGTTTGTCCGGTGCACGCCCAACCCTGACCTGGCAGGGGAAGCGGCCGGCAACGCCGACGAACTTGGCTGCCGCCCGGGCATGCAGACCCAGCTTGTTGATGATGGTGATTTCACGGGCGGGCATCGTGGGGCGGATCCTTGGGCTAGAGGTCGCGGTGGCGGACCTGGACGTTTTTCAGGGATTGCTGCAGCAACTGGCCAAGGCGCTCGGTGATGTACACCGAGCGGTGGTGGCCGCCGGTGCAGCCAATGGCAATGGTGACGTAGGCACGGTTGCTGGCGGCGAAGCGGGGCAGCCACTTGAGCAGGTAGCTGGAAATGTCGTTGAACATCTCTTCGACATCCGCCTGTGCGGCCAGGTAGTCGATCACCGGTTGCTCAAGGCCGGAGTGCTCACGCAGTTCGGGCTTCCAGTAGGGGTTGGGCAGGCAGCGCACATCGAACACCAGGTCGGCATCGACCGGCATTCCACGCTTGAAACCGAACGACTCGACCAGGAACGCCGTTCCAGGCTCGGGCTGGTTGAGCAGGCGCAGCTTGATCGAATCACGCAGCTGGTACAGGTTCAGGCTGGTGGTGTCGATCTTCAGGTCGGCCAGGTCTGCAATCGGCCCCAGTAATTCGCTTTCCACCCGAATCGCTTCCGCGAGCGAGCGGTCGGCATTGGTCAGCGGGTGGCGTCGGCGGGTTTCCGAGAAGCGCTTGAGCAGTACATCTTCGTCGGCATCCAGGTACAGCACGTCGCACTGGATATGCCGGGCGCGGGCTTCTTCGAGCAACTCGGGGAAACGCGTCAGGTGGCTGGGCAGGTTGCGTGCGTCGATCGACACGGCAACCTTGGGTTGCAGTAATTCGGTGTTGATCAGCGCATTTTCCGCCAGCTGCGGCAGCAGCCCGGCGGGCAGGTTGTCAATGCAGTAGAAACCGTTGTCTTCCAGGACATCGAGGGCGGTGCTCTTGCCGGAGCCGGACCGGCCGCTGACGATGATCAGGCGCATGTTCAGTGCTCGTTCTGTACGTCCAGGACAACCTGGAACAGGGCCTCGCTGCTGGTGGCCGCACGCAGGCGATCACGGACCTCCTTGCGATCGAGCATGCTGGCAATCTGGCGCAGCAGTTCCAGATGGGCATCGGTGGCGGCTTCTGGCACCAGCAGGACGAACAGCAGGTCCACCGGCGCGCCATCGATGGCGTCGTAGTCGATAGGCGCTTCCAGGTGCAGCAGGGCGCTGACCGGAGCGGAACATCCTTCAAGCCGACAGTGCGGGATGGCGATGCCGTTGCCGAAACCGGTCGAGCCGAGTTTTTCCCGGGCGACTAGTTTTTCGAAGACGTCCTGCATCTCCAGTTCGGGCACTTGTTCGGCGATGACGGTGGCGACCTTTTCCAGGGCGCGCTTCTTGCTGCCGCCCGGCACGTTCACGAGGGAACGGCCGGGGGTCAGGATGGTTTCAAGTCGGATCATGGATGAGGGGGATCAGCGGGCGGCTGCACCTTGCAGCAGGCTTTGCTGTTTTTCCTTGTGTTTTTTCAGTTGGCGGTCGAGCTTGTCGGCCAAGGCGTCGATCGCTGCATACATGTCTTCGTGTTCGGCGTTGGCAACCACTTCGCCGCCGGGAATCTGCAAGGTCGCCTCGACCTTCTGCTGCAGCTTCTCGACTTTCATGATGACCTGCACGTTGGTGATCTTGTCGAAGTGACTTTCCACGCGAGCGAGCTTTTCAAGCACATAATCGCGCAGTGGCTGGGTGACTTCTACATGCTGTCCACTGATATTGACTTGCATACAGCTTCTCCTTTGTTGCCCGTGCATAAAGAGGCAGGTCTTGCACCTGCCCCACAAACGCTGTGGCACATCTCAGGGGCTACATCAGTCGCTTGCGCTCGCTCGACGGTGCGATGCCGAGGGACTCGCGGTACTTGGCGACGGTGCGACGGGCTACCTGGATGCCTTGTGCCTCCAGTAAACCAGCGATCTTGCTGTCACTCAATGGCTTTTTCTGATTTTCCGCCGCAACCAGTTTCTTGATGATCGCGCGGATCGCCGTAGACGAGCATTCTCCGCCTTCGGAGGTGCTGACGTGGCTGGAGAAAAAGTATTTCAGTTCGTAGATGCCACGCGGCGTGTGCATGTATTTCTGCGTGGTTACCCGCGAAATGGTCGACTCGTGCATGCCCACCGCTTCGGCGATGTCATGCAGCACCAGAGGCTTCATCGCTTCGTCGCCGTGGTCGAGGAAGCCGCGCTGGTGCTCGACGATCTGCGTGGCCACCTTCATCAGGGTTTCGTTGCGGCTTTGCAGGCTCTTGATGAACCAGCGCGCTTCCTGCAGCTGGTTGCGCATGAAGGTGTTGTCGGCGCTGGTGTCGGCCCGGCGCACGAAGCCGGCGTACTGCGGGTTGACGCGCAGGCGCGGAATGGCCTCCTGGTTCAGCTCTACCAGCCAGCGGTCGCTGTCCTTGCGTACGATGACGTCGGGTACCACGTACTCAGGCTCGCTGGACTCAATCTGCGAGCCGGGGCGCGGGTTGAGGCTTTGTACCAGCTCGATGACCTGGCGCAGCTCGTCTTCCTTGATTTTCATGCGACGCATCAGCTGGCTGTAGTCACGGCTGCCGAGCAGGTCGATGAAGTCGCTGACCAGGCGCTTGGCTTCGGCCATCCACGGGGTGCTCGCGGGCAGCTGGCGCAGTTGCAGCAACAGGCATTCGCCAAGGGTGCGGGCGGCAACGCCGGCTGGCTCGAACTGCTGGATGCGGTGCAGTACAGCTTCGACTTCGTCCAGCTCGATATCCAGCTCCGGGTCGAAACCGGCGCAGATCTCCTCGAGGGTGTCTTCCAGGTAGCCCTGGCCGTTGATGCTGTCGATCAGGGTGACGGCGATCAGGCGGTCGGTGTCGGACATCGGGGCCAGGTTGAGTTGCCACAACAGGTGGCTTTGCAGGCTTTCGCCGGCCGATGTACGGGTGGTGAAGTCCCACTCGTCGTCGTCGTTGCTCGGCAGGCTGCTGGCACTGGTCTGGTAGATGTCTTCCCAGGCGGTGTCGACCGGCAGCTCGTTGGGGATGCGCTCGCTCCACTCACCGTCTTCCAGGGTGTCGGCACTGGTGGTGCTTTCCTGGAAGCTGTTGTCCTGGACTTCGGCGGCCGGCTTGTTTTCGGCGTTGTCCGCCATCGGGTCGCTGTTGTCGAAGTCGTCGCCGTCTTCCTGACGTTCGAGCATCGGGTTCGACTCCAGCGCTTCCTGGATTTCCTGTTGGAGGTCCAGGGTAGAAAGCTGGAGCAGGCGGATGGCCTGTTGCAACTGCGGGGTCATCGTCAGTTGCTGGCCCATTTTTAGGACGAGCGATGGTTTCATGGCTGGGGCTTAATACCTTGTTCGCCGGCGCGCATGCGCCATCCACTACACGAGGGCGCCGGGGCGCCGGATAAAGCAAGTTTTATGCCTTAAATTGTAGCGTTTGCCTAGAGTACCGTAACAACTTTACCCGGGTTGCAGGGCGATTTGCCGGTACTCCAGGCGCGTGCCGGGCTCAGAGCCGGAACTCGTGGCCCAGGTAAACCTCTTTGACCAGGTCGTTGGCCAGGATGGTTTCGGCGTCGCCTTCGGCGATCAGCCGGCCATCATTGACGATATAGGCGGTTTCGCAGATATCCAGGGTCTCACGCACGTTGTGGTCGGTGATCAGTACGCCGATACCCTTGGCCTTGAGGTGATGGATGATCTGCTTGATGTCGCCGACCGAAATCGGGTCGACACCGGCAAACGGTTCGTCCAGCAGGATGAACTTGGGTGCGGTCGCCAGCGCGCGGGCAATTTCCACGCGGCGGCGCTCACCACCGGAAAGGCTCATGCCGAGGTTGTCGCGAATGTGGCTGATGTGGAACTCCTGCAGCAGGCTTTCCAGCTCTTTGCGCCGGCCGTCGCGGTCGAGGTCCTTGCGGGTCTCGAGGATGGCCATGATGTTGTCGGCCACCGACAGCTTGCGGAAGATCGAGGCTTCCTGTGGCAGGTAGCCGATGCCGGCGCGGGCGCGACCATGCATGGGCTGGTGGCTGACATCGAGGTTGTCGATCAGCACGCGCCCCTGTTCGGCCTGGACCAGGCCGACGATCATGTAGAAGCAGGTGGTCTTGCCGGCGCCGTTGGGGCCGAGCAGGCCGACGATCTGGCCGCTGTCGATCGACAGGCTGACGTCACGCACGACCTGCCGCCCCTTGTAACTCTTGGCCAGGTGCTGGGCTTTGAGGGTTGCCATTTACTCGGCCTTCTTCTTGGGCTGGATCACCATGTCGATACGCTGACGCGGCGAAGTCACGTTGCCACCACGACCGGCGGTTGCCACCTGGGTCTTGGTGTTGTAGACGATCTTCTCGCCTTCGGTCGTGTTGCCTTCGTTCTCGACTTTGGCGCGGTCGGTGAGAACCACCAGGTCTTTCTGCGCCTGATACTGGATGGTCACGCCCCAGCCTTTCATCTTGTCCGGTTTGGCTGCGCTCTGCTGCTGCTCGAAGTAGGCCAGGTTGCCCACCGAGGTCACCACATCGATATCGCCGGAGGCGGAACGGGTGATGGTCACGGTGTTGCCTTTGATCATCATCGAACCCTGGGTGATGATCACGTCGCCGGTGTAGGTGGCCACACCCTGCTTGTCGTCCAGGTGGGCGTTGTCGGCCTGGATACGGATAGGCTGGTCACGGTCATTCGGCAGGGCGAGGGCGCTCGCGCTTCCCAGTGCTGCGCTCAGGCTGAGCAGAAGGGGGAGGGTTTTAACGAGCCTCATACTGTCCTCTTACGTTAGAGAGCAAGTCCATCTTGCCTTCTTTCAAATACGCTTTCATTCCTTTGCCCGTAGTTGTGCCACCGGCGCCGTCGATTCTAACGGCTTGCTCGGTCTGCGCATATTGCTTCTGCGGGAACACGGTCATGCGTGAGCTGGTAATGATCATTTCGCGTTGCTTTTCGTCGGTGCGGGCGACCCGTACGTTGTCGATCAGTTCGACTTCGCTGCCGTCCGGGTTGACTTCGGCGCGGGTGCTCTGCACATGCCAGGGGTATTCGGTGCCGCGATACAGGTGCAGGTCCGGCGTGGTCAGCAGAGTGATTTCACTGGCCTTGAGGTGCTCGACCTTGTCCGCGGTCATTTCGTACTGCAGCTTGCCGTCGGGCAGGAACTGCAGGCTGTGGGCGTTGACCGCATAGTAGTCGATGGCGCTTTCGTCGACCTGGGCCACCGGCTTGTCGAGGAAGCTTTCCGGGCTGACATTCCAGTAGCCGATCGCTACCAGCAGCGCGGCGATCACTGCGAGCAGCGCAATGTTGCGGGCTTTCTTGCTGAACATGGGCAGCCTTACAGGTAATTGGCGTTGGCAGCGTCCAGGGTGCCCTGGGCGTGCATGATCAGTTCGCAGAATTCACGGGCTGCGCCTTCGCCGCCACGTGCCTGGGTCACGCCATGGGCGTGCTGGCGAACGAACGGCGCGGCGTTGGCCACCGCCATGCCCAGGGCGACCCGGCGGATCACCGGGAGGTCGGGCAGGTCGTCGCCCAGGTAGGCCACTTGAGCATAGCTCAGGCCCAGTTCGGCGAGCAGGCCATCGAGCACCACCAGTTTGTCTTCGCGGCCCTGGTACAGGTGCGGGATGCCGAGGTTCCTGGCCCGGCGCTCGACCACCGGGGTCTTGCGCCCGCTGATGATCGCGGTGGTAACGCCCGAGGCCATGAGCATCTTGATGCCTTGGCCGTCGAGGGTGTTGAAGGTCTTGAATTCGCTGCCGTCCTCGAGGAAGTACAGGCGCCCGTCGGTGAGCACGCCGTCCACGTCGAACACTGCCAGCTTGATGTGCTTGCCGCGTTGCATGAGGTCCTGGTTCATTCCATTGCTCCTTTACATCACGCCGGCGCGCAGCAGGTCGTGCATGTTCAGGGCGCCGGTGGGGCGGTCCTCGCGGTCCACCACCACCAGGGCGCCGATCTTGTGGTCTTCCATGATCTTCAGGGCCTCGGCCGCGAGCATTTCGGCGCGGGCCGTCTTGCCGTGCACGGTCATGACCTGGTCGATCAGGGTGGTGTGGACGTCGATGTTGCGGTCCAGGCTGCGGCGCAGGTCGCCGTCGGTGAAGATCCCGGCCAGCTTGCCGTCGGCTTCGACGATCACGGTCATGCCCAGGCCTTTGCGGGACATTTCAAGGAGCGCGTCCTTGAGCAGGGTGCCGCGGGGCACCTGGGGCAGTTCGTCGCCGGCGTGCATCACGTTCTCCACCTTGAGCAGCAGGCGACGGCCCAATGCGCCACCCGGGTGCGAGAAGGCAAAGTCCTCGGCGGTGAAGCCGCGGGCTTCGAGCAGGGCAATGGCCAGCGCGTCGCCCAGCACCAGCGATGCGGTGGTGGAGGAGGTGGGGGCCAGGTTCAGCGGGCAGGCCTCTTGCTCGACGCGGGCGTCGAGGTTGACCTCGGCAGCCTGGGCCAATGGCGAGTCCGGGTTGCCGGTCAGGCTTATCAGCTTGATGCCCAGGCGCTTGATCAGTGGCAGCAGGGTGACGATTTCGGCGGTGCTGCCGGAATTCGACAGGGCAAGGATGACATCATCGCGGGTGATCATGCCCATGTCGCCATGGCTGGCTTCGGCCGGGTGCACGAAAAACGCCGGTGTGCCGGTGCTGGCCAGGGTGGCGGCGATCTTGTTGCCGATGTGCCCGGACTTGCCCATGCCGACCACGACCACCCGGCCCTTGCTGGCCAGGATCAGTTCGCAGGCCTTGACGAAATTGTCGTCGATGCGCGCCAGCAGGGCCTCTACGGCCTCGAGTTCCAGGCGCAGGGTGCGTTGGGCGGATTGGATCAGCTCGCTGGATTGGCTCATGTCGAAAAAGCAATGCCTGATGAAAAGGCGGCGATTATAGCTGCAATGAAAGAAACCCTCACGCTTTCGATTGCCGTGGTGAATGTCTCGCCAGCCTGTCGCAGGGCTGAACGAGTCGCTAGCCGACCTTGGGGCGGCGCTGTCAGCGGTGCTATAGTTCGCCGCTATTCGGCCTGCCAGGGGCGCTTGTGCCTTCCAGATGAAGGCCGACGTCCATTAGGACAAGGCTGCACTAGCAAGGAGTCTAGATGAGTGTGGATAGCGCCTACGCGGTCGAGTTGAAGGGGGTTACCTTCAAACGCGGTTCGCGCAGCATTTTCAGCAACGTCGACATTCGCATCCCGCGCGGCAAGGTCACCGGTATCATGGGGCCATCGGGTTGCGGCAAGACCACGTTGCTCCGCCTGATGGGCGCGCAGTTGCGCCCCTCCAGCGGTGAGGTCTGGGTTGCCGGGCAGAACCTGCCGACGTTGTCGCGCAGTGACCTGTTCGACGCCCGCAAGCAAATGGGGGTGCTGTTCCAGAGCGGCGCGCTGTTCACCGATCTCGATGTGTTCGAGAACGTCGCGTTCCCGCTGCGCGTGCATACCCAGCTGTCGGACGAGATGATCCGCGATATCGTGCTGATGAAGCTGCAGGCCGTGGGGCTGCGCGGTGCCATCGACCTGATGCCCGACGAGCTGTCCGGTGGCATGAAGCGCCGTGTGGCGCTGGCCCGGGCGATTGCCCTGGACCCGCAGATCCTCATGTACGACGAGCCGTTCGTCGGCCAGGACCCAATTGCCATGGGTGTATTGGTGCGTCTGATCCGCTTGCTGAACGACGCCTTGGGTATCACCAGCATCGTCGTTTCCCACGACCTGGCGGAAACTGCCAGCATCGCCGACTACATCTATGTGGTAGGTGACGGCCAGGTGCTGGGCCAGGGGACGCCTGACGAGCTGATGTGCTCGGACAACCCCCGTATTCGCCAATTCATGAAGGGCGACCCGGACGGCCCGGTGCCTTTCCACTTCCCTGCGCCTGACTACCGCGCCGACCTGCTGGGAGCGCGTTGATGCGCAGAAAATCCTTACTCGAACGCGTCCGCCTGCTGGGGCGCTCGGCCATCGACGTGCTGGCCGTGCTGGGGCGCTCCTGCCTGTTCCTGTTCCATGCGCTGATCGGCCGTGGCGGCATTGGTGGCGGCTTCCAGCTGCTGACCAAACAGCTGTACTCGGTGGGCGTGCTGTCGCTTGCGATCATCGTCGTGTCCGGGGTGTTCATCGGCATGGTGCTGGCGCTGCAGGGCTTCAGCATCCTGACCAAGTACGGCTCGGAGCAGGCAGTGGGGCAAATGGTCGCCCTGACCCTGCTGCGCGAGCTCGGCCCGGTGGTGACGGCGTTGCTGTTCGCCGGCCGTGCCGGTTCGGCGCTGACCGCAGAAATCGGCAACATGAAGTCCACCGAGCAGTTGTCGAGCCTTGAAATGATCGGCGTCGACCCGCTCAAGTACATCGTTGCGCCGCGCCTGTGGGCCGGTTTCATCTCGCTGCCGTTGCTGGCGCTGATTTTCAGCGTGGTCGGTATCTGGGGTGGCTCGTGGGTGGCGGTGGACTGGCTGGGCGTCTACGAGGGCTCGTTCTGGGCCAACATGCAGAACAGTGTTTCGTTCACCGACGACGTGCTCAACGGGCTGATCAAGAGCCTGGTATTTGCCTTCGTCACGACCTGGATCGCCGTATTCCAGGGGTACGACTGTGAGCCCACCTCAGAAGGGATCAGCCGTGCCACCACCAAGACCGTGGTCTATGCCTCGTTGGCAGTGCTGGGTCTGGACTTTATTCTGACCGCCTTGATGTTTGGAGATTTCTGATGCAAAACCGCACCCTGGAAATCGGTGTCGGCCTGTTCCTTCTGGCCGGGATCCTGGCGCTGCTGCTGCTCGCCCTGCGTGTCAGCGGGCTGTCGGCCAGCCCGAGCAGCGATACCTATAAAGTTTATGCCTACTTCGACAATATCGCCGGTTTGACGGTCAGAGCTAAAGTGACCATGGCCGGTGTGACCATCGGCAAGGTTACCGCCATCGATCTGGACCGTGATTCCTACACCGGTCGAGTGACGCTGCAACTGGACAAGTCGGTGGACAACCTGCCGACCGACTCCACGGCCTCGATCCTCACTGCCGGGTTGCTTGGCGAGAAGTACATCGGCATCAGCGTGGGCGGTGAGGACCAGGTGCTCAAGGACGGCGGGACCATCCACGACACCCAGTCGGCGCTGGTGCTGGAAGATCTGATTGGCAAGTTCCTGCTCAACTCCGTTGGCAAGGAACCGAAAGAAGCGCAACCGGCTAATTAAGGAGTTTCCATGATTTCGATCCTGCGACGTGGCCTGCTGGTCCTGCTGGCGGCCTTCCCCCTGATGGCAATGGCCGCGCAGTCGCCGCACGATGTGGTGCAGAGCACCACCACCGAACTGCTGGGTGAGCTCAAGGCCAACAAGGAGCAGTACAAGTCCAACCCGCAAGCGTTCTACGACACCCTTGACCGGATCCTCGCGCCTGTGGTCGATGCCGACGGTATTTCCAGAAGCATCATGACCGTCAAGTACTCGCGCAAGGCCACGCCTGAGCAGATGCAGCGCTTCCAGGAAAACTTCAAGCGCAGCCTGTTCCAGTTCTACGGTAACGCGCTGCTGGAGTACAACAACCAGGGTATCGTCGTAGACCCGGCCAAGGCCGATGACGGCAAGCGCGCCTCCGTAGGCATGAAGGTCACCGGCAACAATGGCGCCGTGTACCCGGTGCAGTACACCCTGGAAAATCTGGGTGGCGAATGGAAAGTGCGTAACGTGATCGTCAACGGCATCAACATCGGCAAGCTGTTCCGCGACCAGTTCGCCGACGCCATGCAGCGCAATGGCGGCGACCTGGACAAGACCATCGACGGCTGGGCCGGCGAAGTGGCCAAGGCCAAGCAGGCTGCCGACAACTCGCCAGAGAAGACCGTCAAATGAGTGAGGCCGGTGTAAGCATGGCCGAGCCGGGCGTGCTGCGCCTGGAAGGCGTGCTGGACTATCGCAGCGGGCCGGCCCTGCGGAAGCAGGGCAAGGCGCTGATCGCGGCCTGCCGCGAGGCGCAGATGGTGCTCGATTGCTCGGCAGTGCAGCGCTCCACCAGTGTCGGCCTGTCGTTGCTGCTGGCTTTCATGCGCGATGCCCAGGCCACCGGCAAGGGGTGCCTGGTGCGCGGCATGCCTGACGACATGCGGGAAATTGCCGAGGTCTATGACCTCGATGAAGTGCTGGCAACCTGATGGCCTGGCACGGATGATGGCCCCTCGGTCAGCGAAGCCCTCGTTGGGCTTCGCAGGCGAGGGGCTTTTTTGTATGATGGCCGACCCGTGCGCATCGGGCGCCGATTGAGGTTGAGCATGCAGGCCGTAGAAGTTAAAAGCTTCCTTGAAGAGAAATTGCCGGGTTCCCGGGTCGAAGTTGAAGGCGAAGGCTGCAACTTCCAGTTGAACGTGATCAGCGACGAGTTGGCTGGCCTGAGCCCGGTCAAACGCCAGCAGGCGATCTATGCTCACCTGAATCCGTGGATCGCCAATGGCAGCATCCATGCGGTAACCATGAAATTTTTCAGCAGCGCAGCCTGGGCTGAGCGCACCTGAGCCAACGTGGCGGCGAGATTCCAATGGACAAACTGATTATTACTGGCGGCGCTCGCCTTGATGGCGAGATCCGTATTTCGGGCGCGAAGAACGCAGCCCTGCCGATTCTGGCGGCGACCCTGCTGGCCGACGGCCCGGTCACCGTGGGCAACCTGCCGCACCTGCACGACATCACCACCATGATCGAGCTGTTCGGCCGCATGGGCATCGAGCCGGTGATCGACGAAAAGCTGGCGGTCGAGATCGATCCTCGCACCATCAAGACCCTGGTCGCGCCTTACGAGCTGGTCAAGACCATGCGCGCCTCGATTCTGGTGCTGGGCCCGATGGTCGCCCGTTTCGGCGAGGCCGAAGTGGCCCTGCCTGGCGGTTGCGCCATTGGTTCGCGCCCGGTCGACCTGCACATCCGTGGCCTCGAGGCCATGGGCGCGAAGATCGAAGTCGAAGGCGGCTACATCAAGGCCAAGGCGCCTGAGGGTGGCCTGCGCGGTGCGCACTTCTTCTTCGACACCGTCAGCGTGACCGGTACCGAGAACATCATGATGGCCGCAGCCCTGGCCAAGGGCCGCAGCGTGCTGCAGAACGCCGCGCGCGAGCCGGAAGTGGTCGACCTGGCCAACTTCATCAACGCCATGGGCGGCAACGTCCAGGGCGCTGGTACCGACACCATCGTGATCGATGGCGTCGAGCGCCTGGCTTCGGCCAGCTACCGGGTGATGCCGGACCGTATCGAGACCGGTACCTACCTGGTTGCCGCTGCCGTGACCGGTGGCCGCGTCAAGGTCAAGGACACCGACCCGACCATCCTTGAAGCAGTACTGGAAAAACTCAAGGAAGCCGGCGCCGACATCAACACCGGCGAAGACTGGATCGAGCTGGACATGCACGGCAAGCGGCCGAAAGCCGTCAACCTGCGTACCGCCCCGTACCCGGCGTTCCCGACCGACATGCAGGCGCAGTTCATCTCGCTCAACGCCATTGCCGAAGGCACCGGTGCAGTGATCGAGACGATCTTCGAAAACCGCTTCATGCACGTCTACGAAATGCACCGCATGGGCGCGCAGATCCAGGTCGAAGGCAACACTGCCATCGTCACTGGCGTCAAGGCGCTGAAAGGCGCCCCGGTAATGGCCACCGACCTGCGTGCTTCCGCCAGCCTGGTGCTGTCGGCGCTGGTAGCCGAAGGCGATACCCTGATCGATCGCATCTACCACATCGACCGTGGTTACGAGTGCATCGAAGAAAAACTGCAGATGCTGGGCGCGAAGATCCGTCGCGTACCGGGCTAGTAGCCCTTCGGCATACCGTGTGGGAGCGGGCTTGCCCGCGAATACCGGCAGAGCCGGTGCCATGCACCGCGCTGGTTGCTTTGCGGGCAAGCCCGCTCCCACAATGAATCAAATGCGGCCGGGCTCGACGCCCGGCCGGCAGTAGCCGCTTAAGGACCGACGTTCCAATGTTGACCATCGCGCTTTCCAAAGGCCGTATTCTCGACGATACCCTGCCGTTGCTGGCCGAGGCCGGTATCGTGCCGACCGAGAACCCGGACAAGAGCCGCAAACTGATCATCCCCACCACGCAGGACGATGTGCGCCTGCTGATCGTGCGTGCCACCGACGTGCCGACCTATGTCGAGCATGGTGCCGCCGACCTGGGTGTGGCCGGCAAGGATGTGCTGATGGAGTACGGCGGCCAGGGCCTATACGAGCCCCTGGACCTGCAGATTGCCCGTTGCAAGCTGATGACCGCTGGCGTAGTCGGCGCACCCGAGCCCAAGGGCCGTCTGCGCGTGGCTACCAAGTTCGTCAACGTAGCCAAGCGCTACTACGCCGAACAGGGCCGCCAGGTCGACATCATCAAGCTGTATGGCTCGATGGAGCTGGCACCGCTGATCAACCTCGCCGACAAGATCATCGACGTTGTCGACACCGGCAACACCCTGCGTGCCAACGGCCTGGAGCCCCAGGAACTGATCGCCACGATCAGCTCGCGCCTGGTGGTCAACAAGGCCTCCATGAAAATGCAGCACCCCCGTATCCAGAGCCTGATCGACACGCTGCGCGGAGCGGTCGAATCGCGACACCGCGGCTGACTCACTACCTTCTGTGCGCGACCTTCGCTGTCGCGCCCGTCTATCCGCGTCATAGCCATTTTTCTCGGGTGCCCGCGCGGATGGACTGGTAGCCTAGGGCGCCTGAGCATTCGCCATTAATCGAGGCCCTCGCCATGACCGTGTCCACTGCAATTGCCCGTCTCAACGCTGCTGATCCGGATTTCGCCCGACATCTGGATCATCTGCTGAGCTGGGAAAGTGTGTCCGATGACGCGGTCAACCAGCGGGTGCTCGACATCATCAAGGCCGTGCGCGAGCGTGGCGATGCCGCATTGGTGGAGTTCACCCAGCGTTTCGATGGTGTCGACGCCAAATCGATCGACGACCTGATTCTCGGTCGCGAGCGCCTGGAACTGGCCCTGACCCGCATTACCCCGGTCCAGCGCGAAGCCCTGGAAAAGGCTGCCAACCGTGTGCGCATGTATCACGAGCGGCAGAAACAGGACTCCTGGCAGTACACCGAGGCCGACGGCACCGTGCTGGGCCAGAAGGTCACCCCGCTGGACCGCGCCGGCCTGTATGTGCCGGGTGGCAAGGCGTCATACCCGTCGTCGGTACTGATGAACGCCATCCCGGCCAAGGTTGCCGGCGTGGCCGAAGTGGTAATGGTTGTGCCGACCCCGCGTGGCGAGATCAACGAGCTGGTGCTGGCGGCTGCCTGCATCGCCGGTGTCGACCGGGTGTTCACCGTCGGTGGCGCCCAGGCTGTCGCCGCGCTGGCCTACGGTACCGAAAGCGTGCCGCAGGTGGACAAGATCGTCGGCCCGGGCAACATCTACGTCGCCACCGCCAAGCGCCACGTGTTCGGCCAGGTGGGTATCGACATGATCGCCGGCCCGTCGGAAATCCTCGTGGTGTGCGACGGCCAGACCGACCCGGACTGGATCGCCATGGACCTGTTCTCCCAGGCAGAACACGACGAAGATGCCCAGGCCATCCTGGTCAGCCCGGACGCCGCCTTCCTCGACCGCGTTGCCGCCAGCATCGACAAGCTGCTGCCGACCATGGAACGTGCCGAGATCATCGAGAAGTCGATCAATGGCCGTGGCGCGCTGATTCAGGTGCGTGACATGCAGCAGGCCATTGAAGTGGCCAACCGCATTGCACCGGAGCACCTGGAGCTGTCGGTGGCCGAGCCGCAGGCCTGGCTGCCGCACATCCGCCACGCTGGCGCAATCTTCATGGGCCGCCACACCAGCGAAGCGCTGGGCGACTACTGCGCAGGGCCCAACCACGTGCTGCCGACCTCTGGTACCGCGCGTTTCTCGTCGCCACTGGGGGTGTATGACTTCCAGAAGCGTTCGTCGATCATTTTCTGCTCCGAGCAGGGGGCGTCCGAGCTGGGCCACACCGCCTCGGTCCTGGCCCGTGGCGAGTCGCTGACCGCACACGCCCGCAGCGCTGAATACCGCATCCTGACCCAAGAGAAGGGGAACTGAACATGAGTCGATTCTGGAGCCCCTTCGTCAAGGACCTGGTGCCTTACGTGCCGGGCGAGCAGCCCAAGCTGGCCCGCCTGGTCAAGCTGAACACCAACGAAAACCCCTACGGCCCGTCGCCCAAGGCCCTGGAAGCCATGCGCGGCGAGCTGAACGACAACCTGCGCCTGTACCCGGACCCGAATGGTGACCGGCTGAAGCAGGCGGTGGCCGAGTACTACGGCGTAACCCCGGCACAAGTGTTCGTCGGCAACGGCTCGGACGAGGTACTGGCGCACATCTTCCACGGCCTGTTCCAGCACGACGCGCCGCTGCTGTTCCCGGACATCAGCTACAGCTTCTACCCGGTGTACTGCGGCCTGTACGGTATCGCGTTCGAGCAGGTGGCGCTGGACCCACAGTTCCAGATCCGCATCGAGGACTACAACAAGCCCAACGCCGGCATCATCTTCCCCAACCCCAACGCGCCGACCGGCTGCCTGATGCCGCTGCAGGCGGTGGAGCAGTTGCTTCAGGCCAACCGTGATTCGGTGGTGGTGGTCGATGAAGCCTACATCGACTTCGGTGGTGAAACGGCGATCAGCCTGGTGGGCCGCTACGACAACCTGCTGGTTACCCAGACCCTGTCCAAGTCGCGCTCGTTGGCCGGGCTGCGGGTTGGCCTGGCGGTGGGCCACCCGGACCTGATCGAGGCGCTGGAGCGGATCAAGAACAGCTTCAACTCCTACCCGCTGGACCGTGCGGCGATTGTTGGCGCGGCGGCGGCGTTCGAGGACCGCGAGTACTTCGAGGAAACCTGCCGCAAGGTGATCGACAGCCGCGAGGTTTTGGTCGGGCAGCTGCAGGGCAAGGGCTTCGAAGTGCTGCCGTCGGCGGCCAACTTCATCTTCGCCCGCCATCCGCAAAAAGACGCCGGTGAGCTGGCTGCACGCCTGCGCGAGCAGGGCGTGATCGTGCGCCACTTCAAGCAGCCGCGCATTGCCCAGTTCCTGCGCATCACCATCGGCACGCCAGAGATGAACCAGGCGTTGATCGATGCGTTGAACTGACGGTATCGTCGCCGCTTCCACGGGGTAAACAGGCCCTGGAGAAGCAACTTTCTTTACTGACTGTGCTGGCCTCATCGCCGGCAAGCCAGCTCCCACAGGTACTGCACATGGCTTGAGGTCGGTGCGGTCAATGTGGGAGCGGGCTTGCCGGCGATTGCGTCAGTACAGGCAGCGCAATGACAAACCCCTTGCTCGCTAGTAAGCTAAGCTAATTCATCGGATGATTGGTTGAGTTACGTGAGCACCGAATTGAACAAGCGTTCACTGGTCGAGTTGGCCGTCGAGCGCATGCGCGAACGGATCATGCTTGGCGACTGGCAAGTCGGTCAGCGCCTGCCGACCGAGCCGGAACTGGCCGTGCAACTGGGCATCAGTCGCAACACAGTGCGCGAGGCCATGCGCGTGCTTGCGTTCAGCGGCCTGGTGGAGATCCGCCAGGGCGATGGCAGCTACCTTCGCACGGCCCAGGACCCGCTACAGGCGGTACAGGCGATGTCGCGCTGTACGCCCGAGCAGGCCCGTGAAACCCGGCACATCCTCGAAGCCGAGGCCATCGGCCTGGCTGCATTGCGCCGAACCGATGCCGACCTGCAGGCACTGCGTGATGCCCTGGCCAACAGTGCCGGGCATTTTCACGGTGATATCGATGCCTACGTGGCCTGCGACCTGGTGTTTCACCAGCGGCTGGTCGATGCCGCCCATAACCCAGCCTTGAGCGAGCTGTACCGGTACTTTTCCGGGGTGGTGGCGGCCGCGCTGCAGCACAACATGGCGACCGTGCCGCGCTGCCAGGCCACGTTCGACCTGCATGGGCAAATCCTTGCCGCCATCGAGCAACGCGATGCGGAGCAGGCCAAGCGCCTGAGCCGTACTCTTATCGAATCCTGACTCCGAGAAAGCCATGGCTGATTCCATCACCCGTAACACCCCGCCGAGCGAGCGGGACCTCGATGAGTTGCTGATCGACGCCGAGGCTGACGACGAGCAGGTCCAACAGCAGCCGGTACTACTGCAGCGGCCTTGGCTGTTGTTGCTGGGCCTGGTGCTGGTGGCATTGAACCTGCGCCCGGCATTGTCGAGCATGGCGCCGGTGCTGGGCCTGGTGTCCGAAGGCTTGGGGCTGAATGCCTCGCAGGCCGGTTTGTTGACTACCTTGCCAGTGCTATGCCTGGGCCTGTTCGCCCCGTTGGCGCCGGTGCTGGCGCGGCGTTTTGGCAGCGAGCGGGTGATTCTCGGCATCCTCGCCACCCTGGCGCTTGGCATCGTCGTGCGTAGTAGCCTAGGGGCTACCGGGGTGTTCCTCGGCAGCCTCATCGCGGGGGCCAGCATCGGCATCATTGGCGTGCTGTTGCCGGGTATCGTCAAGCGCGACTTCCCGCAGCACGCCGGCACACTGACCGGTGTCTATACCATGGCGCTGTGCCTGGGGGCGGCGATGGCGGCGGGGGCGACCGTCCCGCTGGCGCAGCATTTCGACGGCAGCTGGGCGCTGGGGCTGGGCTTCTGGGCAGTGCCGGCCCTGCTGGCCATGCTGGTATGGCTGCCGCAGGCCCGCCAGGGGCATGGCCTGCACAAGGTGGCCTATCGCGTGCGTGGGCTGTGGCGTGATCCGCTGGCCTGGCAGGTGACCCTGTACATGGGCCTGCAGTCGTCACTGGCTTATATAGTCTTTGGTTGGTTGCCATCGATCCTGATCGGCCGCGGCCTGAGCCCGACCGACGCGGGGCTGGTGCTGTCGGGGTCGGTGATCGTGCAACTGGTCAGTTCGCTCAGTGCGCCCTGGCTGGCCACTCGCGGCAAGGACCAGCGCCTGGCGATCGTGCTGGTCATGCTGATTACCCTGGCTGGCCTGTTCGGTTGCCTGTATGCGCCGCTTTCCGGGCTGTGGGGCTGGGCGGTGGTGCTGGGCCTGGGGCAGGGCGGTACCTTTGCCCTGGCGCTTACCTTGATCGTGCTGCGCTCGAAGGATGCCCATGTCGCTGCGAACCTGTCGAGCATGGCGCAGGGGGTGGGTTATACCCTGGCGTCGATGGGGCCGCTTGCGGTGGGGCTGGTGCATGACTTGACCGGTGGCTGGTCGGCAGTCGGGTGGATTTTTGCCGTGCTTGGGGTGGGTGCCATCGTGTTCGGCCTGGGGGCCGGGCGGGCGTTGCATGTGCAGGTGAGCAGCGAGAAAGTCTGAAGGGGGGGGTAGCAGTGCTGGCCTCTTCGCGGGTAAACCCGCTCCCACGGGAATCGCACACATCTTGAAGCAGTGTGGTACCTGTGGGAGCGGGTTTACCCGCGAAAGGGCCGGTACTGGCATAACCAACCGGGGCAGATTATCGTGCTGCTTTCATCCCCAGGACGGACCAGCCCCCATGAGCGACGCCAACCGCGACCTGATCACCCGCTTCTACCAGGCCTTCCAGCGCCTGGATGCCGAGGCCATGGTCGCCTGCTACAGCGACGATATCGTCTTCAGCGACCCGGTCTTCGGCACCTTGCGTGGCAAGGATGCAGGCGACATGTGGCGAATGCTCACCAGCCGGGCCAAGGACTTCACCCTGACCTTCGACAACGTCCGCGCCGATGAACGCACCGGGGCCGCACATTGGGTGGCCACCTACCTGTTCAGCCAGACCGGCCGCATCGTGGTCAACGATATCCAGGCGCGTTTCGTGATCCGTGACGGGCGGATCTGCCTGCACGATGACCAATTCGACTTGTGGCGCTGGTCGCGGCAGGCGCTGGGCGTGCCAGGCATGCTGCTGGGCTGGTCGCCGCTGGTGCAGAACAAGGTACGCCAGCAGGCGTTCAAAGGATTGCGCGCATACCAGCAGGCCCAGGGTGAGTGAATCCGTCCAGATCGCCGCCAGCAAACCTTGGTATGTCTACCTGGTAAGGGCGGCCAATGGTTCGTTGTATTGCGGCATCAGCGATGACCCGCAGCGGCGCTTTCTGGCGCACCAGAAAGGGCAGGGCGCGCGTTACTTCAAGACCAGCCCGGCCCAGGCGCTGGTGTATGTGGAGCAATGGCCGGACAAGGGCGAGGCGTTACGCCAGGAGCGGCTGGTGAAGCGGCTGCGCAAGTCGGCGAAGGAGGCGTTGGTTGCTTCCTATGGCGCAGTATTGGCTGCCAATTAGGGCCGCTTCGCACCCCATCGTCGCGGTTCGTCGCTGTGGCAAGCCAGCTCCCACTTCGACTGCATGGACCTCTGGCCTGTGCAGTACCTGTGGGAGCTGGCTTGCCGGCGATGGGCTGCCCAGCAGCCCCGGGGCCATCAGTCCTTGCGCCGCTTCAACTGATCCACCAAGGTGGTCGGAAGGCCCTTGATGATCAAGGTCCCTGCCTCTTCGTCATACTCGACCTTGTCCCCCAGCAGATGCGCTTCGAAGCTGATCGACAACCCCTCGGCACGCCCGGTGAAACGGCGGAACTGGTTGAGGGTGCGCTTGTCTGCGGGGATTTCCGGCGACAGGCCGTAGTCCTTGTTGCGGATGTGGTCGTAGAACGCCTTGGGCCGGTCCTCGTCGATCAGGCTGGACAGCTCTTCCAGCGTGACCGGCTCGCCCAGCTTGGTCTGGGTTGTGGCGTACTCGACCAGGGTCTGGGTTTTTTCGCGGGCGGACTCTTCCGGCAGGTCTTCGCTCTCGACGAAGTCACTGAAGGCCTTGAGCAGGGTGCGGGTTTCCCCCGGGCCGTCGACGCCCTCCTGGCAGCCAATGAAGTCGCGGAAGTAGTCCGAAACCTTCTTGCCGTTCTTGCCCTTGATGAACGAAATGTACTGTTTGGAGTTCTGGTTGTTCTTCCACTCCGACAGGTTGATGCGCGCCGCCAGGTGCAACTGGCCAAGATCCAGGTGGCGCGAAGGCATCACATCGAGCTCGGCGTTCACCGCCACGCCTTCGCTGTGGTGCAGCAGGGCGATCGCCAGGTATTCGGTCATGCCTTGCTGGTAGTGGGCAAACAGGATGTGGCCGCCGGTGGACAGGTTGGACTCCTCCATCAGCTTCTGCAGGTGCTCCACGGCCACGCGGCTGAAGGCGGTGAAGTCCTTTTCTTCGTCCAGGTACTGCTTCAGCCAGCCGCTCAGCGGGTAGGCACCGGACTCGCCGTGAAAAAAGCCCCAAGCCTTGCCTTGCTTGGCGTTGTAGCTGTCATTGAGGTCGGCCAGCAGGTTTTCGATGGCGTCGGAGGCGGCCAGTTCGGAATCGCGGGCATGCAGCACGGCGGGGCTGCCATCGGGCTTTTTGTCGATCAGGTGAACGATGCAATGACGGATTGGCATGGGATTCTCGGCGAGCTGCAAAAGTCGGCCAGTTTACCCCAGACGCAAGGCGATGCAGTGGCCGGATGTTGGCAGAAATATCGGTTGTTCGTTTTTTGTTCAAATTTGCGCGTTTTAAGCTAAAACCCCCGAAAAACCTGCATTAAATCGAAGCGCGCAGCGGATATTTATCCGTTCCTGTGGTAGCTTTGCGCGGTCTTGCGCCCTTGTGTGGCGCATTGCTGGCAGCGTGCTGTCGTCGTGTCGAACCAAACGTCGATTTGCGTATCTACATACGCGATTGGCGCGGCCCTCCACTTACAGGGGCTGGCCCGATAACGTCGTAGTTCGCTGCATAACCATCGAATTTGATAGGGAAGGAACACCACCATGGCATTGACCAAAGACCAACTGATTGCCGACATCGCCGAATCGATCGCCGCGCCAAAAGCCACCGCCAAGAACGCTCTGGAGCAACTGGGCCAGATCGTTGCCGACCAGCTGGAAAACGGCGCTGAAATCACTCTGCCAGGCATCGGCAAGCTGAAAGTCACCGAGCGTCCTGCCCGTACCGGCCGCAACCCTTCGACTGGCGCTGCCATCGAAATCGCTGCCAAGAAAGTCGTCAAGTTCGTTCCAGCCAAAGTGCTGACCGACGCCATCAACAAGTAATTGTTGAAGCTTTGACAAAACCGCGCCCGGCTTGCCCGGGCGCGGTTTTTTCATGCCTGGGTTTTACGCCCGGCGTGCCAGGCCTGGCGCGCGGCATCGTCGTGGAAGCTCCAGGCGACCATGCGGCTTTGCTTCTGCCCTTGGCCCATTTCGCTGATGCGCACGGCCTTGGCGCCCGCTTTCCTGAGCGCGGCCTCGATCCCCGGCAGGTTGCTGGCCTTGGACACCAGGCTGGTGAACCACAGTACCCGCTCGGCGTACTGCACGCTTTCACCGACCAATTGGGTGACAAAGCGGATCTCGCCGCCCTCGCACCACAGTTCGTTGTTCTGGCCACCGAAGTTGAGCACCGGCAGCTTGCGCCTGGGGTCCTGCTTGCCCAGGTTCTTCCACTTGCGCTGGCTGCCACGGGTGGCTTCGTCGCGTGAGGCATGGAAGGGCGGGTTGCACAGAGTCAGGTCGAAGCGTTCGCCCTCCTGCAGCAGGCCGCTGAGGATGTGAGCACGGTTGGCCTGCTGGCGCAGGGTGATGGCCTTGCCCAGGCCGTTGGCCTGGACGATGGCCTTGGCCGAAGCCAGGGCCACGGGGTCGATGTCCGAGCCGAGGAAGCGCCAGCGATAATCGCTATGGCCCAGCAGCGGGTAAATGCAGTTGGCTCCCACGCCGATGTCCAGCGCACGCACCTGGGCGCCCTTGGGGATCTCGCCGGCATTGTCCTCGGCCAGCAGGTCGGCAGCCACGTGGATGTAGTCGGCACGGCCGGGAATCGGCGGGCACAGGTAGTCGGCAGGTATATCCCAGTGCTGGATGCCGTACTGGGCCTTGAGCAGGGCACGGTTGAACACCCGTACGGCTTCGGGGTTGGCGAAGTCGATGCTGGGCTTGCCGTGGGGGTTGGTGATGGTGAAGCGCGCCAGGTCAGGGTGGGCCTTGATCAGGCTGGGGAAGTCGTAGCGGCCCTGGTGGCGGTTGCGCGGGTGCAGGGTGGGTTTTTCGGTCATGGTCGGTCCGGTGTTGCTGGCCGTGGGGCTGCTTTGCAGCCCTTTCGCGACACAAGGCCGCTCCTACAGGATTGCGGCGCCCTTCAGACCGGCGCCGTCCCTGTAGGAGCGGCCTTGTGTCGCGAAAGGGCCGCAAAGCGGCCCCAGCTTTTTCTCTAGTGATTAAAGCGCTGCAATCCGAGCATGCTGCTCGGTGAAGTTGGCCAGGGCCTGTTCGGACTCGGCCAGCTTGGCGCGCTCTTTTTCGATCACGGCAGGCGGTGCCTTGTCGACGAAGGCGGCGTTGGACAGCTTGCCACCCACGCGTGCCACTTCACCCTGCAGGCGCTGGATTTCCTTGTTCAGGCGCGCCAGCTCGGCATCCTTGTCAATCAGGCCGGCCATTGGCACCAGCACTTGCAGGTCACCGACCAGGGCGGTGGCCGACAGCGGCGCTTCGTCGGCATCGCCCAGTACGGTGAACGATTCGACCTTGGCCAGCTTCTTCAGCAGGGCTTCGTTTTCCTGCAGGCGACGCTGGTCGTCGGCGTTGGCGTTCTTCAGGAACAGCGGCAGCGGCTTGCCCGGGCCAATGTTCATTTCGGCGCGGATGTTGCGCAGGCCGACCATCAGTTCCTTGAGCCACTCGATGTCGCCTTCGGCGGCGGCGTCGATGCGGCTTTCATTGGCCACCGGCCACGGCTGCAGCATGATGGTCTTGCCTTCGATGCCGGCCAGCGGCGCGATGCGCTGCCAGATTTCTTCGGTGATGAACGGCATGAACGGGTGCGCCAGGCGCAGCGCCACTTCCAGCACGCGCACCAGGGTGCGGCGGGTGCCACGGGCGCGCTCGACCGGGGCGTTCTCGTCCCACAGCACCGGCTTGGACAGCTCCAGGTACCAGTCGCAGTACTGGTTCCAGATGAACTCGTACAGCGCCTGGCTGGCCAGGTCGAAGCGGAACTGCTCCAGCTGGCGGGTCACTTCGGCTTCGGTACGCTGCAGCTGCGAGATGATCCAGCGGTCGGCCAGCGACAGCTCGTAGGCTTCGCCGTTCTGGCCGCAGTCCTCGCCCTTGTCCAGCACGTAGCGGGCGGCGTTCCAGATCTTGTTGCAGAAGTTGCGGTAGCCTTCGACGCGGCCCATGTCGAACTTGATGTCGCGCCCGGTGGAGGCCAGCGAGCAGAAGGTGAAGCGCAGGGCGTCGGTGCCGTAGCTGGCGATACCTTCGGGGAACTCGGCCTTGGTCTGCTTGGCGATCTTCTCGGCAAGCTTGGGCTGCATCATGCCGCTGGTGCGCTTTTCCAGCAGGGCGTCGAGGGTGATGCCGTCGACGATGTCCAGCGGGTCCAGCACGTTGCCCTTGGACTTGGACATCTTCTGGCCCTGGCCGTCACGTACCAGGCCGTGCACGTACACGGTCTTGAACGGTACCTGCGGGGTGCCATCCTCGTTCTTGATCAGGTGCATGGTCAGCATGATCATGCGCGCAACCCAGAAGAAGATGATGTCGAAGCCGGTCACCAGCACATCGGTGGAGTGGAACTTCTTGAGGAACTCGGTCTGCTCCGGCCAGCCCAGGGTGGAGAAGGTCCACAGGCCCGAACTGAACCAGGTGTCGAGTACGTCGTCGTCCTGACGCAGGACCACATCGGCGCCCAGGCTGTGCTTGGCGCGCACTTCTTCCTCGTTGCGGCCGACATAGACCTGGCCAGCCTCGTCGTACCACGCCGGAATGCGGTGGCCCCACCACAGCTGGCGGCTGATGCACCAGTCCTGAATGTCACGCATCCAGGAGAAGTACATGTTTTCGTACTGCTTGGGCACGAACTGGATGCGGCCATCTTCCACGGCGGCGATGGCAGGTTCTGCCAGCGGCTTGGTGGAAACGTACCACTGGTCGGTCAGCCACGGCTCGATGACGGTGCCCGAACGGTCGCCTTTCGGTACTTTCAGGGCATGGTCGTCGATGCTCACCAGCAGGCCCTGGGCATCCAGGTCGGCGACGATCTGCTTGCGCGCGACGAAGCGGTCGAGGTTGGCGTACTGGGCCGGCAGGCGGGTGTCCACCTGCTCGTTGACGCTGCCGTCGAGGTTGAAGGCCTGCGCGCTGGCGAGCACGAAGGCGTTCTTGTCGAAGATGTTCAGCAGCGGCAGGTTGTGGCGTTTGCCGACTTCGTAGTCGTTGAAGTCGTGGGCCGGGGTGATCTTCACGCAGCCGGTACCGAACTCGGGGTCGCAGTAGTCGTCGGCGATGATCGGGATACGGCGGCCGACCAGCGGCAGTTCGACGAACTTGCCGATCAGTGCCTGGTAGCGCTCGTCGTTCGGGTTGACCGCCACGGCGGCGTCACCCAGCAAGGTTTCCGGACGGGTAGTGGCGACGACCAGGTAGTCCTTGCCTTCGGCGGTCTTGGCGCCGTCGGCCAGTGGGTAGCGCAGGTTCCACAGGTGGCCCTTCTCGTCGTGGTTTTCCACTTCGAGGTCGGAGATGGCCGTGTGCAGCTTGGTGTCCCAGTTGACCAGGCGCTTGCCGCGGTAGATCAGGCCGTCTTCATGCAGGCGCACGAAGGCTTCCTTGACCGCTTCGGACAGGCCGTCGTCCATGGTGAAGCGCTCGCGGCTCCAGTCGACCGACGAGCCCAGGCGGCGGATCTGACGGCTGATGTTGCCACCGGACTGGTCCTTCCATTCCCAGACCTTTTCCAGGAACTTTTCGCGGCCCAGGTCATGCCGGTTCTGGCCCTTGGCCTCGAGCTGGCGCTCGACCAGCATCTGGGTGGCGATACCGGCATGGTCGGTGCCAGGCTGCCACAGGGTGTCGCGGCCTTGCATGCGGCGGAAACGGATCAGGGCGTCCATGATCGCGTTGTTGAACCCGTGGCCCATGTGCAGGCTACCGGTCACGTTCGGCGGCGGGATCATGATGGTGTAGGACTCGCCTGCACCTTGTGGGGCGAAATAGTTCTCGGACTCCCAGGTGTTGTACCAGGAAGTTTCGATGGCGTGCGGCTGGTAGGTCTTATCCATGCGCGGCGGGACCCTGTGCATTTATTCGGGAAAGCCGGGAAGTATAACCAAGCTGGGGGCCGCAGGCGACAAGCTGCTGCTATCTGGCAGGGCAGGCATGGCCTCTTCGCGGGTAAACCCGCTCCCACAGAGACCTCACAAGTCTTAGGGCTCCTGCGATCCCTGTGGGAGCGGGTTTACCCGCGAAGCAGGCGCCGCCGAATTTTCAGGCTTACTCCGAACGCTTGATCAACCGCTCGATCCGCGCATCCAGCCGGCGCTTGATCTCGTTCTCGATATGCGGGGTAAAGTCATTGATCACATCCTGCATGATCATTTGCGCCGCCGCGCGCAGCTCGCTTTCCAGGTGCAGCAGGGTGTCCTGGCGGCGGGTCTGCGGGTCATCTTCGGGCTCGGCAGCTACCGGCTCGGCCGCTGGCGCGTGGTTGCCGGGCGCTTCTTCAAGCAGCAACGGGATCTGCTCCACCGTCTCGGTCAGCAGCGGTGGTTGCAGGTCGGCGTCGCCAAGCAGCTGGCGTATCGACTCGAGGTCATCGAGCAGATGGGCGGAGTCGGGCAGGGGGGAGGGCTTGTCCATCGTCGTCAAAGTCGCTGTAAGCGGTGGTCTTGCAGAGCATAGCCCTGTTCACGGTAGAAACGGAATCGTTCACGGGCCGATTGGCGGATGCCAGGCTCTTCAATGACGATTTCGGCCACCCGCTCGAACTGGCCGACAAAGCCCGGTACGCCCGTGCCCAGGTTGATCAACAGGTCGTGGTGGTCGCCCGCGCTGTCGGCCGCCAGGCCCAGTGCCACGCTGGCATCGGCATGCATTTCCGCGAGATCGTGGGGCACGAAGGCCTCGCCCTTGAAACGCCACAGGCGTTGATCCAGGTCGCTGCGCTGCTCGGCGTCCTGGCAGTGCAGGTAGACCCGGTGGCCGAGGCGCCAGGCCTTTTCGCACAGCTTGCAGGCGAAATCGAGCCGCGCCGACAGTGAGTCGGTTGGCAGGATGTAGAAATCTACTTTGCTCATGATGGTATCGCCGGCCGGTGGCGCGGGGCGCCACCGGCTTCATGGCGTCAGGCGCCGGCGCGGTCCAGCAGGTACTGGGTCAGCAGGGGCACAGGGCGGCCAGTGGCGCCCTTGTCCTTGCCACCGCTGACCCAGGCGGTGCCGGCGATGTCCATGTGCGCCCAGTCGTAGGCCTTGGCAAAGCGCGACAGGAAGCAGCCGGCGGTGATGGTGCCGGCCTTCGGCCCGCCGATGTTGCCCATGTCGGCGAACGGGCTGTCCAGTTGCTCCTGGTACTCATCGAACAGCGGCAGCTGCCAGGCACGGTCGTCGGCGCGCTTGCCGGCGTCGAGCAACTGGCCGACCAGGTCGTCGTTGTTGCCCATCAGGCCGGTGGTGTGGCTGCCCAGGGCGACGATGCAGGCACCGGTCAGGGTGGCGATGTCGATGACTGCCTGCGGCTTGAAGCGCTCGGCGTAGGTCAGGGTGTCGCACAGCACCAGGCGGCCTTCGGCGTCGGTGTTGAGGATTTCCACGGTCTGCCCGCTCATGGTGGTGACGATGTCACCCGGGCGGGTGGCGCCGCCGCTCGGCATGTTCTCGGCGCAGGCCAGCAGGCACACCAGGTTGACCGGCAGCTGCAGCTCGAGCACCGCACGCAGGGTGCCGAGCACGCTGGCGGCACCGCACATGTCGTATTTCATTTCGTCCATGCCGGCGCCAGGCTTGAGGCTGATGCCGCCGGTGTCGAAGGTAATGCCCTTGCCCACCAGCACGAACGGCTTGTCCGCCTTCTTGCCGCCCTGGTAGTTGAGCACGATCAGGCGTGGTGGCTGGTCGCTGCCCTGGCCGACGGCGTAGAACGCGCCCATGCCCAGGTCCTTGATCTTCTTTTCGTCCAGTACTTCGACTTTCAGCGCCTTGTGCGCCTTGCCCAGGTCCTTGGCCTGTTCGGCCAGGAAGCTAGGGTGGCACAGGTTAGGCGGCAGGTTGCCCAGGTCGCGGGTGAAGGCCATGCCGGTGGCGATGGCGCTGGCATGCTTGACGGCACGTTCGACCTCGGCCTGGCCGGCCTTGTCGGCCAGCAGGGTGATCTTTTTCAGCGCGCGCGGCTCGGCCTTCTGGCTCTTGAAGCGGTCGAACACGTATTCGCCGTCGAGCAGGGTTTCGGCCAGCAGGCGGTACTTGCCGTAGTGGGCGTCGCGGTTGCTGACCGCGATGTCGTCCAGGGCCAGCACGGCGTCGGTGCCGTTCAAGCCTTTGAGCACGCCGGCGACGCTGGCGACCAGTTTGCGCCAGGCGCGGTCGCCCAGGGCTTCGTCCTTGCCGCTGCCCACCAGCAGCACGCGCTCGGCCTTCAGGCCCGCGAGGTTCTGCAGGAGTAGGGTCTGGCCGGGCTTGCCGGCCAGGTCGCCACGCTTGAGCACGGCACTGATGGCACCTTCGCTGGCCTGGTCGACCGCCTTGGCCACGCTGCCGAGCTTGCGGTTTTCACCTACCGGGAGGACCAGGGTGGCGGTTTTTACGGATGCAGCAGCTACGCTTTTTACAACCAGTTCCATGTCAGGATCCCCGAATGATCGATACAGTCGGCGCTGTGTATTCCAGCGCTCTGGACGGGCCTGGCCGCGTAGTCGCGCGCCAGCGGAAAAGCTGCCAGTTTGAGCCTGCGGCAAGCGTGCTGACAACCCCGTTGTGCGCCTTCATGCGCGGCGAAGTGACAGGGGCGGTCAATCACAGGATAATGCGCGCACTTTACATGGAGGTTCGCCTTTGGCGAACCGGCATTGGTCTTGGCTGTACTAAGTCATTGTCTGGCGCCATTGATTGGCAGTCCGCCCTGACAACCCAGGAGTGTCTGGTTTGATCGTCTTTCGTTATCTGTCCCGCGAGGTCCTGGTGACCTTGAGCGCCGTCAGCGCCGTGCTGCTGGTGATCATCATGAGCGGGCGCTTCATCAAGTACCTGGCCCAGGCTGCCCAGGGTGTGCTCGACCCGAGCGTGCTGTTCCTGATCATGGGCTTCCGTCTGCCGGGCTTCCTGCAGTTGATCCTGCCGTTGGGGCTGTTCCTCGGCATTCTCCTGGCGTACGGGCGCCTGTACCTGGAAAGCGAGATGACCGTGCTGTCGGCCACCGGCATGAGCCAGCAGCGCCTGCTGGGCCTGACCATGGCGCCGGCCGCCCTGGTCGCCCTGCTGGTGGCCTGGCTGAGCCTGAGCCTGGCGCCGCTGGGGGTGGCCCAGGTGCAGCAGATCATCGCCCAGCAGGACGCCCTGACCGAGTTCGACACCCTGGTGCCGGGCCGCTTCCAGACCCTGCGCGACGGCTCGCGGGTGACCTACACCGAAGAGCTGTCGGATGACCGCATCAACCTGGCCGGGGTGTTCATTTCCGAGAAGCGCTTCAACCAGGACAAGACCAAGGACCGCGCCCCGTCGGTGCTGGTTGCCGAAAAAGGCCACCAGGAAATCCAGGCCGATGGCAACCGCTACCTGGTGCTGGAAAACGGTTACCGTTACGACGGCAACCCGGGCCAGGCCGATTACCGTGCGATCAAGTACGACACCTACGGCGTGCTGCTGCCCAAGCCGGAAGTCGCCGAGGAAGTGACCGACCGCGAAGCCATCCCCACTTCCGAGCTGATCGGCAAGAAGGGCCTGCGCGAGCGCGCCGAGCTGCAATGGCGGTTGTCGCTGCCGATCCTGGTGTTCATCGTCACCATGCTGGCGGTGCCGCTGTCCCGGGTCAACCCGCGCCAGGGCCGCTTCCTCAAGCTGCTGCCGGCAATTCTTCTGTACATGGCTTACCTGACAATGCTGATTTCCGTACGCGGCGCCCTCGAGAAGGGCAAACTGCCGATCGCCCTGGGCATGTGGTGGGTCCACGGCCTGTTCCTGCTGATCGGCCTGGGCCTGATGTACTGGGAGCCGCTGCGCCTCAAGCGCGCCGCCCGTCGTGCGGAGGTGGCCCATGGGTAAGCTCGACCGCTATATCGGCCAGAGCGTGCTGCTGGCCATCCTTGCCGTGCTGGGGATCATCCTCGGCCTGGCTTCGCTGTTTGCCTTCATCGACGAGATGAGCGACCTGAGTGACACCTACACGGTGATGGAGGCGGGCAACTTCGTCTTGCTGACCGCACCACGGCGCCTGTACGAAATGCTGCCGATGGCCGCCCTGATCGGCTGCCTGATCGGCCTGGGCAGCCTGGCCAGCAGCAGCGAACTGACCATCATGCGTGCTGCCGGGGTTTCCATCGGGCGCATCGTCTGGGCGGTGATGAAGCCGATGCTGGTGCTGATGCTGGTCGGCTTGTTGATCGGCGAGTACGTGGCGCCGGTGACCGAGAACAAGGCCCAGGCCGACCGTTCCCTGGCCCAGGGTGGTGGTGATGCGCAAAGTTCCAAGCGCGGCATGTGGCACCGCCAGGGCGAGGAGTACGTGCACATCAACGCCGTGCAGCCTAACGGCCTGCTGCTGGGTGTGACCCGTTACCGTTTCGACAGCGAGCGCAAGATTGTCACCTCGAGCTTCGCCCGCCGTGCACAGTACCAGGACGACCACTGGATGCTCAGCGATGTGCGCACCACATTCTTCCGTGGCGACCACACCGAAGTGGTGACCGCGCCGCAGGAGCGCTGGGACGTTTCGCTCACGCCGCAACTGCTCAACACCGTGATCCTGGCACCGGAGTCGCTGTCCATTACCGGGCTGTGGGACTACATCCACTACCTGTCCGACCAGGGCCTGAACAATGCCCGTTACTGGCTGGCGTTCTGGACCAAGGTATTGCAGCCGATGGTGACCGCGGCGCTGGTGCTGATGGCCATTTCCTTCATTTTCGGCCCGCTGCGCTCGGTAACCCTTGGCCAGCGCGTGTTCACCGGTGTGCTGGTGGGCTTCGTGTTCCGCATCGCCCAGGACCTGCTGGGGCCTTCGAGCCAGGTGTTCGGCTTCCCGCCGCTGCTGGCGGTGGTGATCCCGGCGGGCATCTGTGCGCTGGCCGGTGTGTGGTTGTTGCGCCGGGCCGGATAGTGGCCTGAGCTGCACAAAAAAGCCGACCTCAGGGTCGGCTTTTTCATGGGTGTTCGCTTGTGCTGGCCCCTTCGCGGGTAAACCCGCTCCCACAGGAATCGCACCGGTCGTGATGCCTGTGCTGTACCTGTGGGAGCGGGTTTACCCGCGAAGAGGTCAGCACAGGCAATACAAGTCTCAGCTCACTTCTTCTGCTTCGGCACCCGCACCAGCTGGCTTTCCGAATAGATGTCATGCCAACCGCGCTTGCGCTTGTCGACCAACACCCAGAAAAAACCCAACCCCAGGCACAGCCACGAGGCAATCGACACCACGAACCGCAGCAGCGCCTGCCACAGGCTGATGGCCGTGCCATCGGTGTTCTGCACGCGCACACCCCACACCTGCATGCCCAGGGTCTGCCCACCATGGGTCCAGAACTTGGCAAAGAAACCGAACAGGACGAACAGCAGCACGGTGGACAGCAGTGGGTCGCCGTCGAGTGCGCCAGCCTCGGTCAGCTCACGCATGCGTGCTTCGCCGATGATCGCCATCTGGATCAGCTTATAGGCGCCGGCCGTCACGATCAGTAGCGCCGTGCACAACAGGAAGTCATAGAACATCGCCGCCAGGCGCCGGCCCAGGCCGACCGGTGGAAAATCACCCTTGGGTGAAAGCAGAGGCTTGGACATGCAGAACGGCTCCAGAAGACGAAGCGGCTATTCTACGGGCAAAAAAAAGCCCCTGCACTTGGCAGGGGCTTTTTTGAAGTCGGGTTCGGCTTAGCCAAGAACCTGAACTTTGTCAGCTTGCAGGCCTTTCTGGCCCTGCACTGCTTCGAAGGAGACTTTCTGGCCTTCTTTCAGGCTCTTGAAGCCGTTGCCTTCGATAGCGCGGAAGTGCACGAACAGATCAGCACCGCTTTCTGGGGTGATGAAACCGTAACCTTTTTCGTCATTGAACCACTTGACGGTACCGTTCTGACGCTCAGCCATTGTCTTATTTCCTATGAAGCTTGAATTTTGATGACAGTTTCTTTTGCAATAACAGGAAGCAAAAGATTACTGGGCTGGGTTGCAGGAAAGTAAGAGACGTCGAACGGGTTGTAGCAGATTGCGGCTACTGGCCCAGGTCACGAACTGTTGCGACCCATGCAAACACAGTGCAGTGACTCTACGCCAACTCCCGAGCGAAAAACAAGCCCTTGGTCGTATGGAAAATCGGCCGTTTGCCGATAACCGACCGATTTGTCGGACACGGCATGGCGCCTGGCCTGGCGCCATGTTCCAAAAGTTATTGGACAGGTTCGAAAACGAATATGTCGAAGCTGACCGCAACCTTCACAAAGCAGCTTCAGCCCCGGTAGTAACGTTGTGTCACGAAAGGCATTTTGCTGACTTTCAAGGCAACCTTCTTTCCGCGCACAACGGCAAACAGTGGCGTGTCGATAGCAGTATGTTCACTATCGATATAACCCATTGCTACAGGTGCACCGAGTGTCGGGCCGAAGCCGCCGCTGCACACTTTGCCTACAGGTTTATCGCTTGCATCGACAATATCCGCGCCTTCACGTACTGGCGTACGCTCCTGCGGCAAAAGGCCCACACGTTTGCGCGCCACGCCATCGCGCTGGTGGGCGAAGATGGCTTCGGCACCCGGGAAGCCTGCGGCACGCGCGCCATCGGCACGGCGAACCTTGGAAATGGCCCACAGCAGGCTGGCTTCCACCGGCGTGGTCTCCGTGTTCATGTCGTGGCCATACAGGCACAGGCCGGCTTCAAGGCGCAGGGAGTCGCGCGCACCCAGGCCGATCGGCTGTACTTCGGGCTCGGCCAGCAGGCGGCGGGCCAAGGCTTCGGCGGCATGTGTCGGTACCGAAATTTCGTAGCCGTCTTCGCCTGTGTAGCCCGAGCGGCTGACGAAGCAGTCTTCACCGAGCAGTTTCACCGGGCGGAACTGCATGAAGGTCATGCCGGCCACTTCCGGCGCCAGGCGCTCCAGCACCTTGACCGCCGCCGGGCCTTGCAGGGCCAGCAGGGCGCGCTGCTCGAACAGCGACTGCACCTCGCAACGGCTGCCGATGTGCGCTTGCAGGTGGGCCAGGTCCTGCTCCTTGCAGGCGGCGTTGACCACCAGGAACAGCGTGTCGTCGCCCAGGTTGGCGACCATCAGGTCGTCGAGGATGCCGCCTTGCTCATTGGTGAACATGGCATAGCGCTGCATGCCCACCGGCAGGTCGATGATATCCACCGGCACCAGGCTTTCCAGGGCCTTGGCCGCATCGCCGCCGCGCAGGGTGATCTGGCCCATGTGCGAGACATCGAACAGGCCGGCCTGCTCGCGGGTGTGCAGGTGTTCCTTGAGCACGCCCAACGGGTACTGCACCGGCATGTCATAGCCGGCGAACGGCACCATGCGCGCACCCAGTTCCAGGTGCAGGGCGTGCAGTGGGGTCTTGAGCAGTGTTTCGGACATCGGTGACTCCTTGCTGTTGTTGTCGGGTCAACACTCGATGATGTTGACGGCCAGGCCGCCACGGGCGGTCTCTTTGTATTTGCTTTTCATGTCGGCGCCGGTCTGGCGCATGGTGCGGATGACCTTGTCGAGCGACACGTAGTGCTGCCCGTCGCCGCGCAAGGCCATGCGCACTGCGTTGATCGCCTTCACCGAGCCCATGGCGTTGCGCTCGATGCAAGGCACCTGGACCAGCCCGCCGATCGGGTCGCAGGTCAGGCCCAGGTTGTGTTCCATGCCGATTTCGGCAGCGTTTTCCACCTGTTGCACGCTGCCACCCATCACTTCGCACAGCGCCCCGGCGGCCATCGAACAGGCCACGCCGACCTCGCCCTGGCAGCCAACTTCGGCACCGGAGATGGAGGCGTTTTCCTTGTACAGGATGCCAATGGCTGCGGCGGTGAGCAGAAACCGCACTACCCCGTCCTCGTTGGCACCCGGTACGAAGCGCATGTAATAGTGCAGCACCGCCGGGACGATGCCCGCCGCGCCGTTGGTAGGCGCGGTGACCACACGCCCGCCATAGGCGTTTTCCTCGTTCACCGCCAGGGCATAGAGGTTGACCCAGTCGAGTACCGACAGGGCATCGCGCAGGCTGGCTTCGGGGTGGCGGCTCAGTTGGCGGTACAACGCCGGCGCCCGGCGCTTGACCTTCAGCCCGCCAGGCAGGATGCCTTCATGCTGGCAACCGGCTTCGACGCAATCCTGCATCACCTGCCAGATGCGCAGCAGCCCGGCACGGGTTTCCGCCTCGGGGCGCCAGGCTGCCTCGTTGGCCAACATTACCTGGCTGATCGATAGGTTTTGCCCGGTGCAATGGCCGAGCAGCTCCTTGGCGGTCTTGAAAGGGTAGGCCAGTGGTGTGCTGTCCTCGACGATGCGGTCGTGTCCGGCGGCGTCCTGGTCGACCACGAAACCGCCGCCCACCGAGTAGTACTCGCGGCTGCGGATTTGCAGGCCTGCCTCGTCGAAGGCGCGGAAGATCATGCCGTTGGGGTGGTAGTCCAGCGGCTTGCGGATCATCGCCAAGTGCTGCTTTTCGGTGAACGCGATGTCGTGCTCGCCAAGCAGGTTCAGCCGCCCGCTGTCGCGGATGGCCTGCAGGCGGGCGGGGATGGTGTCGGTGTCGATGACATCGGGGTGTTCGCCCTCGAGGCCCAGCAGCACGGCCTTGTCGCTGCCGTGACCCTTGCCGGTGGCGCCTAGCGAGCCGTAAAGCTCGGCCTTGACGCTGACGGTACGGGCAAGCAGGCCATCACGGCGCAGCCCTTCGGCGAAGCGCGCGGCGGCGCGCATCGGGCCGACCGTGTGGGAGCTGGAGGGGCCGATGCCGATCTTGAACAGGTCGAAGACGCTCAGTGACATGGGACCTCCTGCCAGAGATGCTGGGTGGACATTGAACCCTGTGGGAGCGGGTTTACCCGCGAATGCGGCGGTAAAGCCACAATCGTATTTGCGGGTAAACCCGCTCCCACAGGGCCCGCCATCCAAGGGTAGGTGGCGGGGGAGGGGCTATCAGGCGTCCTGATAGCTCTCGATCGACGGGCAGGCGCACACCAGGTTGCGGTCGCCGAACACGTTATCGACCCGGCCGACCGGCGGCCAGTACTTGCCTTCCACCAGGCTCGGCAGCGGGTACACCGCCTGCTCGCGGCTGTAGCCATGGGCCCATTCGCCAACCAGCTCGGCCGCAGTGTGCGGGGCGTTCTTCAGCGGGTTGTCGTCCTTGTCCAGGCTGCCGTTCTCGACCGCGCGAATTTCTTCGCGGATCTGGATCATCGCATCGCAGAAGCGGTCCAGTTCTTCCTTGGACTCGCTTTCGGTCGGTTCGATCATCAGCGTGCCTGCAACCGGGAAGGACATGGTCGGGGCGTGGAAGCCGAAGTCGATCAGGCGCTTGGCCACATCGTCTACGCTGATGCCGCTGGTGTCCTTCAGCGGGCGCAGGTCGAGGATGCACTCGTGGGCAACCAGGCCATTGCCGCCGGTATACAGAACAGGATAGTGCTCTTCCAGGCGACGGGCGATGTAGTTGGCGTTGAGGATCGCCATCTGCGAGGCACGCTTGAGGCCGGCACCGCCCATCATGCGGATGTACATCCAGGTGATCGGCAGGATGCTGGCGCTGCCGAACGGCGCGGCGCAAACCGCGCCCTCGGTGTTTTCCAGCTGCGCGTGGCCGGGCAGGAACGGCGCCAGGTGCGACTTGACACCGATCGGGCCGACGCCCGGGCCGCCACCGCCGTGCGGGATGCAGAAAGTCTTGTGCAGGTTCAGGTGCGAAACGTCGCCACCGAACTTGCCCGGGGCGCACAGGCCGACCATGGCGTTCATGTTGGCGCCGTCGATGTACACCTGGCCACCGTTGTCGTGGATGATCGCGCAGATTTCACCGATCGCTTCCTCGAACACGCCATGGGTCGACGGGTAGGTGATCATGATCGCAGCCAGGCGCTCGCGGTGCTCGATGGCTTTGGCGCGCAGGTCTTCGACATCGACGTTGCCGCGGGCATCACAGGCGGTGACCACCACGCGCATGCCGGCCATGTGCGCGGTTGCCGGGTTGGTGCCGTGGGCCGACGACGGGATCAGGCAGATATCGCGGTGGCCTTCGCCACGGCTGCGGTGGTAGGCGCGGATGGCCAGCAGGCCTGCGTACTCGCCCTGGGAGCCGGCGTTGGGCTGCAGCGAAACGGCGTCGTAACCGGTGGCGGCGCAGAGCATGGCCTCCAGCTCGGTGGTCATCTGCAGGTAGCCCTGGCTCTGCTCGGCTGGGGCAAACGGGTGCAGATTGCCGAACTCGGCCCAGGTGACCGGGATCATTTCGCTGGCGGCGTTCAGCTTCATGGTGCACGAGCCCAGCGGGATCATGCTGCGGTCCAGCGCCAGGTCCTTGTCGGCCAGGCGGCGCAGGTAGCGCATCAGCTCGGTTTCGCTGTGGTAGCGGTTGAATACCGGGTGCGCGAGGATGGCCGACTGGCGCAGCAGGGCGGCAGGCAGCAGCGAGCCGGTGCTGGCGGCCAGGGCGGTGAAGTCCGGCTGGGCCTGGTCGCCACCGATCAGCTGCCACAGGGCCTCGACATCGGCCTGGCTACTGGTTTCGTCCAGCGACAGGCCCACGTGGGCGGCGTCGATCTGGCGCAGGTTGATGCCCTGGGCGCGCGCCTTTTCATGCAGGCCGGCAGTGGCATTGCCGGTGGCCAGGGTCAGGGTGTCGAAAGCGCTGGCGCCCACTACCTGTACGCCTAGCGTTTTCAGGCCGGCGGCCAGGATCGCAGTCAGGGCATGGGTACGTTCGGCGATGCGCTTGAGGCCGGCCGGGCCGTGATACACGGCGAACGTGCTGGCGATGTTGGCCAGCAGCACCTGGGCGGTGCAGATGTTGCTGGTGGCCTTTTCGCGGCGGATGTGCTGTTCGCGGGTCTGCATGGCCAGGCGCAGTGCGGTCTTGCCGAAGCGGTCGATCGACACACCGACCAGGCGGCCCGGCATGTCGCGCTTGAATGCGTCACGGGTGGAGAAGTAGGCCGCGTGCGGGCCACCGAAGCCCAGTGGCACGCCGAAGCGCTGGGCGCTGCCGATGGCCACATCGGCACCGAACTCGCCCGGCGGGGTCAGCAGGGTCAGGGCCAGCAGGTCGGCGGCAACGGCGACCAGGGCATTGGCTGCGTGGAAGCGCTCGACCACTTCGCGGTAGTCGAACACTTCACCGTTGCTGGCCGGGTACTGCAGCAGGGCGCCGAAGAAGGCGCTGACATCGCTCAGCTCGCGCTCGTCGCCGACCACGATCTCGATGCCCAGCGGTTCGGCACGGGTGCGCAGAACGTCGAGGGTTTGCGGGTGGCAGTGCACTGAGGCGAAGAAGGCGTGGCTGGCCTTGTTCTTCGACAGGCGCTTGCAGAAGGTCATGGCCTCGGCGGCAGCGGTGGCTTCGTCGAGCAGCGAGGCGTTGGCGATCGGCAGGCCGGTCAGGTCGCTGATCAGGGTCTGGAAGTTCAGCAGCGCTTCCAGGCGGCCCTGGGAAATTTCTGGCTGGTACGGGGTATAGGCGGTGTACCAGGCCGGGTTTTCCAGCAGGTTGCGCAGGATCGGCGCCGGAGTGTGGGTGTTGTAGTAACCCTGGCCGATGTAGCTCTTGAACAGCTGGTTCTTGCCGGCGATGGCCTTGAGCGCGGCGAGCGCGTCGGCTTCGCTCTGGCCGTCGTGCGAGCCGAGCACGCTGGTGCCCTTGATGCTGTCGGGAATGACCGCGGCGGTCATGGCTTCCAGCGAGTCGAAGCCGAGGGCGGCCAGCATGGCCTGCTCGTCAGCGGCGCGCGGGCCGATGTGGCGGGCGATGAATTCGTTGGCGGTGCCGAGGTTGATGGTCATGGCGGGGTTCCTCAGGCGTCGTCGTTGGCTTTGATCAGGCGGTCATAGGCGTCCTGGTCGAGCAGGGCGGTGACTTCGCTGGCATCGGCGGGGATGAAGCGGAAGAACCAGCCTTCGCCCATCGGGTCTTCGTTGACCAGTTCCGGGCTGTCCTCGAGCTGGTCGTTGATCTGGACCACTTCGCCGGTCAGGGGCATGTACACACCGCTGGCGGCCTTGACCGACTCGACGGTGGACGCTTCGCTGCCTTTCTCATACTGCTGCAACTCTGGCAGTTGCACGAAAACCACATCGCCAAGGGCGTTCTGGGCGTAGGCGGTGATGCCCACGGTAACGCTGCCATCGGCTTCGACGCGCAGCCATTCGTGATCTTCAGTGAAACGCAACTCGCTCATGGGGAATCCTCGGGAAGCAGGGCGTTGGGCGCGGTGGCTCCGCGCTCTTGGGGTTGGGATTCCCTTAGCAAAAATGCGGCCAATCGGCAAAATCCGTTATAAATCAAAGTGTTAACTTGAATGCGTAATCATTTTGTCATTCTTGTGGAATGAAAACGCTACAGCGGATGGGGTATTGAAAAGGGTTTGGGGATCAAACCCTTGCACAGACGGATCTGAAGGACTCTGTATTGATTTCAATACGTTGTACCGAAATCAATACAGCGGGGTGTATGGGGTCAGCTTGCGACAAAAAACGGCAATGCCAGGTACAGCTTGATGATGATCACATTGATGATGTCGATGAAGAATGCACCCACCATCGGTACTACCAGAAACGCCAGCTGAGAGGGTCCGAAGCGGTGAGTCACGGCTTGCATGTTGGCGATGGCGGTAGGTGTGGCACCCAGGCCGAAACCACAATGCCCGGCTGCCAAGACCGCTGCGTCGTAATTGCTGCCCATGACCCGGAAGGTAATGAAGATTGCGAACAGCGCCATGAGCAACGTTTGTGCCGCCAGGATAATCAGGAAGGGCAGGGCCAGGGCTGCCAGGTCCCACAACTTGAGCGACATCAGTGCAATGGCCAGGAACAGCGACAGGCTGACATTGCCCAGCACCGAGACTTCGCGCTCGAACACTTGGTACACGCCCAGTGCAGAAAGACCATTACGCAACAAGACGCCAACAAACAATACGCAGACGAAAGTCGGCAATTCAAACGCTGTGCCTTGCAGTTGGCTATTCAACAAGGTGCCGCCAAGCAGACTGACCGATATCAGCGCCAACGTCTCGATGAATGAGAATGGCGTAATCAGGCGTTCCTTTTCAGGCTCTTCAAAGCCCTTTGGCAAGTGCGCTATCGCCTGATCGGCGCCGGGCGTTTGCACGCGCCTGATCAACAGGCGGGCGACCGGGCCGCCGATCAGTCCGCCCAGCACCAAGCCAAAGGTGGCGGAGGCCAAGGCCAGTTCCGAGGCGGAGGCCAGGCCATATTTTTCGCTGAAGGTACTGCTCCACGCCGCACCTGTGCCGTGGCCGCCGGATAGCGTGATGGAGCCGGTCAGCAGGCCCATAAGCGGGTCCAGCCCCAACATCGTGGCCAGGCCGATGCCCATGGCGTTTTGCACCACGAGCAAGCCGGTCACCACGACCAGGAAGATTCCGACCACGCGCCCGCCTTTTTTCAAGCTGGCGAAGTCAGCGTTCAGGCCAATGGTGGCGAAGAACGCCAGCATCAGGGGTGCTTGCAATGATGTATCGAACTGCACTTTCAGGTCGAAACTGCGCAAGGCCAGCAAGATCAGGGCAACGACCAGGCCGCCTGCAACAGGCTCGGGGATATTGTAGGTTCGCAGGACAGCGACACGTGTCACCAGCCCGTGGCCCAACAACAGCACCAGTGAGGCGGCGACTAATGTGCCGTAGAAGTCGAGGTCAAGCATGAGAGGCGCTCTCTCCATCAATTGGATGAGCGCCATTTTCGCAGCAGTGATTGTTGAAGTATTGGTCAGACCCGTAGGGGTAATCTGAAGTTAAGCGGTAAAAAGCCTCAGCTTCTGCCTGGAATACCGTATTTGCGCAAACGTTGCGCAATGGCGGTGTGCGAAGTTTGCAGACGCCCCGCCAGTTGCCGTGTCGACGGGTAACTGGCATATAACCGTTGCAACAGCTCACGCTCGAAATCCCCTACTGCTTGCTCCAGGCTCGCCACGTCGCCGTCCTGGCCACGCGCCACCGATGTCCCGGCTATGTCCAGGTCACCGATATCCACCAGGTTGCCTTCGCAGATCGCTGCCGCGCGGAATATCACGTTCTGCAGCTGGCGCACATTGCCCGGCCAAGGGTTGGCCAGCAGTGCCGAATGGGTGGCCGGGGTCAGCCGGCAGGGCGGGCGCTGGATCTGCGTGCAGGCCTGCTGCATGAAGAAATGCGCCAGCATCAGAATGTCGTGGCCACGCTCGCGCAGCGGCGGTACCTGCAGATTGAGCACGTTCAGGCGGTAGAACAGGTCTTCTCGGAAGCTGCCTTCGGCGACCATGCGCTCCAGATCGCGGTGGGTGGCGCTGATGATGCGTACATCCACCTTCACTTCGCGGTCGCCACCTACCCGGCGGAAGCTGCCATCGCTGAGAAAGCGCAGCAGCTTGGCCTGCAGGTACGGCGACATCTCGCCTATTTCATCAAGGAATACCGTGCCCTGGTTGGCCAGCTCCATCAGCCCCGGCTTGCCGCCCCGTTGTGCGCCGGTGAAGGCGCCGGGGGCGTAGCCGAACAGTTCGCTCTCGGCCAGGCTCTCGGGTAGCGCGGCGCAGTTCAGGGCCAGGAATGGCGCCGCGTGGCGGCTGCTGATGGCGTGGCAGGCGCGGGCTACCAGCTCCTTGCCGGTGCCGGTTTCGCCATGCACCAGCAGCGGTGCATCGAGCGCCGCCACGCGCAGCGCGCGGGCCTTGAGGGTGCGGATGGCCGGTGATTCGCCGAGCAAGGCATCGAAGCCTTCGGCATGGTCGTGGTGCAGGGCCGACAGGCGTTCGCCCATGCGCGTGGGTGGGTACAGCGTCAGCAGGCCACCGGCGTTGGTAATGGGAGTTGCATCCAGCAGCAGACTGTGGCCGTTCAGCTGCATTTCGCGCATAGGCAGGTGGAAGTTGTTTTCCAGCAGTGCCTGCAGCAGCGCCGGGTCGCCGAACAGTTCCCCTACCGAGCGCCCGGCCGATTCACGGCCGCACAGCTCGATCAGTGCCGGGTTGGCCAGCAGCACCTTGCCGGCGCTGTCCACGGCCAGCACCGGGTCGCTCATCGCTGCCAGCAGGGCATCGAGCTGCAGGTGTCGGCGTTGGCCGGGCAGGATGTCGACCACCTCCACCGATCGCACGCCATGCACCTCGAACAGCGCGTCGTGCAGTTCTTCGAGCACGGCGGGGCTGAGGGTGGGGGCGTCGATATAGACGTTCGGCGGGACCATCTCCACGGCGTCCAGGTTGAGGTTGCGGGCACCGAGCAGGGCGAGGACTTCCTGGGTGATGCCGACGCGGTCGATGAAGCTGACGTGGATGCGCATGGGGAGGGTGCGGTTGTGGCTGGGGAGGGCGGTAGTATGCCTCAACATTGTCGGGGCCGCTTTGCGGCCCATCGCGACGCAAGGCCGCTCCCACAAGTATCGCGCAGGCCTTGGGGTCAGCGGCCAACCTGTGGGAGCGGCCTTGCGTCGCGATGGGCTGCAAAGCAGCCCGCGGTTCTTGAAATCACTCCAGATGTTCAGGCTTGATCGGATCGCCCGACTTCACATCAAGCTTTTCGCGAATGTCCGCGAACATATGGTCATAAAGCTTGTGCGGCGAACTCAGGTTTTCGAATTTCTTCGGTGGCGTCAGGTACGACTGCGCCTTGCGGGTCAGTAGCATGAGGAAGCTGGGCAACACCTGGTCCTTGGCCAGGAAGAACTTTTCTTCCACTGGCTTGCCTTCGATGCTGCCATGCATCTTGAACTGGATGCCTCTGCCTTCCTTGGGATCCGACGCGGCCTCGTATTCGATGTTCAGGTCATAGCTGTGGTCGTTCTTGTTCAGCGCGGTGCGCTCGATGTGTACATGACCGGGCTGGTACTGGGCCATGGCGGACTCCTCTGGAAGGTGAAAATGGCGGGCCCATCGGCCCGCCCACTGCATTCAACGGTAGCTGATCCCTGGCTTGGCGGTGGACACCCGCGTACCAGCAGTGCCTTTGACGATGTCTTCGATGTTTTCCAGCGAACTGATCACCGCCACCTTGCCGGTATTACGGGCAAAATCGCAGGCCGCCTGCACCTTCGGCCCCATGGAGCCGGCAGCGAAGCCGAGGCGTTCCAGTTCGTCGGGGTGCGCCTGGGCGATGGCTTTCTGGGTCGGCTTGCCCCAGTCGATGTAGGCCGCATCGACGTCGGTGGCGATGATCAGCAGGTCGGCGTCCAGCTGCTCCGCCAGCAGGGCAGAGCACAGGTCCTTGTCGATCACCGCCTCGATGCCCTTGAGCTTGCGGTTCTCGTCGTACATGGTGGGGATGCCGCCGCCGCCGGCGCAGATCACGATGCTGCTCTTTTCCAGCAGCCACTTGATCGGGCGGATTTCGAAGATGCGCTTGGGTTTCGGGCTGGCTACCACGCGGCGGTACTTGTCGCCGTCAGGCTTGACCACCCAACCCTTTTCCTTGGCCAGGCGCTCGGCCTCTTCCTTGCCGTAGACCGGGCCGATGAACTTGGTCGGGTCCTTGAAGGCGGGGTCGTTGGCGTCCACTTCGACCTGGGTCAGCAGGGTGGCGAACGGCACTTCGAAGGCCAGCAGGTTGCCCAGTTCCTGTTCGATCATGTAGCCGATCATGCCCTCGGTCTCTGCACCCAGCACGTCCAGCGGGTAGGCCTCGTCGGGCTTGTAGGACAGGCCCTGCAGCGACAGCAGGCCCACTTGCGGGCCGTTGCCGTGGGCGATGACCAGCTCGTTGCCAGGGTGGATCTTGGCGATCTGTTCGGTAGCGGTGCGGATATTGGCGCGCTGGTTGTCAGCGGTCATCGGCTCGCCGCGACGCAGCAGGGCGTTGCCGCCCAATGCAACAACGATACGCATGGGGAATGTCCTTTAACGAAAGAAGGGAGCGCTGTTCTCTACCGGTATCGCCGCTCCCTTGTGGAAGCGGGTTTACCCGCGAAAGCGTCAGCCCATGCAGCGCGGCTGGTGCTACTGACGCATTCGCGGGTAAACCCGCTCCCACAGGGAACCGGGGTACCCGGCTTGTCGTGTCAGCCTTTACAGGTCAGCCAGCGTCGAAACCAGAATCGCCTTGATCGTGTGCATGCGGTTTTCTGCCTGCTCGAAGGCGATGCAGGCCGGCGACTCGAAGACGTCGTCGGTCACTTCGATACCGTTGGCCAGGTCCGGGTACTGTTCGGCGATCTGCTTGCCTACCTTGGTTTCGGAGTTGTGGAACGCCGGCAGGCAGTGCATGAACTTGGTCCGCGGGTTGCCGGTGGACTTCATCAGTTGTGTATTCACCTGATACGGCTTGAGCAGCTTGATGCGCTCACCCCAGGCTTCGATCGGCTCACCCATCGATACCCACACGTCGGTGTGCACGAAGTCCACACCCTTGACCGCGGCAACCGGGTCTTCGGTGAGGGTGATGCGCGCACCGCTTTCCTCGGCGTACTTGCGGCAACGCTCGACCAGGTCGTCATGCGGCCACAGCGCCTTGGGCGCGGCGATACGCACGTCCATGCCGAGCTTGGCGCCGATCAGCAGCAGCGAGTTGCCCATGTTGTTGCGGGCATCGCCCAGGTAGGCGTAGCTGATGTCGTGCAGTGGCTTGTCGCTGTGCTCGCGCATGGTCAGCACGTCGGCGATCATCTGCGTCGGGTGGTATTCGTCGGTCAGGCCGTTGAACACCGGAACACCGGCGAACTTCGCCAGTTCTTCGACGATTTCCTGCTTGAAGCCACGGTACTCGATGGCGTCATACATGCGCCCGAGCACGCGGGCGGTGTCCTTCATGCTCTCCTTGTGGCCGATCTGCGAAGAGTTGGGGTCGATGTAGGTAACGTTGGCGCCCTGGTCATAAGCGGCCACTTCGAAGGCGCAGCGGGTACGGGTAGAGGTTTTTTCGAAGATCAGGGCGATGTTGTTGCCCTTCAGGTGCTGCTGCTCGGTGCCGGTGTACTTGGCGCGCTTGAGGTCACGGGACAGGTCCAGCAGGTAGCGCAGCTCGCGGGTGGTGTGGTGTTCCAGGCTGAGCAGGTTGCGGTTGTGAATATTGAACGCCATGACATTTCTCCTTGAGTTTGGTGAACGCACCGGCCGCCGCTTCGTGAGGGCGGCCGGGGGTAATGGTCGTTAGTAGTCGATAGGGTCACGCACGATCGGGCAGGTCATGCAGTGGCCGCCGCCACGGCCCCGGCCCAGTTCGCCGGCGCTGATGGTGATGACCTCGATCCCGGCCTTGCGCAGCAGGGTATTCGTGTAGGTGTTGCGGTCGTAGCCAATGACCACGCCCGGCTCGATGGCCACCACGTTGTTGCCGTCATCCCACTGTTCGCGTTCGGCGGCGAAGCTGTTGCCGCCGGTCTCGACCACGCGCAGCTTGACCCCCAGTTGCTCGCCCACCACCTCGATGAACGACTTGTTGACGCGGCGTACATCCATGCCGTAAGGCTTGCTTTCGTCGGGGCGGATGATGAATGGAATGATCTCTTTCACCACTTCCGGGAAGACCGTGACCAGGTCGCGGTCGCAGAAGCTGAACACAGTGTCCAGGTGCATGGCGGCGCGGGACTTCGGCAGGCCGGCGACGATCACTTCCTTGACTGCGCCCTTGGCGAACAGGTTGCGCGCCAACTGGCCGATGGCCTGACGCGAGGTGCGCTCGCCCATGCCGATCAGCACGATGCCGTTGCCGATCGGCATCACGTCACCGCCTTCGAGGGTGGACTGGCCGTGTTCCTTGTCCGGGTCGCCGTACCAGACTTCGAAGTCGGCGTTGGTGAACTCCTTGTGGAACTTGTAGATGGCGGTGGTCAGCAGGGTTTCCTGACGGCGCGCCGGCCAGTACATCGGATTCAGGGTGACACCGCCGTAGATCCAGCACGTGGTGTCGCGGGTGAACTGGGTGTTGGGCAGCGGCGGCAGAATGAAGCTGGAGTGGCCCAGGTAGTCGTTGTACATCTTGACCACATCGGCGCCTTCGCTTTGTGGCAGGTCCTGGCCGGCCACGCCGCCAATCAGGAACTCGGCCAGATGGCGCGGCTCGAGGCCTTCGAGCCAGCTGCGCACTTCGTTGTTCAGGCCCACACCGACGGTGTCATCGGTGATCTTGCGGTCGAGGATCCACTTCAATGCTTCGGGTTGCTGCACGATATCGGTCAGCAGGTTGTGCATTTCCAGCACATCGACACCGCGCTCGCGCATCTTGGTGACAAAGTCGAAATGGTCACGCTTGGCCTGGTCGACCCAGATCACGTCGTCGAACAGCAGCTCGTCACAGTTGCTCGGCGTCAGGCGCTTGTGCGCCAGGCCCGGGGCGCAAACCATCACCTTGCGCAGTTTGCCGGCTTCGGAGTGGACACCGTACTTCTGTTTTTCAGCGGACATGATTTCATTCCTCCAGTTGAACGAAGACGTGGGTCAAAGAGTCAGGAAGCCGTCGTACAGGCCAAAGGCTGCCACCAGGGCGCCGATGACCACGGCTGCAAAGATCAGCTTTTCCACGTTGGTGAAGACAGGTTGGCCGACTTCACGCTTGGCCTTGGCGAACAGGATGGCGCCAGGTGCGTAGAGCAG
>NZ_JAFGYI010000087.1:0-1463 GCF_017490905.1 Pseudomonas sp. 32_A | reverse complement strand
CAGGCCGACGCTGATCAGCACCGCACCCCAGTGGCCGACCACATGCTCCAGCACGGCAGCCATCGACGGGTTCTGCAGCTTGGCCAGTTCCGGTTGGGTCATGATGCCCAGCGACAGTACGTTGACCAGCACCAGGAACAGCAGCACGGTAACGAAGCCGATGACCGTGGCCTTGCCCACGTCAGAGCGTTTTTCCGCCCGCGACGAGAAGATGCTCGCACCCTCGATGCCGATGAACACCCAAACGGTGACCAGCATCATGTTGCGCACCTGGTTCATCACGCTGCCAAGTTCTGGCGTGCCCACCGCCCAGATGTCGGCGGTGAAGATGTCGAGCTTGAAGGCGAACAGGCAGATCAGGGCAAACAGCAGCAGCGGCACCACCTTGGCCACGGTGGTGACCAGGTTGATGAACGCCGCTTCCTTGATGCCGCGCAGCACCAGGAAGTGCACCGCCCACAGCAGCACCGACGCGCCGATGATGGCGGCAGGGGTGTTGCCTTCGCCGAACACCGGGAAGTAGAAGCCCAAGGTGCTGAACAGCAGCACGAAGTAGCCGACGTTGCCCAGCCAGGCACTGATCCAGTAGCCCCAGGCCGAGGAGAAGCCCATGTAGTCGCCGAAACCGGCCTTGGCATAGGCATACACCCCCGAATCCAGCTCCGGCTTGCGGTTGGCCAGGGTCTGGAACACGAACGCCAGCGCCAGCATGCCAACAGCTGTGATGCCCCAGCCGATCAGCACCGCGCCCACATCGGCACGCGCCGCCATGTTCTGCGGCAACGAGAATATTCCACCACCAATCATCGAGCCGACCACCAATGCGATCAGCGCGCCCAGGCGCAGCTTCTGTCCCGGTTCGCTCATGAGCCTTCCTTTTTTTGCGCGCTGTCATGGGCTTGAAACAGCCATGCGATCCATTAAATGCTGTTACTTATAATGATCCTGATCAATGAAGCTATAGCACTAATAACTGCTTTGTCTATGGCCCTCATTGGTAAAAAATTAGCAGCTCCCGAGCAACTAGAAAAGAACCCGATAAAACTCGAAATTCTTGTGAAAAATTTGCGAAAGCGGCAAAAGCGGCTAGCTTCAAGCATCGCAGGCTGAACAGAGCGTTTGCTCTAGAAGGACATGGAGGTGCCAGCGTGCAAGGCTTGCAGCATAAGTTGTCGGCACTCTCCAGGAGCTTCGTGAAGGAATTTTCCTACTTCACGTCGCCATGAACTGACCCAAGTCAGCGAATGGCAGCGGCGTCGGATTTACTCTGTCGTCAACTTTCTCCTGGCAGGAGTTGTTAAATGTCTGATTCATCCGGAAAACTAAAGCTCGGCGCGTTAGTTGCACTTGTCGTCGGTTCGATGATTGGTGGCGGGATCTTCTCGCTGCCGCAAAACATGGCGGCCAGCGCAGGGGTTGGCGCTGTGCTGATCGGCTGGGCAATCACCGCGGTCGGCATGCTG
>NZ_JAFGYI010000086.1:0-1717 GCF_017490905.1 Pseudomonas sp. 32_A | reverse complement strand
CCGGGCGTACCTATTGCGGAAACCAGCTGCCGCCGTACGACCTGCCCGAACACAAGACCCGCATGACCATCAAGAGCCAGACCCACAAGGGCGATGGCTTCAACGAGCTGCGCTTCGAGGACGAACTCGGCAAGGAAGAAGTGTTCATCCATGCCCAGCGGGACCAGAACAATGTAGTCGGTAATGATGAGACCACGCGTGTGGGGCGTAATCGTGTCGAACAGGTTGGCAACGATGAGCACTTGAATATCGGCCATGACTTCCACCAGGAAACCGGGCGTGACCATACCCAGCTCATCGGGCAAACCTGCCGCGTGGATATCAAGCATGACCTGATCGAGAAGATAGGCAACGATCGTAGCGAATCAACAGGGGCCAATCACCAGGCCTTTGTCGGAAAGGACGCCGAACTTGTCGTCAAAGGTGCACAAAAGGTCACGGTCGGGCAGGGCATGGAGCAACATACGACGATCTATCAGGTGCGCGCCAGTGAGCGCATCGAGTTCATGACCGCGGGCGGCAGCATTGTACTGGATGGGCAGGGCATCACCATCAATGGGCTGAAACTCGACCTGCTGGGGCAAACCAGCGCGGCTGCGTCAGGGGCTGGAGGTAGCCAGCCACTCGAGCTTGCGCCTGACGCCAGCAACAAGTGCGAGGCCAAGGTCTGATGCGCACTGATAACCTGGCCAGGCTCATCGAAAGCCACCATGGGGAGCACTTGTACTGCCACGTGCTGATAGATCCGCTTGCCACTGCTCACAAAGGCGATCACGCCGTACTTGCCCCGCTGCGCAATGCCCTGGGTGAGCAGGCATTGACCCGGGTGCACCGGGACGACCTGGCCCATGCCCCTCAACTGCATCCTGTACTGGCCTGCCTGGCTTCGCCCGGAACGCTCCCCAGTCGCGGTCTGCTGGAACTGACCGCCCGGGCAGCGCAGAGGGCGCTGTTTCAGCAACGGCGTTACCTGTGTGGCTGGCTGTTCAGCGAGGCGTCTTCGGCCACTGTCGCATCCCATCTCACAGCCTTGTGCCGGCTACCCGATTCCAATCGGGAGTTCGGCAGCTACCCGGTCTACGAACCCGTGCGCCTGGAGTTGCTTGCAGCGATGTTCGAGCGGCTCGAACAAGGCCCATGGTGGCCGATCAGTGACTGGTTGTTCCTGAGTAGCGGTGGACGGTTGGCAAGCCTGAAAGGGCAGAGCGGGCGGCGACACCCTTTGCCGGCACCTGCGCGGCGAATTCAGGATGACGTGGGGCTGATCGAACGTGTGCTGGCTACCTGGAGAGTGTTGCGGGTGGGTTCGCACCATGTCGATCAGTGTCAGATTCCAGCGTTTGCTGCGGTGCGTGCTTCGAACCATGTCGATGATGCACGCAGGTTGGGCCTGAGCGAGAGGGAGGACATCGTGGCTTTCGCTCTCCATCACCTGTGCATTCACCCCAGGCTGCATACCGTACCTGCGGTAAGCGAAATGGTCGACGCAGCAGCCAGAGGCAGGGCCCCGCTTGCCGCGTTGCTTGCGCGCTACTCCGAGGCGCAATGGCGCCAACTGATCGAATGCCTGCCGAAGTCCGAGAGTCGCTTATGACCATCAGCCAACGTATTGCCATTGCAGTCGCCGAAGCCGCGCTGCCGCACGACCAGTGCATGTCCTGCGAGCGCCAGGGCCTGCCGATCCTGCCGCTGCGTCGCGCCCTGGTGCCGGATACCC
>NZ_JAFGYI010000085.1:0-1936 GCF_017490905.1 Pseudomonas sp. 32_A | reverse complement strand
TAGTGGCCGCGTTGCCGAAGGTGGCTCCGATCGCCTGATCGAACGTAGTGGCCGCGTTGCCGAAGGTGGCTCCGATCGCCTGATCGAACGTAGTGGCCGCGTTGCCGAAGGTGGCTCCGATCGCCTGGTTGAACTCAGCCGTGTGAGCTGATCACCATGGCCGAAAACAACAACTTCTGTCACAACGCCTGCTCCCCTCCAAGCCCGGTCCATTGACCGGGCTTTGTTTTTTTAACTAGAGTGCCCAGCCTTACCGCCACAGAAGCCCGCACCATGCTGCCGCGCGCCGAACAGAAGCTACAGACCCGCCAGGCCCTGCTCGATGCTGCCTGCCAGCTCATGGAGAGTGGCCGTGGTTTCGGCAGTATCAGCCTGCGCGAAGTGGCGAAGACGGCCGGCATCGTACCTACCGGCTTTTACCGGCATTTTTCCGACATGGACGCCCTTGGCCTGGCCCTGGTTGCCGAGGTCGACACTACCTTCCGCCAGACCATCCGCCTGGTGCGCCAGAACGAATTCGAACTGGGCGGTATCACTGACGCCTCGGTGCGCATCTTCCTCGACGTAGTCGCCGCCCACCGTGCGCAGTTTCTGTTCCTCGCCCGTGAGCAGTACGGCGGTTCGCATGCCGTACGCCAGGCCATTGCCCGCCTGCGCCAGGACATCAGCGACGACCTGGCCACCGACCTTGCGCGGATGAAGCGTTGGCAGCACCTGGACAGCGCCGCGCTGGCGGTGATGGCCGACCTGGTGGTGAAGACCGTGTTCGCCACCCTGCCCGAGCTTATCGACAGCCCCGAAGCGGGTTACCCACAGGCGCTGACACCGCAGGAAAAGATCACCCAGCAGTTGCGCTTCATCTTCGTGGGTGCGCGGCATTGGCAGGGGCTTGGCAACCCGGGCTGATCGGTAGCCTGTGCCGGCCTCTTCGCGGGCACGCCCGCTCCCACAGGATCACCACAAGGTTCGAGCAATGCGGGGTACCTGTGGGAGCGGGTTCACCCGCGAAGAGGCCGGCACAGGCTACCGATCAGCCCGGGTTGCCAAGCCCCTGCCAATGCCGCGCACCCACGAAGATGAAGCGCAACTGCTGGGTGATCTTTTCCTGCGGTGTCAGCGCCTGTGGGTAACCCGCTTCGGGGCTGTCGATAAGCTCGGGCAGGGTGGCGAACACGGTCTTCACCACCAGGTCGGCCATCACCGCCAGCGCGGCGCTGTCCAGGTGCTGCCAACGCTTCATCCGCGCAAGGTCGGTGGCCAGGTCGTCGCTGATGTCCTGGCGCAGGCGGGCAATGGCCTGGCGTACGGCATGCGAACCGCCGTACTGCTCACGGGCGAGGAACAGAAACTGCGCACGGTGGGCGGCGACTACGTCGAGGAAGATGCGCACCGAGGCGTCAGTGATACCGCCCAGTTCGAATTCGTTCTGGCGCACCAGGCGGATGGTCTGGCGGAAGGTAGTGTCGACCTCGGCAACCAGGGCCAGGCCAAGGGCGTCCATGTCGGAAAAATGCCGGTAAAAGCCGGTAGGTACGATGCCGGCCGTCTTCGCCACTTCGCGCAGGCTGATACTGCCGAAACCACGGCCACTCTCCATGAGCTGGCAGGCAGCATCGAGCAGGGCCTGGCGGGTCTGTAGCTTCTGTTCGGCGCGCGGCAGCATGGTGCGGGCTTCTGTGGCGGTAAGGCTGGGCACTCTAGTTAAAAAAACAAAGCCCGGTCAATGGACCGGGCTTGGAGGGGAGCAGGCGTTGTGACAGAAGTTGTTGTTTTCGGCCATGGTGATCAGCTCACACGGCTGAGTTCAACCAGGCGATCGGAGCCACCTTCGGCAACGCGGCCACTACGTTCGATCAGGCGATCGGAGCCACCTTCGGCAACGCGGCCACTACGTTCGATCAGGCGATCGGAGCCACCTTCGGCAACGCGGCCACTA
>NZ_JAFGYI010000084.1:0-2418 GCF_017490905.1 Pseudomonas sp. 32_A | reverse complement strand
TACAAGCAGATAGTCTGCGCTGCTATGCGTAAGCTTTTGCACCTGGTGTATGGCGTAGTGAAATCCGGCAAACCGTTTGACCCTCAAATCGCTCTTGCGGGGTGAGGGTCAAGACGGTATCTACAGGGGCCGCGCCAGGCTGTGCCACCTTGGTTTCCTGTTTGCCCCGCGGCTTGAGCCGCGACACCGCAAACAACACCACCGCCAACCCGACGACCTGATACAGCGAAATCTCCTCGCTCAGGATCGCCCACGATGCCAGCACCGTCAGCACCGGCCCCAAGTTGAGCGGTGCGCATTACTGCGCCGGGACCAGGCGAGTACCACTCACCTGCACCTGATCACCGGGCTTGAAGCGGGCATTGGGCGAGCGATAGCGCTGGGTACTGCCGTCGTCATGGCGTACCACGTAGGCCGCGTCGCTGTGCCCGCTGCCTTGTTGCACGGCGGCGCCGCCAATTGCACCCAAGGCTGCACCGGCGATGGCGCCGAAAGGGCCGCCGAGCGCGGCGCCAACCATCAGGCCGGTGACGCCCCCGGCGCCATAGCCCACCGTGTTGTCGGGGCTTTCCGAGAGCACCTCGTCGGCGCAGGCGGGCAGGGCGATGGACAGGGACATCACCAGAGGGAGGAGGATATTTTTCATGATGGTTATTTCCGCAAGGCAGGTAGTGGCGAAAGAGAATGGTTCAGCTTTCGTGCCAGCTGGGAAGCCCTTGCAGATGGGCGTTTTGCGCTGGTGTGTTGTCATAACGACAGCAGTTTTTGTGGTGCAAATGACAGGCTGATGTCAATATGACATTCACTCATACAGGTATTGGCCAGGGCTGGGCTATCATTTGCAGGCTGGTGGTGTAAGGCTCCTCTGAAAAGTCATCACGAGCGCATACAATCGGGCCTTTTCCCCGTCAACCAGACAGGCCAATCCGTTCATGGCGCTTGATCCACCCACCATGCTGACTATCTCCATTGCCCTGGCTGGCGCGGCCGCGTTGTACCTGGCGATCGAGTGGCGCAGCGTTCGCGATTCATCGCTGCTGTTCTGGAGTGCAGGCTTTGCCACCATCACGATTGGTTCCACCCTGGCCTTGCTGCGCGGCATCGGTCTGGTGCTGATCGGTATCTGGTTCGCCAACGGTTTGCTGGTGGTGGCGCACTGGTTCTTCCTGATGGGGGTGTTGCGCTTCACCCAGGTGCGGCTGTCGCGTATCTGGTTATCGGTCGTGCTGGTGTGGTTCGCCTTGCTGCTGTTGCCTGTGGGGCCGCAGTGGTCGAAGGTAATGCTGATGGTCAACTCGTTGCTGGTGGCGCTGTTGACGCTCAAGGCCAGCTGGCTGTTGCGGCCGCATGGCAAGTCGTTGAGTGTTGGCGCCGTGCAGTTGCGCTATGTGTTGCTGGTTCATGGGGTGTTCTATGTGGCCAAGGCGATCATTGCGATCACGCCGGGGACGCTGATTGACCTGGCCACTTTCGGCGGGCTGATCATTCAGGTTTCCCTGGTCGAAGGTGCGATGGCGATCATGCTGATTGCCTTGTCGATGACCGGCACCGTGCGCTACCGGCGCGAGGCGCGGATTGCCCGTCTGGCGGCCCGTGACCCGTTGACGGCGCTGTACAACCGGCGTGCACTGGAGGTGCGTGCGGGGCCTTTCTTCAAGGCAGTGGATTCGGCGCAGCCCGGGGCCTTGCTACTGATCGACATCGACAACTTCAAGCTGGTCAACGACCTGCACGGGCATGTTGCAGGGGACCGCTTGCTGATTGCCCTGAGCGAGATGATTCGTATGGTTTTGCCCGAGCGCGCGCTGGCGGCGCGGTTGGGCGGTGATGAGTTCGTCATTCTGCTGTGTGGGGCGAACAGCGAGCAGGTCATGGAGCTGGGCGGACTGCTGCGCGAGCAGTTCCAGCAGCATGCCAGCAAGACGGTGCCTACGCCGCAGCCGGTCACCTTGAGCATCGGCGTCAACCTGTTCGACCAGCCGCCGACGAGCCTGGCGGCCTTGATCGAGCAGGGGGATGTGGCGTTGTACCAGTCCAAACGAAATGGGCGCGACAGCATCCGCTTTGTCGAACGGCCGATGGCCCACCTCAGCCAGTAGCAGTTTTTTCTTTGCCTTTGCCTTTGCCTTTGCTCCTGCCGTTGCCGTTGCCGTTGCTTTTGCTTCTAAGCACGCGAAAGTTCAGGCGCCGCAGATTGCGACTTCAGGAGGCCGAGCGAAGGGACTGCGGAGGGAGGTGACGGGCATGGATGCCCGTCAAGCGCTGAGGCCCCATGGATGGGGCCTGCAGCGCGTACTCCCGGGAGCTGGCCCGTAGCGAGGGAACCCCGGAGCAAAGCGCAGGGGCCGGATGATGGGAGCCAGCGTTTTTTGGTTACTTTTTGTCGCGTTTGACAAAAAGTGACTCGCCGTAAGGGCG
>NZ_JAFGYI010000083.1:0-2571 GCF_017490905.1 Pseudomonas sp. 32_A | reverse complement strand
CACCGCACCCAGTTGTAAACCGTTCACCTCCGCCAACCGCCGTTCATGCTCTTCAAACGCCGACAACGCGCCGCGGTTCCACAGTTGCGTCAAAGGGTCGAGCAGGGCTTTGCGTTGCTCGCGATCCATTTCAAGGCGTAAGTCGCGGTTTACCTGCGCCAGGGTGCGCAGCTGCAAATATCCCTCGGCGAGCGTGGCCAGGTCGCGGAAGTTCGCTTGCTGAGCCTCGCTGAGCACGCGAGGGCGCGGGTCGAACATGCACAGCGTACCGATGGCTTTGCCGTTACCTGCACGCAAGGGGTGGCCGGCGTAAAAGCGGATGAAGGGCGGGTTTAGCACCAGCGGGTTATCGACGAATCGCCCGTCGCACTTGGCATCGGGCACCATCAGGGTACCCTCGCCGAGAATGGCGTAGCCGCAGAAGGAAACACTGCGCGTCGTTTCGCTTGCCTCCAGCCCTATGCGGGCCTTGAACCACTGTCGGTCCTGGTCGATCAGGCTGATAAGCACGGTATCCACGTGGGCCAGGTCCTGGGTCAGCCGCACCAGGGTATCGAGGTAATGCTCGGCTGGCGTGTCGACCAGGTTCATGTCATCGAGCGTGCGCTGGCGCAGCGCTTCGTCAGCGGGTAAGGGGCAAGCTGGCATCGTTGGTCCTCTATTCCTTGGTTGGCGGCTTCTGCACCTGGCGGGGGCACGTTCGCTGTGTCGTCGAAACAAGCACAGCATAGGATATGGCGTGGTACACGGTCGGCCGGTCATTTCTTGCCAAGAGTGTGATTTCTTTCGCTCGATCTTCGTCAAGAATGCTACCCCTTAGCCGTCGTCTGGGGACTGATACAGGGCCTTCCATGCAAACGCTGTTGAACGAGATTCTCGAAGAAGTACGTCCCTTGATCGGCAAGGGCAAAGTGGCTGACTACATTCCTGCGCTGGCCGATGTGCCGGCGAACCAGCTGGGCATCGCGGTCTATGGCAACGATGGCAGCTATTACTGCGCAGGCGATGCCCTGGTGCCGTTCTCGGTGCAGAGTATTTCCAAGGTGTTCAGCCTGGTGCAGGCAATCGGCCACTCGGGGGAAGCCATTTGGGAGCGGCTTGGCCATGAGCCTTCCGGCCAGCCGTTCAACTCGCTGGTGCAGCTGGAGTTCGAGCGGGGGCGGCCGCGTAATCCGTTTATCAATGCGGGTGCGTTGGTGATTTGCGATATCAACCAGTCGCGCTTTGCTGCCCCCACGTTGTCGATGCGCGATTTCGTGCGGCGGCTTTCGGGCAACCCCCACATCGCGATCGATGCCCGTGTTGCGGATTCGGAGTATCAATTCCGCGCGCGTAACGCGGCCATGGCTTACCTGATGCAGTCGTTCGGCAACTTCCATAACGAGGTGGAGACGGTGCTGCGCAGCTACTTCAGCTATTGCGCGCTGCAAATGAACTGCCTGGACCTGGCTCGGGCGTTCTGTTTCCTGGCCAATGATGGGTTCTGCAAGCACAGCGGTGAGCAGATTCTGACCCGGCGCCAGACCCAGCAGGTGAACTCGATCATGGCCACCAGTGGGCTGTATGACGAGGCAGGGAATTTCGCCTACCGGGTGGGGTTGCCAGGCAAGAGTGGTGTGGGGGGCGGGATTGTGGCCATCGTGCCGGGGCAGTTCACGGTGTGCGTGTGGTCGCCGGAGTTGAATGCGGCAGGTAACTCCCTGGCGGGGATGGCGGCGCTTGAGCTGCTGAGTTCGCGGATTGGGTGGTCGGTGTTCTGATCGGCGGGCTCACGCGGCGCAGTGGCTGAGGTGGGCCCGGATGGCTCCTCAGCTTGTCGGGTCCTGGCCCAGCACCTTGGCCAGGGCAACCCGGGCATCTTCCAGCTGTACCAGTGAGGCATGCCGCGCGCCCAGTGCGTCACCGTTCTGGATGGCGGTCAGAATCGCCTTGTGCCGGGGCAGGGCGAGTTCGTCGAAATTCGCCCGCTGGTTGGAGTAGCGCACCGACTCGCGCAGTGCCATCGACAGCATGTTGCACAGGTAGGCCAGCAGGTCGTTGTGGGTGGCGTCGGCGATGCGGGCGTGGAAGTCCAGGTCCGGCTGCAGGCGTTCTTCATGGCTGCGTGCGGCTTCCATGCGCTGGTAGGCCTCGGTGATCGAATCGACATCCTCGGCGCTGGCGTTGGTGGCGGCCAGCGCGGCGGCAGCGGGCTCGATGACCCAGCGTACGCTGCTCAGCATGTTGAAGAATTCCTGCTGTGGTGTGGCCTGCATCAGCCAGTGCAGTACATCCGGGTCGAGCATGTGCCAGTCATGACGGGGCCGGACCAGGGTGCCTACCCGCGGGCGGGCCTCGATCAGGCCCTTGGCGGTAAGGGCGCGCATCGCCTCGCGGAACACCGGCCGGCTGATCGCGTAGGCTTCGCACAGGCTGGCCTCGGAAGGCAGCTTCTGCCCGGGTGCGAGTGGCCGCGAACACTGGCAAAGCCGGTGCCATCCACCGCGTCGCCTGCTTCGCGGGTAAACCCGCTCCCACAGGTACTATGCGGGCTTCGGGTTCATGCTATACCTGTGGGAGCGGCCGTGGCCG